>QVQD01000020.1 GCA_003584875.1 Methylococcales bacterium
GTAAGCGCGTAGCGCCACCATCTTAAATATTTTTGTGGCACTGGTATCCTTCAGTTTTTTTCTGAGGATATCGCATGGCATTAAACGAACGGCAGTTAAAACACATTAAAACTTGGCAAGCTAGTGGTTTTTCGCAAACGGATTATTGCCAAAAAAATGGGCTGAATAACAAAACGTTTTCAAGGTGGGTTTGCAATTACCAAGAGCTTTCCCAAGCGACAATGCCTTCATTGATTGCAATTGATGTTACACCACCTGTTCCCCTTCCGCCTAATGTGGACTTGCGACTGCGGTTAGTCAATGGGCTGTTATTGGAGCTCCCGAGTACCACGTCACCGCGCTGGCTTGCGGAGTTATTAAAATGCCTGAATTAATAAGAGATCCTGTCGCTATTTGGTTAGCGGTAGAGCCTGTGGATATGCGGCGCGGCATTGATGGCTTGTCGATGATTGCTCAGCACGCTTTGGGTAAAGCGCCTAGCTCTGGTGCCGCTATCGTATTCCGTAACCGTCGTGGTAATCGCATCAAAGTGTTGCTTTGGGATAGTACGGGTGTGTGGTTGTGTCAGCGTCGCTTACATGAAGGGCATTTTGTTTGGCCAAAATCTACAGACACTTGTTTTTCAGTATCCTTTGAGCAATGGCAGTGGTTAATTGCAGGCGTAAACTGGCAGCGTTTATCGGCCATTCTGCCCGTAGATTTACAGTGGTAAAAGATAGATTTTAACAAGAATATTTTACGCTGAAGACCAGTAATGACGTGGCTTTCATGGGTTTTTTTGTTATAATAATGGCATGAAATCACTTAGCCAATTTGAACAGCTTGACCTTGAAACTGCCTCTAAAAACCAGATGGCAGACATGGTTCGAGCGTTACTCAAACAGGCTAATAAAGATGCGCAAGAACTTCAAAATAAAGAAGTTAAAATTCAAGCACTGACTTACGAACTGTCATACCTGCGCCGAATAAGATACGGCGCCAAAACCGAAGCTTTTAGCCAACTACAAAAGGATCTGTTTGAAGAATCTTTGGACGAAGACTTGGCAGCCACTGCGGCGGCACTGGACGCACTAAACGCTAGTGATCCTGTCCTCACTGAGCGCAAACCTAAACGGCCTCGCGCTGGACGTCAGCCATTGCCTGAACATTTGCCTCGCATTGAATTTCGACACGAACCCGAGTCTTGCCAGTGTGGGCGCTGTGGTAGTGACTTAATCAAGATTCGTGAAGATGTCACCGAACAATTAGATGTCGTGCCCGCTGTATTTACCGTTCATCGCCACATCAGACCCCAATATGCTTGTAAGGCTTGTGAAACCGTCACTGCCGCACCCATTCCAGCAGCTGTTATTGATGGCGGCATGGCCACAGTGGGGCTATTAACTTGGGTGCTGATTAATAAATACGTTGATCATTTACCGCTGTATCGTATTGAACAGATCGCAGCTCGGCAAAAAGTAATCCTATCACGTTCAACCTTGGCTGATTGGGTTGGTAAGCTCGGCGTGACTCTACAGCCCTTGGTAGACCGATTGGCTTGGCATTTATTGCAGGGCAATACCTTGCATGCCGATGAGACACCGGTATCACAACTTGATCCTGGGCGAGGCAAAACAAAAAAAGCTTATCTATGGGCTTACCGCAGCAATGACTTACAGACAGGACCTCGCATTATTGTTTTTGACTATCGAGATGGTCGAGGTGGTATACATTGTCGGCGCTTTTTAGGTGACTGGAAGGGTCATCTGATGGTGGATGATTACAGCGGCTATAAGGCTTCGTTCAATATCAAGCAAACGTTAGTACCCTGCATTGAATTGGGGTGTTGGGCGCACGCGCGTCGAAAATTCTTTGATTTGCATAAAGCCAATCAGAGCCCAATGGCAAAAGAAGCGTTGGAGCGCATTGCTCAGCTATACGCTATTGAAGCAGCAGCCACGGACATGGATTGTGCTGCACGAAAACAGCACCGCAAAGATAAAAGCCTACCTGTATTAACTGAGTTGCATCAATGGTTGACGACAACGCGTACCAAAACAGCTAACGGAGGTACATCTGCAAAAGCGATGGATTACACTTTGCGGCGCTGGGCGAGCCTTATCCGCTACGCTGAAACAGGCCATTTGCCCATTGATAATAATCCGGTTGAAAACGTCATCCGCCCCATCGCCTTAGGAAAAAAGAACTGGCTATTTGCAGGCTCAGAACGCGCTGGTCAAAGAGCTGCTGCTATTCAGAGCTTGCTGGGCACCGCGAAACTGAATGGATTAAACCCTGAGGCTTGGTTAAAAGATACTTTAGAAAAACTGCCGACTTGGCCAAATAGTCGTATTGATGAATTACTGCCGTTTCCTGCTGCATCGTTAGATGCTAAATCAAAGGATGAAAATTAAGGATAGGCGGTAGCGCTAGCCGCTTACATTAATTCGAGAAAAATCTTGCCCTGCCAAAAATAGCCGCACTCCTTTTGACCTAGCCACCTCAAGCAACGGCATTAACATCTCAAGCCTGTCAAGCTGCAAAAACTCATCAATAAAAATGAAAACCTCGTTGTCAATATTTCGCATTGACGGTGATCCAACGGTCTGTTGTATGACCCTAAAGACGCCTTGCACAAGCCCTTTCATGAGCGGTATATAATTTAAGTTGCCACCCAGAATAATAGTCATTGGGTAGTGTGCTGGCGGATTAGTTAGCCATAAGCTGATCGATATTCTTTTTTCAGCCGGATGCCGCCTGAATGCGTCGGCTAAATCAAAAATAGGACCAGAAAATGATGAGAGCGTTGCTTCTAGGGACTGTGTAGTGTCTGAGTCGTCTAACAAATATTTATTAGCGCGAGGGTAGGACTCGTTAATAATAGATTGTATATCCTCCAAAGGTGCCGAGATCGCTTTAGCTAAATGCTCAAAATTCCAGTCTGTGCCGCGTGTTTTTTGTTGATGAACGATGATACCCGTTAAAATTGCCCTAGCGCCGTTGGCCCAGAATGGATTGTCGCCGGCATCAGGGATCAGCCCCTGGGCCAACGTTTGAGCTTGGCTTGGGTTAATGCAATCGATTGATACATCCCATGCCCATGAACGTGCATCCCATGGCGACAGTAGGGCGACTTCGTCTGGTGTAGCCGCGGTAAAGTCGCCTTTGTAATCAAAAATTAGCGTTCGAGCGCCTTTGCGGCTCATTGCTTGGCTCATTAGATATTTTAAGACACTTGATTTTCCGGATCCTGATTGACCGAGCAGCATAAAATGACTGGCTTCAAGTGCTTTACTTATCCTAACTTGTGGATGTAGAAACAGGCCATCAGCTTTTTTAATTTTAGCTAGCTGCTCCTCTATTATTTTTGGATTATCAGTTATCCTACGGCCTTCGATGATTTGCAATCGAGCTGGCGGCTCAGTCGCAAAAAGCGCCGCGAAAAACGAAAAAATAAATGATATTGGCAGCATCACATATTCAACAGTAGTAAGCCTTTTGAAAAGAAAATCCGGCCAGTGGATTATGGGCTTGACGTCTAAAAAATATCCAGATATCGGCATATCTGCGCCATAGCAGGCAAGGTGCACCAAAAAAGCAAAGGCGTTTAGTGCGTTATCTGCGAGCGTCAAATGCGACGACCAAGCCCCAGCGGCTAAGGCGGTCGGGATGAAAAAAAGTGGGTACAGTATTGCAAACACGACTATAAAAATAAACGCGAATTCGTCGTTTCGTCTAAGTGGCTTTAATTCCATTATTTGACCTCTGTTTAGTAAAAAAAATTATTTTTTGTCGCCCTGGGTGTGCGGATCTATGCCGCTCGTTGAAGCTGTTGATTGCTGATCATCACTGCCTTGATTTTTTGACCCGCCGCCACCGACTTTTGGCAGTTTTCCCGCTACGCCAGTAACTGCACCGGTAACTGCAGAGGGAGCGCCGCGCATAGCTCCGACAAACATTTGATTTGTGCGATGATGATCGTCGTGTTCGCCCATGCTCGACGTGCTGCCAGAAATCCATTTCAGCAGATTGTCTGGCAACCAGGTAATTAATGAAAAGCATTTGTGCATTAGCGTAATCGCGAGCGACATACCAATAATTAAAGTTGCGAGCCAGCTGATCATCTGTGCTGGAACCCCTTGCGGGGCCTCTCCTAGTCCGCTATTTTGAGCAAAAGCTAGATAGCTGTCGCCGACGTATCTGCAGACTGTCGAGCTAAGCGCAAATGCAATAAAAAAGCCGACCACATGCAGTGATGGTCTCAAAACGATGCCCAAAAATAGCATGTAGCCTTGTCGCCCATGCTGTCCGGCCATACCCTCCCCTTCTGGTATTGCGTGAGCTGCAGCCCAAAGGCTCGAGGCTACTAAAAGCTCAACAGTGAGAATCAAAAAAGATACGACGGCGGAGGTCCATAAAATAAATGGCAACATAGGAACGTAATAAGCTAAAGCCAAACCGCACAACATCAGAGGCAAAATAAGGGGCGTAATGAGTGATTGCACTGCCCCGAAAACTTCTTTTAACACACCTAGGCCGGACATTTTTGGCGCTAAATTTGAGTCTTTAGGCGCACTAAAAATACCGGCCACCCATTCGCCAACGCCTGCCGTTGCTGAGATCATCGCCAAATCAGAACCAAAGTTGACTAAGCTATGACCCAAGGCCTGAAGGCTTAAAACCGGATCGCCCTGGCTTAGTGTTTTGCTGACTAAGCCTGCCGCTGACGTTTGAGTATTGCCGTCAACGTAAGGAAATGATGACAAAAGAGAGTCTTTAAAAAAGGCCCCTAAAATTGTACCGACGCCTAATTTATCTGATGGGCTAGTGCCGGTGACTTTGTTGACGTCAAGCCCTGCTGTTTGCGTCTTTAAAAAACTGTTCGTTCGCATAATTGCGTCAGCATACTCTTTCATCGCTGATCTACCGATGCCTGCAAGATCAGCAGATCTTGCTATGCCAGCCCTTGCTGCACCGATAGCGTGCGCCTCTTCAGACATTTGACTCATGCTTAAATAGTAGCTTCCCAGTGATACCCAACCATTATTTTTAATTGATTCTGTAAAAGTCGTTAATTTTTGCTGTTTTTCTTGGCTTATAGTTTGTAGTGCAGAAGTTGCGTTTTGCTGTGACGTATACGCATACTGCGTAATTGCAGCGTCAAATTGGGATCTGAGTTGATCGAAACTCTGACCTTCGCCGGTGAAATCAGCTCCTAACTCACTAGCTATCGGCCTTAGTGCCGTAATTAACTGCGTGACTGCGGCTTTTTCGCCTGCGCAAGCGGCGGGCACAGAGGCGTTGCAACTAACGCTTAGCTCACCCATGCGCTCATCAAATGAGGGCAATACTGAAAAATTAGGCGCTGTAAAATAAATCTTGATCGCGCTTTGCTTGCCCTCTGTCGCAGTTTGAGCGCCGTAGCCTGGTGCGTTATAAGCAGTACCTTCTTGCGCGACAAAATATTCCTGTATTACTAAATTTCTCAATATTTCTTGCCCCAAGCCTACGCCTGAAATCATAGGCGCTGCAGGCAGAGTCATTGATCCGCCTTGCCTGGCTATTTGATCAACTGTCTTATTTGCTAAATAAGACGCACCAGAAATACTGAAAAACACGAATTTGAATAACAGGCCTTGAATCAAGCTATATTTGCACCATGGCAACGGCATTAGAGCGCTGACAGACAGCGCCCCTCTAAGTGGCGTCCAAAGTGTTGAGTAACGCTTTCCTAGCGCTTCGCCTTCGTGAGCCGTACCAACAATGCCTGCTGATATCACGTAGAACATCAAAACCATCACACCGACTAAAACAACAGAATTAAAAATCGCGAGCATCTCGCTGATGACGTTTGCCATGTCGCCCGAGGGTGTCGTGCCCGAAATCGTGTCTTGCCAGCCTACTCCAAAAATATCATTGAAGAAGCCCATACTGAGATCTGTGTTTGATGCGCCTGTTAGTATCGCTGGGTCTGACATATCTATCTCACTCTATATATATAGTGTCTATTTTATCAAATCGACTCAAAAACCGGTGTCACCCCCAGGCTTTGCACTATCGATAAGTCTACTCCCATTAATATTTAATGCAAGCATTTAAATAATTGCAAATATTTAAATGAAAGCATTTGTTTAAATATTTAAAATATGTATAATGTGAGTCGTGGACTAATCAGCGGATTTATAAAAAAAATGAAAACTCGAATTGAAGCAGCAAGAAATAAGCAAACAAAGGCCAGACAACATGCGCGTGCTGTCGTCGACAGACAGACAGACAAATAATTAATTTAATAAGGAATTGAGATGCCATTAATAATAAAAAAATTCTTACCGCCGAACGTCAACGACGCACTGATGATGGTCATTTTTTTTGGATGCATTGGCTATTTCTCGGCCTGGTGCCTTGGTATGTCTATCCTCCACGGTGCATCTGCACCTGAGGCGCTAAGCGTGAGTGGGGATTTTTTGCGCGGCATGCCTCTAAAAGTGCCCTTTTGGTTTGACGCCTTGGTTTTCGTGATGGCCACAGGCGGTGCGGCTCTTGGGCTTTATCTGACAACATGGATTAATGAGCTTGATGCAACTCTAAAAAATAAACATTTCGTTGAAAAAATGGCGAAAACAGGGAAAAGAATAGAACGCGACGGCAAGCCAACGCTGACTTTGTACGATTTTAAAAAATTCTAAGGCAACCATGAAAACGTACTTAATTATTTTAGCTGCAACCTCTCTTTTAGTTAGCGGCTGTGCAACAAAAGGCAACTTTCAACAAGCGTTTGACGACAAAGAAACCATTAATAACAGCAATCAAGTTATTGCAGCAACACCGGAGGTCATTTTTGATGCGGCGCTTGAAGTTACTAGTAAGCAAGGCTTTAATGTTGATACTGTTGATCCTAAAGGTCGCGTTCTTACTGTCTCAAAAGAGATTAAAAACGACGAAGACAAAGAGCTATCGCATACCATTAAATCAACGATAACGGTTGTTCCTGGCGGGGATGAATCACTGGTTATGCTGTCGGCCAACCAAGTTACAGAAATGCACAAAAAATCGTATGTATGGTGGCATTTGTTGTGGGTACTGCCTTTGATCCCAATAGATACTGAATACACAACCGTTGTTACTGATAGGGACACGATTCGCGAAACAGAATTTTACACGTCATTTTTTAGTAAGCTGAATCAAAGTGTCACTGTGAAAAATAAAAAAATTGCCCTAGGTAGAGAAAAGGCAGACAAAGAGGTGGCTTTAATTAAAGCTCAAGAGGAAGAAATTCAGGCTGCTATTAAAGCTAAAGAAGCCGGACTAGAGCTTGAACATGCCATCGCCGAACAACAGCAGCAACAAGCAGCCTTTGAAGCGGAACAAGAAGCAAAGGCCGCAAAGAAAGCAAAACGTAGGTCAAGAAAGAGTTAGTGCCATAACAAAAGTCATAATTAGACTAATATTAAATAGACGAATTAAATAATTACCTAATAGTTAATTTAAATATATTAATCAGGAAATGTACCTATGAATCCAAATACTCGAGTCAATCAAAGCGAAATAGACTATCTAAATTTACTTGTCAGCGATGATGACCGCGTTCGCTATCACGTAAATGAGCACATGGTGCAAATGGCTATAGGCGAGCTAATCGATGAGAATTTGGGCGATGATTTGCATCGATATCGGTTAAATTTAAGTGACGTTAAACGCATATTGAACGGACATACAAAAGACATTGAACGAGGCGATAGTACTATTGAAGAGCTTAGGAATGCAATTTCAGACGCATTCGACAAAATGAGAGAAATTCAATTTAGACCGGAATTTTGGGCGACTGTCGAGGCAAACGAGGGCAGGATTTTCGACTAAATAGAATAAGAATCATTGCAAGCATTTAAAGCAATATTTACGTATAATAGTATGATACCAAAATTAATTAGAGCAAGAAAATGGAAACTAAAAAAGAGACTATAGAACGTACGGCGGAGGAATTATCGTTGATAACAAAGACGCTAAGATTACCTAAGTTTGTAACTGATGCTATACGTGCAGAGGGTTTCAGACGATCTTCTGAAAGTGGTAAACGAGTCTCTGAGCAAAAAATTATTGAAGAAGCCGTGGCTAAATATTTAAATTTGTAACTTTTACCGAATTTAATAAATCACTAATAGACTAAATTAATAAACAAAACCTGTGTTTTTTGGTGTCACCCTGTTATCCACAGATTTTGTGGATAACAGGGCTAATAACGACGTCTAAGCCCATGCTACATAAAGCCTTAGCTTAGATTGAGCAAAAACTGGCCAGTTATGGGATTTTCCAGCCAAAAAGGCCATCTTTCGTCTTATTGACGTAACAAACCCCGTTTTCTACAGACCACCCAGCACGATTGCAGTGTAGCAAGCTGTCGAGCTCGCCGGTAGTTGCTAATTTGTAAGCAGCCTTGCCCTGTGCTGTATTCGACCATGCCGCCGCAGCCTTCTCATCAACAGCTTTTTCGTACCCAAGGCCGTAGCCGTAGTAATACCCCGACTCGTGAGCTATCGAGTGCACTTTCCAAGTCAGCCCGCTTATGCATAAAACTGTCACCGCGACGCAACCGGCAATCCATTTGATCTTTTCTTTTTTTGCAGTGTCAGATGCAACCTGATAAGCCACGTCGGAAACCGCCTTACTTAACGCGGCAGTGGCTTTCCCTGCAGATGCAGCCATGGCAATATCTGCAGCCGCTTTGATATTATTTAAAGTGCTCTTTGCTGCAACCTCAATCTGCACTGGTATTTCACTGTAAAGAGTTTGATGTGACTGTAACGCCATTAAAATCAGCCAAAAAGCATCATTCTTTTTTACACCTAGCGCGTCACCGATCCTAAGCAAGTTTTGCTTTTCTGTGTCGGTTGGCTCTCGACCTAGTAGTTTTGCAAAGCTATCGTCTAAATCACTCATTGATAATCTCTGCAAACATTTTATTGTATTCGCCACGCCACCTTAATAATTCAGCTCGGTTTCCTATCTGCAGTTCTTTATTTGCTTTCTCAACACTTAATCTTAGTGAATATAAATCATCACTCACGCGATCAGCTAAATCTGGAAAAGTTAATGACTTCCCACTTTTAGATTCAATTAACTTTTTAATATTGGAATTGTTATACAATTCGAATTTCTTTGAATCACCATAAAATGCATTCTTGATTACATGTAGTGTATGAGATTCAGAAAAAGGGAGTGCATCAAGATATTCTTTTAAAAGCTCAAGACTATCCTTTTGCCTATTCACTACCCACAGCGTTACTAGCTCTCTATTTAGCTCTTTTAACGTGTTACCCAAGATTGATCCGTACTCTGTAACGCCTTTATTGTTTCGTGCACCTGTATTAATCACTATTGTGCTATCTTTGTTGCCATCACAAATATTGACTAACG
>QVQD01000140.1 GCA_003584875.1 Methylococcales bacterium
TTTAGTTTTAAAAGATATAAAAAACACCCTAAGCACTTTAAATACAAGTGCTTGGGGTTTTTTATGCGCAACAGTAACTGGTTTAATACTTTTGTTACTGCAACCTAATGTAGTAAGTTCAACAGTAACAACTGTAAATGCAATAACTTCATCAGGAGTTACTGCACATGACTAAGAAAACTCTTTCTGATACAACTATTCGCGCAACAAAACCAACAACTAAAGATATTACACATAATTCGTTAAGTAACCTCACGAATTCAGAACTCGCCTTAAACGCAAATATACACTCTCTATTTGTCGCCATATTAAACCTCTTGATAATTAGAAATGAACGGATCGTTCAGTACTATATATTCGGTTCAATTAGGGTTAAATTTGCGGTGAATAGATTGAATAATGAGTGCAGGGTGCGTGGTTATTATTTGGGATCTTTGAACGAAGTAATTAGACGATTTCAACAACACGAGAAAGTGAATCTTGGTCTAATTGAACCAGAAGTATTTCTTTCCATTCCTAGGATGCGGTGCAACATGCGATGCTCATTTCACTAATATAATTAGTGCTTGTATATCCAAGAATCAGAATTTGGTTTGTTTGAAGAAATCAGCAATTGACAAGATTGCTGTTCCTTCAAACTTCTTGATGGCAAGTAAGTCTATTTTGTCGCCCGTAATCAGATAATCTGCAAATCCACTCATGCTAATCGACAGTAAATAATTGTCATAGGGATCTGGAGAAACATCGACAATAGGCAAATCAGTCACAATTGTGGCTAAACTTTGTAATTCGTTGATCAAACGACCAGCAATGGCAGAATTTAGTCTCTCACGAATTTTAGGATATCGAGTGACTCTATAAAGTTCTTCAATTTGAGGTTGTGCAGTCAGCAGTGTAAACCGACCATTACGCCATAACTCAATTAATTTAGCGGGTGGTGATGTTTGAACTAATAAAGCACTAATTAGAATGTTAGTGTCAAGTACGACTAACATTAACCTATATTACCTACAAACTCTTGGCGCATTTCATTTTTAATACTGATGCTTGCCTCATCAATCAGTGCCTGAAGATCTGTAGGAGACATGTCCGAAAACTTTGATTGTGCTTCAGTCATGCTCTGATCAAATACTCGCCATCGTACCGACTCTTCAATGAATTTAGACATATCACCTTTTTTCAAACCTCGTTGTGCCAGAAAAACACGTAATGCCGTATCAGTATCTTTTGATACAGAAACAGTCCATCTTGTTTGATTCAAATTTGTCGCTGACATCAATTTATCCTCGTAATTACATAAACACCTATCAACTTATCAGTTTAAACGCATCAAATCAACTGCTCACATAGAATAATTAGTCAGTAGATTTTTAATACCCGATCTATTTAACAAAGTTGGTTGAATACTTGCGGACGCGGGTTCAATTCCAGTCATCAGACCTATTAATGAAGCTCAACTTTCGCTAGAACAGCGATTAGCTAGTTTCGATCCTGTCCGTCACAGCGCAGAGGTTATGACGACCAGCGATACTATAGGTGCAGAGCGTTGGTAAGCCCCAAAAACCAAGCTCATTGGGTGCCAGATAGACAAGACATTATCTGGATTGACTGTAACCCACAAGTTGGGCAAGAAATGTGTGATATTCACCCATTTCTGGTGCTTTCACCACGCATCTTTAACGAAAAAACATCGCTGGTTATTGGCTTACCCATGACAACAGCAGAATACAATGCCGATAATCCATTCGCAGTTGCAGTGGGTAAGGCAGGTGGTCGTAAAGCAGAACAAACCAGCTATGTACTCTGTCATCAACCCAAATCATTCGATTGGCGCTTAAGAAAAGCTAAAGCACACCCTCTTAAATCGTTATCAAATAATCTATTCACCCAGGTATGTGAAAGGCTAAATCAGATTATCCAAATAGGTTAACCAAAGTTAAGTGCGATTGATTATCTAGCTTTTTATAATGATAAACGATCTCACTCAAAATTAGCTTATAAATCACTTTTGACTTTTGAACAGGCGTTTTATAGAAACATGGCTTGAAAAGTGTCCAGTTTAACTTGACCATTACAAAAAACAGCGGTCATTGCTAGTTGAACAGAGAATGTTCCTAAAAAAAACAGCGGTCATTGCTAGTTGGGCAGGGAATGCTCCTAAAAAAGCAGGGATCATTGCTAGTTGGACAGGGAATGCTCCTAAAAAAACAGGGGTCATTGCTAGTTGGACAGGGAATGCTCCTAAAAAAACAGGGATCATTGCTAGTTGAACAGGGAATGCTCCTAAAAAAACAGGGGTCATTGCTAGTTGAACAGGGAATGCTCCTAAAAAAACAGGGGTCATTGCTAGTTGGGCAAGGAATGCTCCTAGAAAATCAGGGATCATTGCTAGTTGAACAGGGAATGCTCCTAAAAAATCAGAGACGCTTGCAAAGTGAGCTAGTAATGATGCTAAAAAATTATAGATATTTGCAAAGTGAAATAGGGATGATGCTACCTAGCAGGATGGGGGTTGCAATTCCGTCCTGCCTTAAAGATCCCTTTCAGAAAATTCAACAAGACATAATTTATCGTGTTGGCGATTATCGGCTATTTTGCCAGATTAAAGATGGTGAGCTTATTGTTCTAGTTATCGAGATCGGGCACCGTAAAGAGATCTATCGAAAACGCATAAAATATAATCAACTAAGTTGTCATGCACCCTAAGTACAATTACTTTTGCCAATGGGTTTAAGGTCGGATACAAATAAAGGTGAAAGTTTGCTTAGGATTTGTAATAATTAAATTTTTTGAAAAAAGACCTGTACTTTTTTATGATGAAAATTATGATATTGTGAGCAAGCAAGCAAGCAAGCAAGCAAGCAAGCAAGCAAGCAAGCAAGCAAGCAAGCAAGCAAGCAAGCAGAAAATTTATGCTAGCATTATTTATGAGGTGGATTATAGAGCCACTCGTTGAAATATTGATAATCAACTCACAAAGTACTATAAAGTATGATTGAATATAACCAGCTATTTTATGGTATTTTTGCCTTTATTGCATTTGGGCAAGGTTTAAGTTCTTATATCGGCTTCAAAGATAAAGATACATATTTTAAAACGGAAGTGTTTTGGAGTGTGTCTATATATCTGTTCATGTTTTCTAGTGTTTTTTGGGCTATTGCCCCAGTTACTAATCTGTTTTGTCTCACATTAGCCAATATATGCCTCGTAGGCTCGATGCTGACGACTCTATTATTATTTAGTTCTTTTACGCGCCCTATTACTAAATATCATTTATACAGTGTTTTGCTAGTATTGGTTATTTACGGGTCAGTGTTTGAGTTTATAAGGCAGGGTGACTATATCCAGCGTTTTTTATTGACGTCATCAGCGTTAACTATCATTTGTGTCCTGCAAATGAAGCAATTAAGGGTTGTTGTAAAAAATGACAATTCAAAATATCTTAGAGTTATCTATTATTTTTTAATGATTCTACTATTTATTTTGGTTTTTCGGTTTTATCAATGGCTACATGCACCTGAAAAATTTACCAAAGACATATATCATGAAGATAATATTGCCCTCTATGGAAGAATGATTGGTAGCAGTCTGTTTTTACTGTTTTTTACTTTCATAGGCCATTATTTTCATGAAAAGTCTTGGTATCTGGCCAATCAAAAGCTGCATCTTAATGAAGTACAAATTCTAGACTTAGAAGATAAGGCTTACTATGATAATTTAACGGGTTTGCCTAACCGTTTTCTGCTTATGGATAGACTCAATCAAGCTATGAGCGTTGTAAAACGACGCGGTGGCTATATTGCGATATTATTCATTGATCTGGATGGCTTTAAAGCCATTAATGATCACTATGGTCATGAAGTCGGTGATGAATTTTTAATAGCTATTAGTCAGCAAATTAAAGCCGCCATTCGTGATACCGACACCTTAGCAAGATTAGGCGGTGATGAATTTGTTATTATTTTAGATGAGCTGAGCAGTCAGCACTATCTTGAAGTTACTCTGGCTCGTATCTTAGCTGCTTGCAAGGCTAAAATTTCTTTAAGGGCAATTGAGATGCAGGTTTCAGCGAGTATCGGTATCGCCCTTTATCCCAACGTGATAGACAATTTTGGTGATGATGCTGAGGCTCTTCTAGTACAAGCAGATCAAGCGATGTATGTTGCTAAAAAGCAAGGTAAAAATTGCTATCATTTGTTCGATCGAAGTCAAGATCAAGTCATCATCACCCGTAACAATTCTATCGAAGCCATACGCATAGGTATCAGTCGTAATGAATTTGAGCTGTATTACCAACCTAAAGTGAATATGGCCACAGGAGACGTGTATGGCTTTGAGGGCTTACTACGTTGGAATAAAAATCATACAGAGCTTTTAGCGCCCTCGAAATTTTTGTTTATCGTCCAGAATCACCCTTTAGGTATTGAATTAGGTTACTGGGTTATTAAGAGTGCATTAAAGCAATTAAATGCTTGGAATGAAAAAGGCTTAAATATTAACCTGAGTGTTAATGTAGACGCCAGGCAGCTCATGCAAACAAACTTTGTGGATTTTTTAGCGGCCGAAGTTAATAAACAAGCTAATTTTAAATCAGGCAGTTTAGTGCTAGAAATATTAGAAAGCACTGCTATTAATGATCGTTTGCTAGTTTCAAAGGTGATTAACCAATGCCGCGCACTGGGTGTTGAATTTGCCCTAGATGATTTTGGCACAGGCTATTCCTCGATCACTTATTTAAGAGAATTGCCGATTAAAATTCTTAAGATTGATCGCAGTTTTATTGCAGGTATCGCCGATTCAGAACATGACTTTAGGTTGGTAACTCATATTATCCAAATGGCTAATGATTTGGGTAAAGTAGTGGTTGCAGAAGGTATTGAAAGCATAGAACAAGGTGAGTTATTAATCAGCATGGGTTGTGAATTAGGCCAAGGCTATATCATCGCAAAACCTATGTCTTACTCTGATGCAGAGGCATGGCTTAAAGATTGGCGATCTTATCCCGCTTGGCTAACAGCACAAAGAAGCTATAAAAATTATCATCTAATTTTTGAGACACTGGTAGATCCCGTACTGATGAGCAAGAACGGTCGTTACGTTGACTGTAATGCTGCCGCCATAGAGTTTCTTGGCTACCCCGATAAAAAGAGTCTTTTAAATCTGAGTCCCAGTGATATTTCGCCTGAATTACAACCCGATGGACAGCGTTCTGTTGATAAAGCTAAAGCCAATGTTGAAAGGGTTATCGAAGAAGGCTTTCACCGTTTTGAATGGATGATACTCCGAGCTGATGGTTCTGAAGCCTTGATTGAAGTCACGCTAAACTTCATGGCCATCAATGATGACAATATCCTGCACGCCGTGTGGCGCGATCTTAGTTTGCGGGATTAAGTTGGGTAGGGTGGGCAACGCTTTCGAGACTGTAAAAGTATTATGATTATTTCCCCTCTTTAGCAAAGAGGGGTTAGGGGAGATTGGGTCTATTAAAAATAATCATAAAATATCAGTAACTTATGACACAAAAAATCCCCGTAGGGGCGTATTGCATACGCCCAACATTGAAAGTCCAATGTTATAGAGCTTATTTTATAAGGGCGTATGCAATACGCCCCTACGATCTTCACCACAATGTTATCGTTCGTGCGTGGGAATGCTAACAATTATTTGTGTAGATACCTATGTTGTAAAAGGCGGAAGCTTGAATCATAATACTTTCACAGTCTCTTTTCTGCCTACCGCTTAATCGGATTGCCTAAAATTGACTTTAGAGCAAACATCTATATGATGGAATTAAACTTAGGTAAAAAAACGTATTGCTTATACAGCGTAAACGAAATAATACCTTGTCTTAATTTATTAATGGTTATTGCTTTGAATGCTTCACTCTTCATTTTAAATTTAAAAGAAATAAAACAACCCCAAGTGCTTAATATAAAGAGCTTGGGGTTTTTTATAGGCAACAGAAACTGACGCAATACTATGGAAGCAGATCTTAACGATAGCGTTTTTTTAAATGAAAAGGCAATCGAGTATTATCAGGCTGGGCAATTACAGGATTCGATTAGGCTTTTTAAATTACTTTTAGTTAAGTTTCCTAATGACGCTGATTTATTGACAAATTTAGGGACGATTTCCTTATTGCTAGGCGAGTTGTCAGAGAGTGAACTTTATAACCAACATTCTCTTGCTATTAATGCTAATCAAAGTCTTCCAAATGTTCATTTAGGCATAGTCTTTCAGCAACAACATCGCTATTCCGAATCTCTCGATAGCTATGATCGTGCAATAGTCATCGATCCTTATTATGCCGGTGCTCACTATAATAGGGGTAACCTGCTGCAAGAAATAGGCAGCTTTGAGGAATCAGTGCTTAGTTACGATCTGGCTGTAGATATTAATCCTGGTTATGCAAGTGCTTATTGTAATCGCGGTCTTGTTTTAAATGCCTTGAATCGTAGTGTTGAGGCCATTGCTAGTTATGATCAAGCGATCATAATTAAACAAGATTACGCCGAAGCTTATGTTAATCGAGGTATCGCCTTCTTTGATATTGAAAATTATGATGCCTCGATTGCAAGCTATGACCAAGCTATTTTAATTGACCCTAATTATTTGGAAGCCTTTATTAACAGGGGTATTGCGAGTCAGGGGCTTGATGATTTTGAATCTGCGCTGGCAAGTTATGATCATGCTTTAGTACTGAGTCCTGCTAATGCAGAAGCAAACTATAATCGTGGCAATGTACTTAATGATTTGGCGCGTTATCAAGAAGCGATTGATAGCTATGATGTCGCTATTTCTATTCGACAGAATTATCACGAAGCCATGACCAATAAAGGCATATCTCAGCATGCGCTTTTATTATTTGATCAGGCCATTCAAAGTTTTGAAAGTGCTATAAGCTTCGACAGTACGAGTGCGCTGGCTCACTTTAATCTGGGCGTATCTCAAGTCAAACTTCAATTAAATGAACAGGCTGTTGAGAGTTTTGAGCAATGTAGATTGTTAGATGCAAACTATCCCGATGCCGCTTACAATTTAGGTAATGTGTTAACGTCTCTAAATCGTCATGCAGAGGCGTTGGTTTGCCAGACACAAGCCGTGCAAGAAAATGATAGCTTAGCTGCAGCGCATTATAATTTAGCGAATACCTTAAGTTATTTTCAACGTTATGAAGAAGCTATACTCAGTTATAGCGAGGCCATTGAGCTCAATTCTCTATACTTTCAGGCCTTGTCAAATCGCGGCAGTGCTTTTTGTAAGTTACAGCGCTATGAAGAGGCGATTGCCGATTTTGATAGTGCCTTAGTTATTAATCCCGAAATAGACTATTTGTATGGTTTTAATCTACATACTAAGATGCATATTTGTGACTGGAGAGATTTCGATTCCAACGTATCAAGATTAAAGCAAGCTATTAATAGCCATCAAAAAGTAGTTTCTCCTTTTCCAGTGCTAGCCTTGCTAGATGATCCAGAAGTACAGCAAAAAGCCTGTGCTATTTACAATCAATATCAATTATATGATGCGATTGTGCCTACACTTATGAAGCCCTATAAAAGCCATCATAAAATCCGAGTGGCCTACTTTTCGGCGGATTATCATAATCATGCGACCATGCATTTAATGGCTGAATTGTTTGAAAATCATGATCAAGACAAGTTTGAGTTTATTGGTTTTGCCTATGGCTCTTCCAATGAAGATATTTGGCGTAAACGCGCTAAGTCTTCATTTTTTAGTTTTATCGATGTTAGGCATTTAACAGATCATGCCGTGGTATTGATTGCTCGGTTATTAGAAATTGATATTGCCATTGATTTAAAAGGTTTTACCTTGGAAGGTCGGCCAGGTATTTTTGCTGAACGGGTAGCGCCTATTCAAGTTAGTTATTTGGGTTATCCCGGTACGATGGCTAGTCCTTATATTGATTATATGATTGTCGATAATGTTCTCATCGCAGACAAAAAGCGACAGTTCTATAGTGAAGCCATGGTGTATTTGCCCAGTAGCTATCAAGCTAATGCGAGTTTAGTGGGAGTGGCCACAAATAAGCTGACTCGTTTAGAGCTTGGCTTGCCTACAGAGGGTGTTGTATTTTGCTCGTTTAATAATAATTATAAAATTACCCCGGCTACCTTTGATAGTTGGATGAGAATCTTGCATCAAGTCGAAGGGAGTGTGCTTTGGTTGTACGCTAATACCCAGAGTGCAATGACTAATCTAAAAAAAGAAGCCGTTATTAGAGGCATTGATGCCCAACGCTTGGTGTTCGCTAGTCACGTTGCAGTTGAAGATCATTTGGCGCGATTACCCTTAGCCGATTTGTTTTTGGATACCTTGCCCTATAACGCGCACACAACAGCTAGTGATGCTTTGCGTATGGGCTTGCCGTTATTAACTTGTGAAGGTTCGTCATTTGCCAGTCGGGTCGCAGCCAGTTTATTAATGGCAGTTGATATGCCTGAATTGATTGCACAGACCTATAGTGAATATGAAACATTAGCCATTTATTATGGTAATGACTCACAAGCTCTGGATGATTTAAAAGCGAAGTTACAGAGTCATCTTAAAACCAGTGATTTATTCAATGTGCGACTATTTGCCAAGCATATTGAGACGGCTTACCAAGAGATGAATCGTCGATTTTGCGCTGGAGAAGCAATTAGAAATATTGAAATACTTTAATGGCTATTGGCTTAGTTTAAGTTTTTTTTCAGATAAAGCCAAATTCGGCTCACTGCCCACAATTAAGCCTTTGTAGGGGCATATACATTTGTAGGGGCGAATTTATTCGTAGGGGTGAATTGATTTGTAGGAGCGAATTTATTTGTAGGGGCGAATTGATTTGTAGGAGCGAATTGATTTGTAGGGGCGAATTCATTCGCCCAGTTTGGTCGGGTTAGCGACAGCGTAACCCGACAGGATGCGCAGGAAATGCTTGGCTTACGCTATCGCTACGCCAAGCAACAAAACTCGTGAGTTTTGACTCCATTGCAAAGGTTAGTAGGCCGGTGATGACCATCTAAGCGTAGCGCATGATGGCGTTTCCGGCATAGGATTGCTGCCTGCCCACAATTAAGCCTTTGTAGGGGCATATACATTTGTAGGGGCGAATTTATTTGTAGGGGCGAATTTATTCGCCCAGTTTGGTCGGGTTAGCGATAGCGTAACCCGACAGGATGCGCAGGAAATGCTTGGCTTACGCTATCGCTACGCCAAACAACAAAACTCGTGAGTTTTGACTCCATTGCAAAGGTTAGTAGGCCGGTGATGACCATCTAAGCGTAGCGCATGATGGCGTTTCCGGCATAGGATTGCTGCCTGCCCACAATTAAGCCTTTGTAGGGGCATAT
>QVQD01000136.1 GCA_003584875.1 Methylococcales bacterium
AGTAGGCCGGAATAAGGCTTTAAGAGCGTTAGCGAGTAAAGCGTTTCCGGCATGAACACCGATCCTGTGCCGGAAACGCCACCACGCGCTAAGCGCAGTGGTCTTATTTTGGCTACATCTGATTTAAGTAAACAAAACTCATGAGTTTTGACTCCAAAAACAAATAGGCTAATATCTAAGCCGCAATTTATAACACCTTATGGTATGCAAACTCATACCAACTTGCTTACCTGTCATCAGATAAACGGAGTCAAAACTCATGAGTTTTGCTTCAAAAAACAAATAGTAGTAGGCCGGAATAAGGCTTTAAGAGCGTTAGCGAGTAAAGCGTTTCCGGCATGAACACCGATCCTGTGCCGGAAACGCCACCACGCGCTAAGCGCAGTGGTCTTATTTTGGCTACATCTGATTTAAGTAAACAAAACTCATGAGTTTTGCTTCAAAAAACAAATAGGCTAATATCTAAGCCGCAATTTATAACACCTTATGGTATGCAAACTCATTCCAACTTGCTTACATGTCATCAGATAAACGGAGTCAAAACTCATGAGTTTTGCTTCAAAAAAACAAATAGTAGTAGGCCGGAATAAGGCTTTTCGAGCGTAAGCGAGTAAAGCGTTTCCGGCATGAACACTAGCGACGATCAACGCCCATGTGCAGCGTCAGGGGAGAACCCTGGTTATTAATAATAATTTCTTTGTCGTCTGAATCGTTAGCTTGATTATGACTGTTAATCGTCGGCACAGAGTTTACAGTTACTGGAATTGATTTAACGACGACTTGTACTGAAGGCATCCAACTTGGTTTGCTAAGAGTGATATTAGCTTTATTCTCAGGTTTTGGTAACTTTAGCTCATCAAGTAGATTAAAGCAGGCGGTACTGATTTGATCAATTAGTTTTTCTGATTGCTGACTTTGGTTTGAATGACCAAATAAAGACTGGGTGCTAAAAGTCATTGTTCTTTCTATAAGGGCATTGTGATTGCCCTGTTTACTAAGCTGACAAGTTATCGGTAGCACCTCGGTTTTTTGAAAATCAATAGATCGAGGATCTCCACTGCCTGTGTTGAAAGAAAAGCCTACGGGTGGTTTTTGAAAGTCTATTTTATCAAGTTTAGCCTTAAGGCTATGTGAAGAGTTGCTATCGGTCTGTGTTATAGGAAATTGCTGTTCAGCTAAGTTTTTGCTGACCTGTTCCGCGATCTGTTGTTTAGATAGACTAAAGCCGAATTGAGCTAGATTGTCATCAGCAAGATCAAACTTAATCCCCGTAATAGAGTGTTTTTCAACTTCAATGTTTGCAGCAACTGCTGTTTTAGAGGTTACCCCTATCACACAAGACAACACTATCAGGCTGATAGCTGCAGAATAGCTAGCTAGATCACGATTAATCATAATATCTCCTAAATTCTTTATTTATCAATGTACTAAAGCTGTAAGGTCTCTGCAATAAGTCATTTGACGTATGAGTTATATGACGGATTGTAGATGTTGTCTACAAGCGGAACAATGTCACTGCAGATTACGTCAAATGACTCATGCGTTATTTGACGGATTGTAGGTAATGACTGTAAACGGAACAATATAGATGCCACTTATGGCTGCATTTATCTCAAATAAGTGCGTTGTATTTATACTTGTAAGCAAATGAGGAATTTAGATGAAAGATTTAATTAAGCATTCAGTAAATGGGCGAGGTGGTCGATGGCGCTCCACTTTATTATTAACGATGTTGACAGTGGGTCAAGTAGCAGATTCTTATGCTGGAGCAACGTTTAAAATTGATGATACCAAATGGATAGGTGTAGGTATAGGGTTACGTAGTAGCTTTACGGCTACTCAAAATTCGGCAGGTGCTAACAATAATCAATGGTCTAACAATTTCAGTTTAGATAATGCTCGTTTGTACTTTAATGGACAGATGCACAAATATTTAAAATTTGAGATTAATACTGATTGTCAGACTTGCGGCAGTGGCGGTGAGATTAGATTATTGGATGCTATTGGTAAAATTGAATATAACCCTATGGCGAATCTTTGGGTGGGTAGAATGTTAGTGCCCGGTGAGCGTCGTGAAATGAATGGGCCTTTTTACAGCGGCATATATCAAACATTTGCTTCTGGTACGCCCTTTGAACCAGCCGATTATAATTTAACGATTCAAAATAATGGTACCTCAGCAGGTTCTTATGGTCGTGATGATGGTGCTACCTTCTGGGGCGCAGTCCTTGATGATCGTTTGCAATATGCCGCAGGTTTCTTTCGTGGTCTGAGAGGCGGAGCCAATGTTAATGATAACCCTGCCTACGCTCAAAAACTTTCTTATAACTTTTGGAGTGTTGAGAAAAATCCTGGATATTACACCTCGGGTACCTATTATGGTAAAGGTGGCGATATTCTAACGATTTCAGCTAATAATCAGTATCAAAGTCAAGGTGCTGGAACTGTTGCAACCCCTGGTAATTTTCGCGGTACTGGCTTCGATATCTTAATGGAAAAAATATTGCCTAATAAAGCAGTTTTGACCTTAGAAGGCGATTATAAAAATTACGGTATTACTGGTGGAAATTACCATACCATTGCAAATTCTACAGCGACTCCAAACTTCAATATGTTTGCTGGCCAAGCTTATGATTTAAGCAGTATGTATATGTTTGCTGACAAAATGGGTATTGGTTTCGTCCAGCCTTATTTGCGTTATGTGAATATCAATCCTACTGGCAGTAGCAATCGTAACTCTTACCAAGCGGGTGTTAATTACGTGATTGATGGCCATAATGCAGTTGTGTCTTTAAATTATATCTACGGCGATATAGCGACTAAAGGTCTTAATTATACCTCTAGTGCCAAAGGTGCAGAAGTTAGTTCCTTTATGGTTGGCTTTCAGTGGCAGATATAAAACTCTTTAATATTTCAGGATAATTAATATGAACAGATACTCTACAAAATTACGCGCATTGGGTGTTGCCTGCACGATGGCAGCCTTGGTTTTTGGTACAACTAATGTACAAGCTGAAGATACCATCAAAGTCGGTGTCTTGCATTCTTTGTCTGGAACTATGGCAATTAGTGAAACGACTCTGAAAGATACCATGCTGATGTTGATCGATGAGCAAAACAAAAAAGGTGGATTGCTTGGAAAAAAACTAGAAGCAGTGGTTGTCGATCCTGCATCAAACTGGCCTTTGTTTGCTGAAAAAGCCCGTGAGTTACTGACTAAAGATAAGGTTTCAGCTATCTTTGGTTGCTGGACTTCAGTATCTCGTAAATCAGTATTACCTGTGATAGAAGAATTGAATGGTTTGTTATTTTATCCTGTTCAATATGAAGGTGAAGAGTCTTCTAAAAACGTATTCTATACTGGTGCTGCGCCTAATCAACAGGCTATTCCAGCGGTTGATTATTTGATGAATGACTTAAAAGTTAAGCGTTGGGTATTAGCTGGAACTGACTATGTTTATCCAAGAACCACCAATAAGATTTTGGAAGCTTATTTGAAGTCTAAAGGTGTTGATAAAAAAGACATCATGATCAATTACACACCTTTCGGTCATTCTGATTGGCAAAGTATAGTCGCTGATGTTAAAAAGTTTGGTTCAGCGGGTAAGAAAACTGCAGTGGTTTCTACTATCAACGGCGATGCTAATATTCCTTTCTATAAAGAGCTGGGTAACCAAGGCGTTTCTGCTGAAAGTATCCCTGTTATCGCTTTCTCTGTAGGTGAAGAAGAGTTATCGGGTATGGATACTAAACCATTGGTGGGTCATTTAGCGGCATGGAATTATTTCATGAGTATCGATAGCACCAAAAACAGTGCTTTCATTGATAAATGGCATGAATATACTAAAAATCCAAAACGCGTCACTAACGACCCTATGGAAGCTACTTATATTGGTTTTAACATGTGGGTTAAGGCAGTAGAAAAAGCCGGTACAACTGATCCTAAAGCGGTACAAGATGCCATTATTGGTGTGGACTTTCCAAACTTAACAGGTGGTACTTCTAAGATGTTGCCTAACCACCATATTAGCAAACCTGTATTTATTGGTGAAATTCAAGATGACGGTCAGTTTATGACAGTTTGGCAAACTAATAAATTGGTTGATGGTGATGCTTGGTCTGATTTCTTACCAGAAAGCAAACCGATAATTGCTGATTGGACTTCACCTATTAGTTGCGGAAACTATAATACCAAGACTAAAAAGTGCTCAGGCCAAGTATTTAAATAAGCTGTTAGTTACTTAGTAACACCTCGGTTTACTTGTTCTAAGGAATGAACATGAAATAATCAAGCTACCCCCCTTTGAAAAAGGGGGGCTGAATAATTACCAAAGGACAACTTAGGCAAGGCAGGTTAGTATCGCTAACCTGCCACTCAGGAGATAATATGAAAGCGAATTCAATTAAGTGTTGTTTACGGTTGCCAGCTATTTTAATGATGGTGTTTTCGATAGCCATTCATGGCGACCAAGAAATACCATCCGCCTCTAAACTGCAAGATGCTTTGAGTTTTCTTCAGCAAGGTTCAATGGCCGATCGCGAACAAGCTGTTAATCAGCTCGCTGATCTTGGTGCTAGCAGCCTTCCTATTTTACAAGCTTTGCTTGATGGCAAGCTTTTCACACTTAAATCAGATACCAGTTTAGTTATTGGTATTGATAATAATCACGGTTATGCGATTAGTGATGCGCTAACGGGTAGCGAAAAAGGCGTTATTGAGCGCTCCGCCGTAACTAAAATCAACTTAACAAATAATCTCAGGGTTGCTCTGAGGAAAATCATTGGTCAGTTGCAATTAAGCGCCGATGATCCTGCTGTTCGTTTGTCGGCTGTCAAGGCGATGGCCAATGAAGAAGATGACAATACCCAGTCTTTATTAAAAGCTAGAGCTGTTATCGAAAAAGATGAAGATGTTCAGCAAGCTATCAATGTCGTATTACTGCTAAAGGATATGAATAGTAGCGATAAGTTAATACGTATTAAGGCCATCGATTTACTTAAAGAACAAAATAATCGTGATGTGGCTAATCGTTTAAATGCGATGCTTGAAAAAGATGAAGCAGGTAATTTTATAGAAGCTGATGCTGAAATAAGATCAGTTGCTAAAGCAGCCTTAATAAAAATTAATAACCGCTTACAAATCTATAGTTCCATAGAAACGGTGTTTTTTGGACTTAGTTTAGGAGCTGTATTGGTTTTAGCAGCCATTGGCTTAGCTATTACTTTTGGTGTTATGGGTGTTATCAATATGGCTCATGGCGAGTTAATGATGTTGGGCGCTTACACCACTTATGTTATTCAACAATTAATGCCTAATCATCTGGGTATTTCGATAATATTGTCTATTCCCGCAGCGTTTATGATTTCAGCGCTGGTGGGCATCATTATAGAACGAGGTATTATTCGCTTTCTGTATGGGCGACCTTTAGAAACTTTACTGGCAACTTTTGGTGTTAGCCTCATATTACAGCAAAGTGTACGTTCAATTTTTTCTCCATTAAATCGTAGTGTCGCCACACCCGAATGGATGAGTGGTTCTTTGCAGCTTAACGATTTCTTATCGTTAACATGGAATCGTTTTTATATCTTAGTATTTTGTCTATTAGTATTTTTGTTGTTACTGCAAATCCTCAAGCGTACCCGATTAGGTCTTGAAGTGCGTGCGGTTGCACAAAATCGCACGATGGCTAAAGCCATGGGTATTCCTACTGCAAAAGTTGATGCCATGACTTTTGGTTTAGGTTCTGGTATTGCCGGAGTGGCGGGCGTTGCCTTAAGTCAAATCACTAACGTCGGGCCCAATTTAGGGCAAGCCTATATTGTCGATTCTTTCATGGTAGTTGTTTTTGGTGGCGTAGGTAATTTGTGGGGCACTTTGGTAGCAGGCTTTGTTTTGGGGATAGCGAATAAATTCTTAGAGCCTTTTTCTGGCGCTGTATTGGCCAAAATTTTAGTATTAATTTTTATCATTTTATTTATACAGAAACGTCCTCGTGGTTTATTTCCACAAAAAGGTAGAGCGGCTGATTCATAGTTAGTAATCTTTGATATTAATAGCCAAAAAAGTTCTTAATAAATTAATTGGTTAGCCTTTGCGTTTGATAACCCCCCTCTCAGTATTCTCCTGTTAGGGCATAGGTTTCTACACAAATAGAAAGCAGCATCATTCGGGCAGTTAAACTGGCATGAGTATATAAATTGCGTAAATCATACTGTAGGGGCGAATTCATTCGCCACGTTTTAACAAACGAATGTACTAGGCGAATGTGTCGCCCCTACGATTTTCAACACAATGTTATCGTTCTCGCGTGGGAATGCTAACAATTATTTGTGTAGATACCTATGCCTTAACAGTGGGCATTGAGGTCTGGGGTTTGGAAAGTTAGTGAGTTAATTTAAATCGGCTATGCGATAACTTAGGCAATCATTGATATTTTGTAATTAGAAACTGGATTTTATATGAAATTAATAGGATTAGGTGATGATAAATTGGCGATGACAGTATTAGCTGTACTGGCTGCGGTGACTTTTATTATTCCGATATGTAATTTATTGCTACCTGCTGATTCGGCACTACATTTTTCAGCGTACACCGTTTCATTGCTGGGTAAGTATCTAACTTTTGCCTTATTAGGTTTATCACTAGATTTAGTGTGGGGTTATTGTGGAATTTTAGCGCTGGGTCATGGCGCTTTTTTTGCCTTAGGCGGTTATGCCATGGGCATGTATTTGATGCGTCAAATCGGTACGCGCGGTGTTTATGGTGATCCATTATTACCTGATTTTATGGTGTTCTTGAATTGGAAAGAGCTGCCTTGGTATTGGTTAGGCTTTGATCAATTCTGGTTCGCATCGTTGATGGTCGTTCTAGTTCCAGGCGTGTTAGCTTTTGTATTTGGCTGGTTAGCCTTTAGATCAAGAGTAACAGGTGTGTATTTGTCTATCATCACCCAAGCTTTAACGTATGCTTTATTATTGGCTTTTTTTCGTAATGAAATGGGTTTTGGCGGCAATAACGGCTTAACAGATTTTAAAGAACTATTAGGTTTTAATATCCAGTCTGAAGCGGTGAGGGCAGTTCTATTAATGTTGTCTGGCATGGCTTTGATCAGTGCCTATTTACTCTGTCGTTGGATAGTGAGTACCAAGCTGGGACGAGTCGTTACCGCTATTCGTGATCAAGAATCTAGGGTGCGCTTCTTAGGCTATCGGGTTGAAATGTTTAAATTATGGATATTTGTTTTTGCCGCGATGTTAGCAGGGATAGCCGGCGCCTTATATGTGCCGCAAGTTGGGATTATTAACCCAAGTGAGTTTTCACCGTTAAATTCACTAGAAATTGTTATCTGGGTAGCGATGGGTGGCCGTGGCACGTTATATGGTGCCATTATCGGTGCCGTGTTGGTTAATTATAGTAAAACCGTTTTGACTGGTTTAATGCCTGAAATCTGGTTATTTTCTTTGGGTGCTGTGTTTGTCGGTGTGACGATATTATTACCAGATGGCATAGTGGGTTTACTCCGACGTCGTTTAAAGGAGTTACAGTCATGAACGCTTATGCGGAAAATGTGTTCGGTGAATTTGAGACTAGAGTGCGGGGCATTATGATTGAAGCGTCAGTGGTCGATATACGACATGGGCCGATACTGTATCTTGAAGATGTAAGTGTCAGTTTTGATGGTTTTAAAGCACTGAATGATTTATCACTTTACATTGATGCCGGTGAATTACGTTGTTTGATTGGTCCTAACGGTGCAGGAAAAACAACTTTGATGGATGTTATAACAGGAAAAACTCGACCTGATACGGGTTCGGTTTTTTTTGGTCAAACCATTGATTTATTGAAGATGGATGAGCCTTCTATTGCTCAAGCAGGTATCTGCCGAAAATTTCAAAAGCCCAGCGTCTTCGATGCCTTAACGGTTTTTGAAAACCTAGAGTTAGCCTTAAAAACCGATAGGCGAACTTGGTCTACTTTGTTCCATCGTCTTAACGGCGAGCAACGTGACCGAATCGACCAAATTATTGAAACTATCGGTCTGGGGACTTGCCATCAATTACGAGCCGGTGCTTTGTCTCATGGTCAAAAGCAGTGGCTAGAAATTGGTATGTTGTTAATGCAAGAACCTAAAGTGATGTTGGTTGATGAGCCTATTGCAGGTATGACTCATCAAGAAATTGAGCGTACAGCAGAGTTATTGTTGTCGTTGCAAGGTCATCATTCAATTGTTGTGGTTGAGCATGATATGGAATTTGTGCGCTCTATTGCCAGTAAGGTTACCGTGCTACATGAAGGCTCTGTATTAACAGAAGGTACGATGGATGAAGTACAAAATGACCCACGGGTTATTCAAGTCTATTTGGGGGGCTAATGCTTAAAATTAATGGATTACAGCAGTTTTATGGTGAAAGTCATACCTTGTGGGATATACAGTTAGATGTTGAAAAAGGTGCTTCGGTCTGCTTGATGGGTCGAAATGGCGTAGGTAAAACAACACTATTAAAAGCAATTATGGGCTTGGTGCCTGTTAGAGGTGGAACGCTAGAGATGGATGGCGTGTCTTTGATCGATGCAAAAGCCGAAAAGCGTGCTGAATTAGGGATAGGTTATGTACCACAAGGACGGGAAATCTTTCCATTGCTAACGGTAGAGGAAAATCTTAAAACGGGCTTACGGGCAGCACGTCAATATGGTATTAAAAAGATTCCAGATCAGATATTTGATATATTCCCTGTACTAAAAGATATGTTGAATCGCCGTGGCGGCGATTTGTCAGGCGGTCAGCAACAGCAGTTGGCGATTGGTCGGGCTTTGGTGTTAAATCCTAGGTTGTTGATATTAGATGAGCCTACCGAGGGCATACAACCTAATATCGTGAGTGAAATTGGCGATGTCATTATCCGTCTTAATCGTTCTCGTGGCACACCTATCATGTTACCAAAAACGAATCCTAATGACCTAGGCGAAGTACATCAGGCCATTAACACTATCCATCAGCAATTAGGTGTTACTGTATTATTAGTAGAACAAAAACTGCCTTTTGCCCGCAAGGTTGCCGATAGATTTTGTATTATGGATCGAGGTCGTAATGTAGCAATAGGCGAAATGAATCAATTAACGAATGAAATGGTTAAGCAATATTTGACTGTATAGATATATTAATCGTCACTTAATTTTGAGCAGAGTAAGTTTATATCCTTATGATTAGGCTAAAGGCTAAAGGCTAAAGGCTAAAGGC
>QVQD01000133.1 GCA_003584875.1 Methylococcales bacterium
GGTATAGACCTGAAAATAGATGATATTTAAGGACTTGACTTATCTATGACAGGTCGGGTTAGCGATAGCGTAACCCGACATTTTTCAGGTCTACATAAAAGCTTAACTGAGGGAAGTTATAGCTTATAATCTGCCGCTTTATGGCAATCACTACTCGAAACTATCATGACTCAATTACTAAGCTGTTTCAAAGCCTACGATATTCGTGGCCGACTTCCCGATGAATTAAATATTGATATTGCATATCGCATCGGCAGAGCTTATGCGGAGCATATACAACCTCGTCGGGTAATAGTGGGACGTGATATTCGTTTATCGAGTGATGAATTAGCGGCGGCAGTCACGCAGGGTTTGCAAGATGCGGGTGTGGATGTTTATGACATAGGTTTATGTGGTACTGAAGAAGTCTATTTTGCAACCTTTGCCTATCAAGATGAGGGGCAGTCTATGGATGGCGGTATTATGGTGACGGCCAGTCATAATCCTAAAGATTTTAACGGTATGAAGTTGGTGCGCGAACAAAGCAAGCCAGTGAGTGGTGATACTGGTTTGAATGATATTAAGCGTCTAGCAGAAGCTAATCAATTTGCTGAACCCTTGGTTGCTTTAGGGGCGGTTAAATCTGTTTCAATCGCGGCAGCTTATACGGAGCATTTATTGGGTTATATTAATCCGCAAGCTTTAAAGCCCTTAAAAATAGTAGTCAATGCCGGTAATGGTGCAGCGGGTCATGTCTTGGACTGGCTGGAAGCTGCTTTACCGCAGTCTTTATCGTTTATAAAAGTACATCATGAACCCGATGGGCATTTCCCTAACGGTATTCCTAATCCCTTGTTGCCGGAAAATCGTGATAGCACTATAGCGGCCATTAAAACTCACGGAGCTGATTTAGGTATCGCTTGGGATGGTGATTTCGATCGTTGTTTTCTGTTTGATGAAAATGGTCGCTTTATAGAAGGCTATTATATTGTTGGCTTGCTTGCTGAGGCTTTTCTTAAGCAAAATCCGGGCGCCAAAATCGTACATGATCCTCGTCTAACTTGGAATACCATTGATATTATTGAGTCTATGTCAGGTATCGCGGTGTTAAGTAAAACCGGTCATGCTTTTATTAAAGAAAGGATGCGCTTGGAAGATGCGGTCTATGGTGGTGAGATGAGCGCTCATCATTATTTTAAAGATTTTTCATACTGCGATAGTGGCATGATTCCTTGGTTGCTGGTTATTGAGCTAATTAGTAAAAGCGGTCTAAGCTTGTCGAAACTGGTTGATCAGCGCATGTTGTTGTTTCCTGCGAGTGGTGAAATTAATCGTACCATTGCTGATCCTGCGGCAGCGATTGCTTTGGTAAAAGACCATTATCAGCACAAGGCAGAACTGTTAGATTTTACTGACGGCTTGAGTATGGAGTTTGCAGAGTGGCGCTTTAATTTGCGTTGTTCTAATACCGAGCCTTTAGTTAGGCTTAATGTGGAATCTCGAGGTGATGCTGAGTTAATGCAAGCTAAAACTGATGAGTTATTAGCCCTGCTAGATAAGGCTTAGGAACGTTTGTAGGATTTTTTGAAGCAGTATTGGGTATAATGCACGCCATGCTTGAATTTACCGTCAGTGGTTCGACGAGTTTTAATGTCGAGGTAGGCCTTGTCGGTGATGCCTTAGTTGCTACGGCTATTGGAATAGCCTTAGCGGACCCGCAGTATTGGTATTAACTTAATGCTGCGTAATGTTATACAACATCGCGCAGGCTTTAAACATTTCGTCGTGGCAATGTCCACATTGCATCTGATATAGATGCATCAGATAAGGCATAATTATGGCATTTAAACCCCAATCAGATAGCGAAGATGCAATGAGCGACATTAACGTCACGCCGCTAGTCGATGTGATGTTGGTATTAGTGATCATCTTATTAGTAACTGCACCGTTATTAACTCAATCGGTCAATGTTAGTTTACCGAAAACCGCAGAAACAGTAGCCGACGTTAAGCAACAGCCTTTGCAATTAGGTATCGATGCGCAAGGCGTTATTACCGTTAATAAAGAGCCACAGGCCGATTTGGCCGCTTTAGAAGTCACGCTAAAAAATGAATTGGCAAAAAGTCCTGATACCGGCTTACATTTATACGCCGATCAAGCTGTTGTATATGCCAAAGTCGCTGAAGTGATGGCGACCGTGCAACATGCTGGCATTACTAAAATCGCCTTTGTGACGGTTGAGAAATAAGCTTTCATCTTCTTAAATGCAGGGTAAGCCTTTTGTGTCCCCTCTTTAGTCATAGGTATCTACACAAATAATTATTAGCATTCCCATGCCCGAACGATAACAGTGTGGTGAAGATCGTAGGGGCGTATGCAATACGCCCCTACGGTGATTTTTATCTAAACACAAAACCTTATAAGAAATACCTAGGAGCAACGGCACGATGACGATCGAATTATTAATTTACTTGGCGGTGCAATTACTTGGAGTAGGAGCCATTTATTTTCTGGCGTATAAATCCTTCCAAAAACGCCGCATACAATTAGGAGATGAGCCAACACTGCCCGAATACTTTGTTCGTAGAAGTACCTATTGGATTGGGATGCTATCTTATTGCACGTTGATGGCAGCACTTTACTCATTATTGACTTGGCTTTGGCTGCCTTTAGAACCACTGGTGACTCATATTGTAAAAAGTCTTCGCTCTGGGCAGTGGGTGAACTTACTTAATGGTTTGGACGGAAATACCATTATTCCCTTAATTATCGCTGGGCTGTTTTTATATTTTATCGCTTGGGAAAGCCGTTATAATCCTTTGCTTATTTTGCGGGACAGCATTCATGATGCTTTTGCAATTCCAACTAAGGCGGTTGAGGTTTATAACGCTCTAGTGACCTCGAGATTATCTGCGGTTGATGAAGGACTTAAAGCACAAATTGCTGATCGCTTATTGGTGACGAGTATTGACTCGGGTGATTTCGAGAAGTCTAGTACTACAGTCGAGTATAAATGGGCTAATAATTGCCTACTTTTCGAACAAATTTTGAGCTATTCCAAGCAACCGTCTTTTAGGCGTTTATTCAGCGAGCCGTCTTTAAAATGGGGAGAAATTTGTATCTCCTACAATGCCATGTCAGAAAAAGTGGCGGTCTGGAAAGAAGCCGAGCCTCATTACACCAAGACTATTAAACTGATTAAGGAGTTGGATGAGCTTACCGGCCTTCATTGTCGGCTATTGGCTTGTTTGGTGGTGTTTGGTAGTGCCAACGAAAATGAAATATGGGAAACCGTTAAACAACTTGGTGGTAATGTCTACGAATCCCGATTGAAACACACTTATAAATATATATTGCTTTTTACTGCGACTACGACTATCGGGGTTATCTTAGGTCGAGAGCTTTCTGTATCGCTACATAATGCTTTTCTATTTCCCGATAAACCACTCGCGCACTTTGATTACACCACGCTACGCTGGATAGCCTATGCTATTGCCATTTATGTCATGCCTATCGGCTTGGTTTTTGTTTTACGTACATTAGCTTTTAGGCATCAACGCGAACAATCTGATCTGCACTATGGTTTTTATATGGCCATGATGATTACCGGCTTTATAGTCAGCACCATGGCATCAACATTGATACTTGAATTAACTTTCTATCAAAGAGAGTATTTTAGTTTTCTGGACAGTTTTATACAGCATATGCGCTGGGGAATATTACCTGCGCTAGTGTGCGGTTTTGTGGCTTATCGAATGGATACCCCAGTTAGCGAATCAGAAGCTTTAGGAAAATTGATAGTACTGGGTGTCTTGCGTTTTCTGGCTTGGGGAGCGGTAGCCGTTATTTTTATGCTCTATGCTACCGACAATTTTACGCTACAGGAGCCAAACTTACGTTTTACTCTAGTGGGCACGGCTTTCTTTGTGGTGGGGCTATTAGGGGCAGTTGCCAGGTTTAAGACTGCGACTTCTGATGAGCAGTGATTATCTATTAATTAGGCTAACAAGTGACGGATCTTAATATTCCTGTACTTATTAGATGGCATTACCAAGATGGACGTATTGGAGGCCCTATTTCATGTAGTTCTTATTCTGAAGCTCTAAAGATTATAGGCAACATGAAAGCAACTTCATCTCCATTAGCTCCGATTGATAACTACTGGATTGAAAGCGATGCTCCAGAGTTAACGTTTAAGCAAATTCAGACTTTGTAGGGTGGATAAGTGCCGGCGCTTATCCACCCTACAAAACGAGTTTGTTTTTGGAGTCAAAACTCATGAGTTTTGATTACGTAAAGCAGATGAAGACCACTCTAGCGTAGCGCATGGTGGTGTTTCGGGTATTTAAACAGTGTGTTTGCCGGAAACGCTCTACTCGCTTACGCTCGTAGAGTCTTATTCCGGCCTGTCATAGATAAGTCAAGTCCTTAAATATCATCTATTTTCAGGTCTATACCCTGCACGAAACTACAGCTTAGTAAGTTTTTACTCTGAACCCGCACGTTGCAGAATAATAGCGACTGCTGCCGCTCTGGTTGATACGCCGAGCTTTTCAAACACATGCTCTAAGTGCTTGTTAACTGTACGAGGGCTGCTTTCTAAGATAAGACCAACTTCTTTGTTGGTTTTACCACGTGCTATCCACATAAGAATTTCGACTTCACGGAACGTCAAACCTAAAGAATCCTTTAGTGAGCTTAAATTCCAATCTTGATTATGTTTCTTAAGCCAAAGCATATATTCATCAGAAATCTGATGATTCGAAAACCTAAGCGTTAAACCGGTATTAGTTAAAAAATCATCACTGGTTTCATTTTGGTTTTTTTGCTTTGAGCCTATATGTTGTTTTGCCCAACTCAATATCGGTGCGGGCAAATAATCATCAATTTCTATCGACAAGCCATTCTGCATAGATTCATTGATTAGAGTTTTAGCCGCAGGTGTTAACCAAGTGATCATACCTGAGGCATTGATCGCTAAGGCAGAATAAGTGCTAATGCTTAAGGCATTTTCAGCTCTTAGTTTGTCGCGGGATAAATTAAGGTGCACGTTGATTCTGGCTAAGACTTCTTGAGGTCTAATGGGTTTGATAATGTAATCTAAACCCCCTTCACTAAAGCCACGCAGTAAATGATCAAGCTCGCTTAAGCCCGTCATAAATAACACAGGAATATCCGCTTTAAGTGGATCTGCCTTAAGTTGACGACATGTTTCAAAGCCATCTATATCAGGCATGAGCACATCCATTAAGATAATGTCGGGTTTAAGGAGATTTATTTGTGCGAGTGCATCATGGCCATTAGTCGCAACCAGTACACGGTAACCCGCTTCTTGCAGAGTATCTGATAAATAAGCTAGATTGCTAGGTGTATCATCGACAATCATCACAATGCCATGATTGTTGGCAGATTCATTCTTCATTTTGGTATCTCATTTTATTTATATATCTATGCTTTTCAAAGGGTAGTCCATTATAAATAAGCTTATATGTAGGTCGGGTTAGCGATAGCGTAACCCGACAGGATGCGAGGAAAATGCTTGGCTTACGCTATCGCTACGCCAAGCAACAAAACTCGTGAGTTTTGACTCCATTGCAAAGGTTTGTAAACGGTCGGGTTAGCGATAGCGTAACCCGACACATAACTGCGATCGAAGTTATGAACATCGTAGGGGTGTATTGCATACTCCCGGCCATCACCAAAATGTTTGCGTTTCTTCATGGTAGCGTAGTTATCCGTGTGAAGATGCCTATAGGTATCTATCATTAAATAAGTCGTTTTTTTAGCTCAGCAATACGAAATTCGCTAGCCAGTTGCTTTATTTCAGTAGCAAAGGGCGTGTACTCAGGTTGATCTTTGATTAAATTATTAAGATGAGTTGAGAGTCCAAATAAATCACCAATTTGTACAAAATATACCAACTGTTTAATGATGTCTGCGCTAGGTTCAAGATAAGGCTGTTTATCAATTGTAGTCAGTTGATCACTGTCGTCCTCGTTAGCTAACGATTCTAGTCCCAAATGCAGTTTTAGTTTGTTGAGTAACAAGGGAATATGGATAGGCTTTGCTAAGAAATCGTTACAGCCTACATTGATAGCATTAACACGGTCTGATAAATAAGCATTTGCACTGAGTATGATGATAGGCACCATAATACCTTGTTTACGTAATTGTTCTGCTGTTTCTGAACCATTGATGCCCGTCATCGCTAAATCTAAAAGTATTAGGTCAGGTTGAATGTGTTCAATGTTGGCTAGGCACTCTTCTCCTGAATTCGCTTCTACCATCATAAAACCCAAAGGCTCTAGGATTGAAATCATTAACTCTCGGTGATCGGGATGATCGTCAACAACTAGTATTGTTTTTCTAGGTCCTAAGTAACCGGTAAATTTCTCATAGTTGAATTGCTCAACATTGGTACCAAGATTAGCTAAAAATAAGCGCACGGTAAAAATAGAGCCCTGTTTGAGTTCACTGCTGACAGCGAGTTCACCGCCCATGATTTCAGATAAGATTTTACTGATGGTTAAACCTAGCCCGCTGCCCGCAACAGAGTTGCCATTACCGGATGGTAAGCGCGTGAAGGGTTGAAAGATGGTATCTAAAAGGTCTTTTTCAATGCCGGGTCCTGTGTCAGAAATTTGAAATTTAGCAACGCCCGCGCTATAGCTGATGCTAAATATAATTTCGCCAGTCTGAGTGAATTTAATCGCATTACTCAATATATTGATTAAAATTTGCCCGACACGTTTTTCATCAGCTTTGATATATTGGGGCAGGGTATTAGTGATTTGGCAATGAAATGCTAAGCCTTTTTGTTCTGCTTGAGTTTTATAGATTTGTACTAGATGCTCAATAAAGTTATGGAAGTTGAAGGGTTCATAGTTTAATTCAAATTTTCTCGCTTCGATGCGAGCTATATCTAAAATATCTTCGATCAGTGCTGATAAATGTTCACCACTGCGAGTTAAGGTTTCTATGGCTTGTCTTCTGTGCTCAGGTATCGTTGGATCATTTTGTAGTATGTAAGAATAACCAATAATGCTATTGAGTGGTGAGCGGATTTCATGGCTCATATTACTCAGGAAACGGCTTTTTGCCTCATTGGCAGAATTAGCCAAGTTCATGGTTTCTTGTAATTTACTGTCGGTTTTTTTATGTTCTTCTATTTCATATAACAATAATTGCGTTTGTTTGGATGTTTCTGCTTGTGCGACCCTGCGACTTTCATCGTTTAAAATTAGCCACCAACTGCAAAGGCCAATAAATACCAGTAACGAAGTGTAAATTTTTAGAAAATTGTTAATCAGTAGTTGTAACGTGTCAGCGTTGTTCTGGACACTCAAAATGTCTTGATAATAAATAATGCCAGTAAATATGCCCGTCAAGATAGATAAAAAGGCAAAGGTGAGTGTAAATCGTATTAAGCGTAAGCGATTAAAAGGACTTATTTTTGCCGGTAACACGAGTTTGGCTAACGCTTCAAAAGCATCATCTAAGCGAAAGCCTGTTTTGCAGGCATCTGAGCAGCGTGCATCTAAAGTACAGCATAGAGAGCAAATGCTTCCTGAATAGGCTGGGCAATAGGCCATGTCTTCATGTTCAAATTTATTTTCGCAAATTGAGCATTTGTTCTGTGATGGGTCATTATTGATGGTGTGATCGCGAGCTAAATAGTATTTTTTGCCAACTAAGTAAGCTATGGTTGGTGTTAATATAAAAGCCAGCCCTAAAGATATAAAGCCTGAAAATGCTTGGGCTGTAGTTCCAAATAGGCCGGTATAAGCCATTAACGATATGAGAGAAGCTAAGAGCATACTCATAATTCCGACCGGATTAAGGTCAGGCAGATAGGCGCGTTTAAACTCAATGATTTTCGGACTTAAGCCTAGTGGCTTATTGATGATTAATTCTGCGGCAATGGTTGATATCCAAGCTATCGACATATGCGAAAAAAAGCCCAATACTTTTTCTAATACGCCGAATACCCCAAACTCCATTAATATCAAGGCAATTGAAACATTAAAGAATAGCCAAATAACGCGACCAGGATGGCTATGCGTCAATCGAGAAAAAAAGTTAGACCATGCTAAAGAGCCTGCATAGGCATTAGTGACATTAATTTTAATCTGGCTAAGAATTACGAATAGCGTTGTGGCTGCTAAAGCCCATTGCCGATTGTCGAATAATAGCTGATAAGCAACGAAATACATTTGCGTAGGTTCATGGGCATGCAATGGGCTAATGCCGTGATGTATAGCCAAATACGCGAGTAAAGCGCCCAGTAATTGTCTAGCCGCACCAAAAATAACCCAGCCTGGACCACCGGCGATCATAGCCACCCACCAACGTAGTTTATTTGATGGTGTTTTGTCAGGCATGAAGCGTAAAAAATCCACTTGTTCGCCGATCTGAGCCATCATCGAGAACGCCACGGTTGCCGCTGCACCAAACATTAACCAGTCGAAACCTTCTGTACTGCCAGCCAAGCTAAAATAAGTTTCTGCGATGGTTAGCGCATTCGGTTCGCGCATGAGCACTGCGACATAAGGCGTTATTAATAGTAGTAACCAGATTGGCTGAGTCCAAAGCTGCATACGGCTGATATTAGTGATACCAAAAGTCACGATAGGTATGACGATCACAGCGCTAAGAATGTGGGCTAATGCTAAGGGTATATGAAAATACAACTCTAATGCGAGCGACATAATGGATGCTTCAAGTGCGAATAAGGTAAACGTAAATGAAGCGTAAATTAAAGAGGTGAGCGTTGAGCCTATATAACCAAAGCCCGCACTACGAGTTAGTAAATCAATATCAATATGGTAGCGAGCTGCGTAATAGCTGATGGGTAAGCTAGTGAGGAAAATAATGGCAGCAACGATTAAGATCGCCCAAAAGGCATTAGTAAAGCCATAGTTGATTGATAAGAATCCGCCAATAGCTTCTAAGACTAAAAATGAAGTAGAGCCGAAAGCGGTATTAGCAACCTGAAATTCAGACCATTTACGAAAACTGCGCGGTGCGTAGCGTAGCGCATAATCTTCCATGGTTTCGTTAGCTACCAAGGTATTGTAGTCGCGACGTACTTTTGTAATATGTTGAAGGATTTGAGTTTTCAAGTCACTATAAGTTGGGTTATTAGGTGGTATTTACACTATGCGAATTGTAGCTTAGCAGATATAGCAC
>QVQD01000186.1 GCA_003584875.1 Methylococcales bacterium
CGCCCTTATAAAATAAGCTCTATAACATTGGACTTTCAATGTTGGGCGTATGCAATACGCCCCTACGGTGTTTTTTATGGTTTCCACGCCGATTATAAACTTGTGTAGATACCTATGTTCGCTGGGGGAAACACACGTTATCAAGTGAAAACATAAGAAACCCCGACCAGCATCGTGATCGTTAATTGCTATTAAGCTAAGATTTGTAAGGGCGAATTAATTCGCCCCTACAATGCATTTGTCGAGTTAGCGATAGCGTAACCCGACCAATGGTCTCAGAAATGTTGGATTACACTATCGCTAACCCGACCAACCTAATTAAAATAATATGAATGAGGGTAACATCTTTAAAAACCAAGAAATAATTTGCCATTGTAGCGGAACAACTGAAGAGACCATTAAAGCGCTGGTACTCAACAACATCTTTGACTTAGAAGAAATATCTAGAAAGACTGGAGTTTGTTCTGGCTGCGGTTCTTGTGAAGATTTGGTTTTAGATTTAATAATGATGGCACAAAGTCATTCTACGAATTAAAAACTTATATTGTTCCGCTATTAACACTAAAACTCTAGCAACCAAACTTTTACAAAGGAAGGGGTAGGCCAATTCATTTTTGGCCTATATAAATATCAACTACCTGTCCTGGGTAGACGTTAAGATCTTTTGGCTTATCAAAACGAAAGATGATGGGAAGCACCCTTACATCTACTCGCTCTCTACGTTGATTGGTTAACTCAATTTTGGGTGAAATATAAGGCTGGATTCGTACAAACTCTAAAGGAACACTGATGTTGCTACCACGTACAAACATTTTTGCCTGTATTTGTTCACCAGCTGGCAGCCTTGATACTAATATTTCATCAATAAAACCTCTAACATTCATTTGGTTTTGAGGACTACCCATGACTAGCACTGGATTCATATCTTGGGTATAAGAACCAAAGATACCCTGAGATGTAATGTAACTGCCTACTGCAGACATCATAGTCAGTATCACGCCGTCTGATTTTGCTTTAAGAGTGTATTTTTCCAATAAAGCTTGCGCTGAAAGATAAGCATTATATTGAGCTTTATAAAGCTGTTCTTGATTTTGAATGTCATAGCTCCATGCCCCCGCTTTAGTCAATTCATATTGTTTTTTAGCAATCTCTGCATTAGCTGCGGCTACCTTAACGGCATTAATAGCATTATCTAAGCTATCTTTACTCACTGATTCTGGATCAATATCAAAAGACTTTTGTTGCTTATCAAGTTGAGCTTGTAAGTTATGCAAACTCGCTTGAGCTGAAACCACCTGTGCTTTATAAACAGCTAAAACTTCAGCTCTAGGTTGATGTTTTAATTCTTCTAAGATAATTTTTGCAGCTTCTGCTTGTGCCTTTAATTGTTCTACGGTGGCTTTCTGAACTGAATCATCCAAACGCAATAATGCATCATCTTTTTTAACCGCCTGCCCTTCTGTGACAAATATTTGGGTAACTACGCCAGCCACTTCTGGATATAGATTGATATTTTCACCGCTAGACAGCGCACTTTCTATCATACCGTTTGCATAAATACCGTTAACGTAAGGATTTGATGCCGGATTGAAAGCAGGATCTAGTACTTTTTTTTCTGCCTCTGAAATCAAGGCTGCACTGAGAGCTATCAATAAACCAATGCCAGAAGCGATAAATAAAATTTTAGTATTCATTTGATTTCATTTTTATGTTCAATCGCGGTGACCGCACCATCTTCCATTTTCATAATTTTATCGGCATATTCAAAGATTCGACTGTCATGAGTTACCACCAATACGCAACGATGGTCGTTTAGAATTTCATCATTAATAAAGGACATGATTTTTTTGCCCGTATCGCCATCTAAAGACGCAGTGGGTTCATCAAAAATAAGAATATCAGGTTGACTGACTATAGCTCTAGCAATTGCAACTCGCTGCTGTTCGCCGCCACTTAGTTTAAAGGGTGCTAGGTGTGCACGATCTTTAAGCCCAACTATCTCCAGATATTTCAAGGCTTCTTGTAGGGCATCATCCCATACACGTTGTTTTAGAATCAAAGGAATGGCGACATTTTCCAAGGTCGTCAAACGAGGAAATAAATGATAATCTTGAAATACAAAACCAATTCTGTTTAAGCGAAAGTCAGCTAATTCATCATTACTCAAGGTCCAGATATCGGTTTCATCAATAGTTACGCTACCCGATTCTGGTTTGAGTATGCCAGAAACCATACTTAATAAGGTCGTTTTACCACTACCTGATGGACCTACTAAATAAAATATTTCGCCGAAATTAGCTTCAAAACTGGCCGCTTTAACCGCATGAGTTCTGGCCTCACCCTCACCAAACCATTTGACTAATTGATGAGCACTAATCGCCGTTTTAGTCATGGCTTAACCCCTAAATACATCAAAGGGCTCAATCTTTAGCACTTTACGCACACCAATTAAACTAGAAAAAATAGCGATAATCAGCACCATAATAAAAGCAATGCCTAAATTCCCAAAGGTCACGACACTTGCATAATTAGGTAAGCGCATTTTAGCTAGGCCTATCATTAGCGTACATAAACCCACTCCTAAACCGTAGCCCGTCAAAGCAGTAAACCCAGCTTGAAATACAATCATGATAATTAATTCACGACTCTTGGCGCCAATGGCTTTCAATGCACCAAATTTATCAAGGTTCTCAAGTATAAATGTATAAAAAGTTTGTCCAGAAATAGATAAGCCCACGATAAAACTTATCAACGTCATTATTAAAATATTCGTACCTAAGCCTGTTTTATATTTGTAGTAAGTAGAAATATTATCGCGAAATTCTTCGTTAGTTACCGCCACATAACCCAACTTTTTCACTTCATCTTTGATATGCTGCACAGCCTCAGGGCTTTTAGGTTCAACGAGTACATAAGACGTGGTATAGCGGGCGGTGGGTATATATTGTATGGCACGATTGTAGGTCGTATAAAGCGTTGGCATACCAAATAAACCATTAGCAGCAACTTTGGCTATGCCCACAATAACACCACGATGCTCATTAAGCTCAAAAGTCGTGCCGATGTGGGGGTTATTCAGCTTATTAATTTCAGAATCTTTGATGACCAGAAAGCCGTTTTCGGCAAAAATATCATCAATATTGCCTTCCATCAATTCTGGGCGGCCTAATAAAGATGTGTCATCTAAACCTAAAATAGACACTGCTTGATAAGCGCCATTAGTCAGCCTAAGCGTGGCCGACCCAGAAAATAAAGGCACCGCGAACTTAACACCATCAATACTTCGTACCGCATCTTCAACGAACTCAGGCATAGGAATGCTATTAGCGACAGTCGTTACAGCAGGATCCATCACCCAAATCTTGGCACCAATATTAATAACAACCGATGAAGCGCTACGTAAGACACCTGAAAAGATAGAGGTCATCATCACCATCAAAAAAACCGCGAAGGTAATGCCCATCAGTAAAGCGGCAAATTTGCCTTTGTCGTTAACTAGCAGTTTAAATGCGATTTTTAATATCCCTTTCATGCCTTCAAACCTTAGTATTGATATGTGTGAATGCAGTCATAGAAAAGAAAATGGATGATGTAGCTTTAATTCAGTTGATAAACGTCTAAGCTTTATTGATTTCTGCTTGAATCTTCACACGTTTAAGAAATTCTGTCAACGCCAAGGGATTTCAGCTAACTATTAAGACTCAATGTGAATTAGCGTTAGTAATCCTAGTGATTTCTTATGCAATATCATTTGGATCTTAAGAAAGCCTAATACTGTCTATATGTACTGTATAAATTTATGAATACTGCTGTTTAAGCTCAGCATGCCTATAACAATCAACGGTATGATCGTTGACCATGCCTATCGCCTGCATATAGGCATAACAGATAGTACTACCGACAAATTTAAAACCACGCTGCTTGAGATCTTTGCTCATTAATTCTGATGCTTGGTTAAAAGCTGGAATGTCGGTGGAGTTTTTCCAAGTATTATGTAGGGGTTTGCCCTGAACGAATTGCCAGATATAACTATCAAAACATCCAAATTCTTGCTGCACCGATATGAATGCCTTGGCATTGCTGATCGCCGCTTTTATCTTTAGCTGGTTTCTGACTATGCCAGGATTAGCTAATAATTCATTTATTTTATGCGCGTCATAACTCGCTACCCTAACAACATCAAAATGATCAAAAGCTAGTCGGTAAGCTATACGCTTATTTAATATAGTCGACCAACTTAAACCCGCCTGAGCCCCTTCTAATATTAAGAACTCAAACAGCAATCTGTCATCATGAATAGGCACGCCCCATTCAAGATCATGATAGTGCTGTAAAGATAAACTAGAGAGCGCCCATGCACATTTTTTCATAGTATTAATCTGGGTATCATTATTCACTGTTGAGGCTTTATCTATAAAATAAAGCCTCAGTATGTTGCTTATTTTTTAGTCATAAAAAAGTACAACGATTGGCAATGTAGCACCATTTTATTGCCTTCTTTTTCTACAGCAACGCAGCTTTCCATTTTTGAACGACCGGGTGCGGCTTGTTTATTCAATTTTCCATCTTCAATAGAGTAATTAAGCGTTGCACGAAGTGTCTCAGCCCGAGCATGAGCATCAGAATCTTGAGAAAGGCCTTCTATGGTTCCATCATTTTTGAACGTCCATGTACTATTTAGGTTTCTTGATTTACTGCCGTCATTTTGAAGGGACTCTTTATCAATTTGCCAAGTACCCAAAAGATCTGCTTGAGTTAAAGCAACATCTGCAACGGCAGCAAATGAAAAAAGCATTAAAGACATAGAAAGTAATTTAAAACGCATAGTAAAACCTTATTGGTTATATTGAAGAGTTTTAATTGTAACACTGGAATTAATGGATTGAGTAAATAACGAAAGCTAGAGTACGTAACACAACTCCTAAGCTACGTTAATAGTTATGCTTTATTAGGATGTTTGTTAAAATGCATCCGAGTTTGCTTTTATCAGTGAATGGCAATAAGACCAGAGCATTTAATTCAATAACATACTAATATCTTAAAACATTATAACTATAAATAAGGAAGGATATGAACAGTCACGCTAAAACCCTTAAAAACATCACAAAATCACTATTTAATTTATCCGCTATCGCTTTAGTCAGCTTATCTGTATCAACAGCCATCGCTGACGAAACTTGTTTATCTCCTTACATGCCTAAAATTAAAGGCCAAGAAGATTTCGTCTATATTTGGACCTTAGGTGTTGAAGGTTTAGGGGATGAACAAGACAAGATGGTAACGGTTGATGTTAATCCAAAGTCTAATCAATACGGAAAAGTCATTAACAGCTTATCGGTGGGTGGTCGTAACGAAGCTCATCACTCTGATTTCACCGATGATCGTCAATATTTATGGGCAAGTGGACTGGATACTAACAAGATATTTATTTTTGATGTACACACTGACCCAGCTAAACCCACCTTACAAAAAACCATTACTGATTTTGTAGCGAAAAGCGGTGGTATAGTTGGACCACACTCTACTTATGCCCTACCCGGCCGTATCGTGATTACCGGCTTATCAAACAATAAAGACCACGGTGGACGTACTGCGCTGGTTGAATATACTAACAACGGTGAATATATTGCTACGCATTGGATGCCAACAGATGGTGATTTACAAGGTGCCATTAAAACGGGCAAATATGCCGATGGTTATGGTTATGATGTTCGCGTACTACCAAATAGCAATGTAATGTTGAGCTCTTCGTTTACAGGTTGGTCAAATTACATGATGGATTTTGGCAAAATGCTAGCCGATCCAGAAGCCATGAAACGTTTTGGAAATACCGTTGTGCAATGGGATTTACATACTAAACAACCTAAAAAAGTTTTCGATGTTCCAGGTGCTCCACTTGAAATCCGTTGTGCATTAGAAGCAGGCCATAATTACTGTTTTACTACCACGGCTTTAACTTCAAAAATCTGGTTGTTGTATGAAGATAACAAAGGCGAATGGCAAGCTAAAGAAGTTGCCGATATCGGTGAGCCTAGCAAAATCCCTTTACCCGTAGATATTTCTATTCAAAGTAATGACAAAATATTGTGGGTTAACACCTTTATGGACGGCAAATCTCGTGCTTTTGATATTTCTGATCCTTTCAAACCACATCAAGTTTTCGAGCAAAAAATTGGCGCTCAGTTGAATATGGTCTCTTCAAGTTGGGATGGTAAACGTATTTATTACACCTCATCTTTACTCGCTAATTGGGATAAAAAAGGCGCCGATAACGAGCAATTCTTTAAAGCTTATCAATGGGACGGCAAAAAGTTAACCCAAGACTTTGCGATAGACTTTACTAAAGAAAAACTAGGCCGCGCACATCAAATGCGCTTTGGGGCTTATTCTTTATATCCTAGCAAAGCTGCAGATGTGAGTAGTAATGCTGCACCAAAATCTTAATGAGCTACTGCCCTTTTAGGATACTACCCAGCATCTAAGTTTTTATGTAGTCGGGTTAGCGATAGCGTAACCCGACATTTACCCGGTGATTTTGTCGGGTTACGCTATCGCTAACCCGACCTACGTAACTACCAAATTATGTGTACCGTAAAACCACTCATGCTCACTCTGGCTTTATTGAGCAGTATTTCCTTTCAGCTAATCGCATCAGAAAGTATCCAAAAAATGGAACAACCTGCTCTGGCCGCTGGCTATAGCGAACTAGCGTTTACTGCGCCTAAACCAGGTACATATCAATTACCCACTTTAGGCTTAGCGGCGGATGGTAAAGTCGTCAACACCGACAATCAGGATCTATCACTGTATGATTTAGTAGGTGACAAGTTTGTTTTATTAAGCTTTATATACGCGACGTGTAGTGATATTAATGGCTGTCCTTTAGCCACGATGGTATTGCATAAAATTAAAGCTCGCTTAGAAAAGGAACCGGAACTAACTAAGTCATTGCGACTAATAACCTTAAGTTTTAATCCCGAAAATGACACGCCAGAAGCTATGCGCCATTATGGTGAATCTTTGCAAAGTAGCGGCATAGAATGGCAGTTTTTAACGACTCGATCTGAACTAACCTTAGCACCTATACTGCAGCAGTATCCACAAAATATCCTTAAAGCTTATGATGCTAAGGGACAATTTACGGGTAGTTTTTCTCATAACCTACGCGTTTATTTGATTGATAAAAACAAGCAGATTCGTAACATTTATAGTGTGTCTTTTTTACATCCAGATACTTTAATTAATGATGTAAAAACACTGTTAGCCGAACAACAACCCAAAGCCTTAGCTTTAAACCTAAGCCCAAAAGCGAGTATCGATAATATTAAGCTTTATACTGCTGGCGACAACAAAGATCACTATGAGCAAGCAAACTACCAAACTCAATCTATCGCCCTTTCTGAGCGCAAAGGACAAAGATTAGACTTATTAGCAGCCACGCAGCATAAGCAATTAGGCTTACCTACTTTAGCTGTTCCAGCAAATAACCCCTTAACATCTGCTAAAATCTCTTTGGGTCGAAAGCTATTTTATGATCGGCGTTTATCATTTAATAACACCGTTTCTTGTGCCTTATGCCATATACCTGAACAAGGCTTTACCAGCAATGAGTTAACGACTTCGGTGGGTGTTGAGGGTCGCAGTGTACGTAGAAATGCCCCGAGCATTTACAATGTCGGCTATGCACAAACATTATTCCATGACGGCCGCGAAAACAGCTTAGAGCAACAAGTTTGGGGGCCTTTATTAGCTCACAATGAAATGGCAAATCCTTCTATTGCTTATGTGCTTGATAAAATTATGCAGCTCTCAGATTATAAAGGTCTATTTGAAACAGCTTTCCATCGCCCAGCCACTATGGAAACTCTAGGTATGGCATTAGCAAGCTATCAGCGCACGCTTAATTCAGCCGACTCCCCTTTCGATCGCTGGTATTATGGTAAGCAGACAAATGCTATTAACGCGTCAGCACAACGAGGCTATCAATTATTTACTGGTAAAGCAGTCTGTGCTAGTTGTCATACCTTAAATAAGCAGAATGGCCTGTTCACTGATCAGCAACTGCACAATACCGGCATCGGCTATGATCAAGCTATGTCTAAAGAACCAGAAAATATAAGCGTACAAATTGCACCAGGTGTTTTTACCCATGTATCAAAGGCAACTACGCAATCCATTGCAGATACCAAGACCAGTGATTTAGGGCGCTATGAAATCACTCAAAATCCTGCACATCGCTGGTCATATAAAACCCCTACTTTACGCAATATCAGTTTAACCGCGCCTTATATGCACAATGGTTCATTAGCGCAATTAAGAGATGTCGTTAATTTTTATAATGAAGGTGGAGTCAGCAACGAAAACCTTGATCCGTTAATAAAACCGCTACATTTAGACCCACAAGAACAAGATGATTTAGTGGCATTTTTGCAAACTTTGACGGGAAGTAATACTCAAGCGTTGATAAAAGATGCCTTTGCGGCACCTATTGGTGATAGTGAATAAATATTTCATAGGCTGATACAAAGATTCATTTACTTTGATAGTTAGCTACCAACTTAACAAGGGACAAAACGCTGTCTAGGTCGGGTTAGCGATAGCGTAACCCGACAGGATGCGCAGAAAATGCTTGGCTTACGCTATCGCTACACCAAGCAACAAAACTCGTGAGTTTTGACTCCATTGCAAATGGTTTGTAGGGGCGGGGTAGCGATAGCGTAACCCAACAAAATATCGAACGAAATGTCGGTTACGCTATCGAGACTTTGATAATATTATGATTTTAGCGTCCCCATCGGGCAGTTCATTTGGCATGAGTATACATAAATTGCGGAAATCATACTGTAGGGGCGACACATTCGCCACGTTTCAACAAACGAATGTACTGGGCGAAACTGTCGCCCCTACAAGGTATTTAGGTCGGGTTAGCGATAGCGTAACCCAACAAAATATCGAACGAAATGTCGGTTACGCTATCGAGACTTTGATAATATTATGATTTTAGCGTCCCCATCGGGCAGTTCATTTGGCATGAGTATACATAAATTGCGGAAATCATACTGTAGGGGCGACACATTCGCCACGTTTCAACAAACGAATGTACTGGGCGAAACTGTCGCCCCTACAAGGTATTTAGGTCGGG
>QVQD01000208.1 GCA_003584875.1 Methylococcales bacterium
GGTTACGCTATCGCTGACTACTACAAAGGTTTGTTATAGCTAAGGTTAGTTGTTTAAAAACCAAAATACAAAAAAATAAGCATTACACTGTAGGGGCGACAGATTCGCCCAGTACATTCGACCTGTGATACGTGGCGAATTTGTCGCCCCTACAGTATGATTTTCGCAGTGACTTTGTCGGGTTACGCTAGCGCTAACCCGACCTACGCCTACAAACCTTTAATGGAGTCAAAACTCACGAGTTTTGTTGCTTGGCGTAGCGATAGCGTAAGCCAAGCATTTCCTGAGTCTCGAATAGGAACGCACTGCCCCAATACGGCGCAATGCGTTTTATTTCCCTAAGCTAGACATTGCAACTTCTATAATTTGTCCAAAGCTAAGGCCTGCATCATTGCTAGGAATTTGTTCTGGAACATAAACTTTGAAATCTTCATCTTGTAATAAGCTCATCGTCAGTTCAGTTAAGTATTTGTTTTGAAAAACTCCACCGGTTAAGCCGACAGCAAATGCTCCTCGCTCAGTTCTAATTTGCCGCGCTTGATCGACTAGAGTCATTGCTAAACTATTATGAAAACAAGCACTCCGTGTGTCTAAGCTTAAAGTCTTATCTTTTAATAGTCTTACCAAAGGCTCCCAATCACTTAACCAGCAATGCTCAGCATTACGAGTTAAGGGCAATCTTATGCCTGATGAATCTAAATTATCGCTAAAGGCTTCTAGCCACATTGCGGCATGGCCTTCAAAGTCAGATTTGTGTACTAGACCCGTTAAGGCGGCAGCGGCATCAAATAAGCGACCTACTGAGCTTGTTAGTGGCGTGTTGAGTTGTTTTTGCCATGCTAGTTTAAGTACCTGGGTATCTATAATACAGTCAGGCCAATCCTCACCGAGTTCCCAGCATAAGGCTAAGGCACTGCGCCAAGGTTCTCGTGCTGCTTGTTCTGCACCAGGTAAACGAAATGGACGAAACGAACTGACGCGTTGCCAAGCACCTGCTTTACCGAATAAGCCTTCACCACCCCAAAGCGTGCCATCTTCTCCGTAGCCAGTGCCATCCCAAGTAAAAACCAGCATCGGCTCAACTAGTTGATGTTCGGCTGTCAAGGCAGAAGCATGAGCATGATGATGGAAGACTTGATGCACGCTTAAGCCAGAGTTTGCTGCCCAGCGACTCGCACTATAATCGGGATGTGCATCGCAGACACAACGATCTACAGTGATCCCATAAAGCTTAGTAAGATCAGCAATGGTTTGTTCGAATACTTGTAGACTGCGCGGTGAATCTAAATCACCTAAATGCGGCGACACAATAACGCGGTTTTCCCAAGCCAAAGCCACGGTATTTTTCATTTGACCGCCTAGCGCCAGCAAGGGGCTAGATAAGCTAAACGGCAGCGTAAATTCTAAGGGGGCACAGCCTCGTCCCAATCTTATGGGCTGGGCTTTATAGGCAATCACCCTAAAGAGACTATCATCGGCAGGTCTTAAAATGGCTCGGTTATGATGTAAAAAACCATCAGCAACCGACGCTAAACGTGTTTCAACTTGATGGGCTTCTGTTAAAACGGGTTCACCATTAATATTGGCTGACGTTGCAACCACTGGCCCGGCATAGGCTTCTAATAATAAATGATGTAAAGGACTATAAGGCAACATAACGCCTATATCAGTCATGCCAGGTGCTATAGATTCTGCTAATTTGGTGAGATTGCGTTTATTGACTAACACAATAGGGCGTAAAGGATCAGCGAGTAGCTTTAATTCAGCACTGTTAGCTTTGGTGTAGCACCACACATAATCTAAACCATCATCACCTGACCAAGGTAGCATGACTGCAAAGGGTTTTAGGAGACGATGTTTACGTTCTCGTAGTGTTGCAACTGCGCTTTCAGATTTAGCTGAACAGAGTAAGTGATAACCGCCTATGCCTTTAACGGCAATAATCTGATCGGAGCGTAATGCAGTAACTGCAGCGCTGATAGCGGCTTCATTACCATGAATATCAGGGTAGCCGGGGTTTTTATAACTTAGTCTAGGTCCACAAGCATTGCAGGCTAATGCTTGTGCGTGATAGCGCCTGTCTAAGGGGTTTTCATAATCCTTACGGCATTCAGAGCATAGCGGAAAATCGGCCATGCTCGTGTTAGCTCTATCATAAGGTAGGCGTTCAATGAGCGTATATCTAGGGCCACATTGCGTGCAATTGATAAAGGGATAACGATAGCGACGCTGTTTTCTATCTTGCATTTCTGCCAAGCAATCTGCGCACATAAAGTAATCAGGGGCTAGTTGCGCCTGACTATTGTCGCCAAAAATGCTGGGTATGATAGTAAAACTATCTAAAACACGGGGCTCAGTATTGACTGATTTTATGGTCTCAATGATGGCTAATGGGGGAGCTGATTTTAACAACTGCTGTTCGAATAAAACTAATTGATCGGTAGGACCTTGTACCAAAATTTCAACGATACCCGCATGATTACGCACCCAACCGAATAACTGCAATTTATCTGCTAATCGGTTAACAAAGGGGCGAAAGCCAACACCTTGAACTCTGCCAGTAATGGTGATGGTTTTGGCTTGCATACTAATTCCTATCATTCAAGTTAGCTGAGGTTTGTTTAATACCCGATGACCACCAAATACGACAAGCGCCCTCATCAGAAACCATGCAGGGCCCTATCGGTTGCCTAGGCGTACAACGAGTGCCATACAAATGGCATTGATTAGGCTTAATTTTACCTAATACCACGCTAGCGCAATCACAACCTGGCGGCATAGCTCCCGCATTTTTACGTGAGGCTGTTTCATAGTCAGGATAACGTAATCGAGCATTATGAATTGCCAAGGCAGGAGAGAGCTCAAAACCTGATTGAGGAATAACTCCGATGCCTCGCCAATTTGCATCGATCACAGTAAAACTCGCTTCAAGTAGTTGCTGGGCTTTATGGTTGCCGTCATGAGTAACAACTTGTGGATAGCAATTATCTAAGAATAATTTGCCATCTAATAGTTGGCGTAAAACTGAATAAATAGCCGTAAGTAGACTCTCAGTCGTAAAACCAGCTACAGCAGTAGGAATTTGATGTTGCTCAACGACAAAGCTCCATTGATCAGCACCCATAATTGTCGCGACATGACCCGGCGCGATCAATGCATCGAAAGCTGGCTTATCTGAATTAAGTAATAAAGCGACAGCAGGCCACGTTAAGCGACCACTCATTAATAGGTGTAAATTGTCAGGAAGTTTTTGTGCAAGCATTGCCGCAACCGGTGCACAAGTGGTTTCGAAGCCCGCAACAAAAAACACCACGGTCAGTTCTGGGTTGGCCTTAGCGATATTAATGGCTTCGGTAGGTGAGGCGATAGGGCGAATATCAGCGCCAGCTGCCTTAGCTTGTTCTAAAGTACGTAGTACGGCTTTGGGTACATTGACGGGAACTCGTAACATATCCCCAAAGGCAAGTAATACGATAGGTTCATGCAAAGCCAGTTGTATAGCAAGATAAATATCTTCTTCAGGGCAAATGCAAACCGGACAGCCGGGCCCCGGAATGAGTTCAATGTTGACGGGCAGGGCAGTGCGTAAACCAGCCATGCTAATAGATCGTTCATGTCCTCCGCATACATTCATGATTCTTACAGAATCAGGAAGTGGCAAAGCCCGAATTTTATCTAATAGCTGTTTGGCAGTAGTAGGCATGGTTGATGTTTAGGCGTGAGCGTTATTAAGATTTTAGTAACGTAGATGTTTTTGTAGTAGATGCATTCATAGGCTGGAATAATTCTATAACACCGGATAAAACTTAGTTTTTTCAGGCTGCGTGTGCAACAACTGTCCATCTTGCTGCACTTTAGGTCGCAATGTTTGATTGCTCTCTAATAATAAACGATACGCAGCTATTTCAGCCTGCAACCAAGCAATCCACTCATCTAAACCCTCGCCATTTTTAGCACTTAATTCGATCACAGGGGTGTTATTAGCTAGATTATGTAAATTCTGTTTGGCGTTATCAGGCGAGAAATCATCCAAATGTGGCAATAAATCAGTTTTACTGATTAACATCAAATCAGCAGCGCGGAACATAACTGGATATTTGGCTGGTTTGTCATCGCCTTCGGTAACTGATAATAACACCACATTAAGATGATGACCCATATCAAAACTAGCAGGACATACCAGATTACCGACATTTTCTATAAACAATAATTCTAAGCCTTCAATGCTCATATGGTGCAAAGCATTATGAACTAGGTGTGCGTCCAGATGACAGGCTGATCCAGTCGTGATTTGATACGCAGGCACTCCTTGTGCTTGGATGCGCAGTGCATCATTTTCAGTTTCAAGATCACCTTCGATAACCGCTAGCTTTAAAGAATCAGCTAAATGTTTGATGGTCGCTTCCAATAAAGCGGTCTTACCCGAGCCGGGTGAAGACATTAAATTAATCACCAGCACCTTGGCGGCATCAAAATGCGAGCGATTATGCTCAGCCTGATGATTGTTATTCGATAGTAGATTTTGCAGTACAGAAACGGTAGTCAAACCGCGTTTAGGTTTTTCAGCCAAAACAAGTGGACGGTTACCCGGTGTAATATTACAGCCACAAGTATTGCACATGCCGTATTTCCTTTTGATTTTTTTGAGTTGACCTGATTATAGAATGGATTGATATAAAATAGATGACAATATTAATTTGCAAAGATAAATCGCATCGGTAGGGGCGACAGATTTTCCACGATTCAACAAACGAATGAACAGGGCGAATCTGTCGCCACGATTCAATAAACGAATGTACAGGGCGAATGAATTCGCCCCTACGAGGCGCATAAAAAATTTACAGGGCTAATCTGTCGTCCTTACAAGGTGCTAGTGAAAGTATTATGACTCTAGCGTCTCCAACGGACAATTCATCTGGCATGAATAATCATAAATTGCGGAAATCAAACTGTAGGGGCGAATTCATTCGCCACGATTTAACAAACGAATGTACAGGGCGAATGAATTCGCCCCTACATGGCGCATAAAATTTACAGCGCGAATCTGTCGCCCCTACATGGGGCATAAAATACTTTCACAGTCTCAATTGATGTCTAGTAATCGCTAAGCACTTGTGTAATCCAATACCACATTAATAATCAACGCGCAATACCTAGTACTGGGTATTGCTTGCGTATCATTAAAAAAGTAAAATTTAGAACATAGACGTCTTTATTGTTATTAAATTATCATAAGTATTTAATATTTATTTAAAATAAAAACAATAAAAATTAGAACCAACAATATGATAATTCATTTATAATTCCCCTTAAACGTAAGTGTTTAAGGACATGCCTCAGACATTTCATACCTAGATGTTTTGAGTGTAACCATAATTTTAAAGACATTGAAACCCAATTCTTAGGAATACTAGATGCCCCAGCGGAAATTGAAATCCTTCAATTTTTTATCAAGATTTCGACGTAGTAAAGAGGTCACAGAACACTCTTTTAGTTCAGCTGACTTCACTGCTCAAAGTAGTAGCTCTATGCGTAAAATTACTGGATTGGTGGTAGTTGCTATCGTACTGTTTTCATTTTTCTTCCTATACGGCTTGCAATCATCGGTTAAAAGCGGTGAGCAATTGTCGGATATCAAAGATGTTTACTTCCCCGTTCTCGAACAGATTGATGCGACCATCGTCAATATTGATCGCATTGAAGGTCATATGATTCAAGCTGTTATGACTGGCGAGGCGGAAGAGATTAGTAGTGCCCGTGAGGTTTACACGCTTACTTCAAACATACTGATTCATATAGGCGAAAACTACCCTGAACAACGTGAAGCAATAGCGGCTTTGCAAAATCAATTTGAGGGCTACTTTAGCTTTGCAGAACAGACCAGCCAAGCAATTTTGGCAAATGGTGGCAAAGATGAGCAAGGTCAGTCTGTACAAATGAATCAATTGTTGCAGGAACTCCGTAAACAAGTTGTTGCCTTCAGAGAGATCAGCTATCAAAACTTCTTAAGCACGCTGGATGAATCGGGTCATTTATCTGCACTTAATTTCTATATGAGTATAGGGGTGGGGGCAATCAACTTACTGTTCATGGCTATATTGGTCTACTTCATTCGTCTGCTTAATCGCCAAAACCATTCTGTTTCAGACTCGCTAGACCAGGTAGCAACCTTGTTAAATAACTGTGGACAGGGCTTTTTTTCTTTCGGAACTGATTTAAAAGTCGTTGGTGAATACAGTCAAGCCTGTGTCGACATGTTAGGTGAGATCCCTACAGGGCAATACGCGGATAAATTATTGTTTCCTTTTTCCAACGATAGTTCTAAACGCAAGTTAATGCGATCCTGTATAGAGGATGCCTTAGAGGCTAATGTTAATAAGCGTAAATTAATGCGTTCTCTTATAGAGGATGCAATGCAAGCCGAAGATTCAGAATTAGTTTCTATGTTTTTGGGGCTAATTCCAACGGAACTTGTGGGTAATGGTAGAGTGCTTAAAGCCCAATATATCCCAATTAAAACCGGCTTTATGGTGGTGTTGACTGATGTTACGGTAGAAGTTGAGCTTAAAAAGAAAGCCGAGCTAGAAAGTAAACAGTCAGCCATGATTTTAGCCGCAGTGACTGATGGTCCTGAGTTTCTGGCTACCATTGACGATTTTATAACTTTCTGTCAAACAGGTGCTGAACCTTGGTTAACTGAAGAGGTTTCAACACTTTATAGAACCATTCATACCTTTAAAGGCAGTTTTAATCAATTTCGCTTTACGCATGTGCCGACAGAATTGCATCAGATTGAAGCTTTTCTTCAGGGCTTGCCATGTTTGCATGATTTACTCAGTGATCCATCTGCTGATGGAATATTGTCAATCGTGTTTTCAGCAGATTGGATCGATTTGCTTAATCGTGATCTTGCTGTTGTAACAGCAGCCTTAGGTGATAACTATTTCAGCCGAGGTGGTTTTATAACCTTGCAAATTGAGCATGCCCGAGCTTTTGAACAGTTAGCCACTGACTTGCTACGCAATAAAGAAGTTAAGTTGGAACATGAGCCGCTTTTGCAAGAGTTGTCTCAAGTACGCAGTATTTCTTTACATAAAGAGCTACGTGATTATAGCAAGCTCTTACAACAAGTTGCTCTGCAACTGGAAAAGGAGTTGACGCCATTAGAAGTAATTGGCGATGACGTGCGTTTAGATCCCGATATTTACAGACAATTTTTATTAACTTTAGGACATGTGATGCGTAATGCCGTTGATCATGGTATCGAAGATCCAGATAGTCGTTACGATAAAGGCAAGCACGAAGCGGGCACTATTCGTTGTGTCACTCAACAGATTGATAATAAATTTGAACTGATTATTCAGGATGATGGCGCGGGTATCAATGAAGCCGCGCTTCGTTTGAAGGCTTCAAAAACGCTAAGTACCGATGTTGAAAATTTAAGCTTAGCCGATTTAGTATTTGCTGATGGTGTTTCTAGCTGCGAAAAGGCGTCCGAACTTTCTGGACGAGGAGTGGGTATGGCTGCGGTAAGACAAGAAGTAATGCGCTTAGGTGGTAGTGTTACTGTAGAAACCGCCCCTGAGATTGGCACTCGATTTATATTTACTATTCCCCTTTTAAAGGACATTGCAGCATGATTTATCATCCTGATGATGCCATTATCAGAGTCCGTGACTCTGTTATGGCGGCTACCGCAGCCCATTTTCAAAATAACTTACAAATAGAGTTTCTATCGACAGAAAGCTATGAGGGTGATATTAATATGATGGTTCCTAGAGATATGACCACTATTATAGGTATATCTGGGCCAGTCAAAGCCTTGATCGCTTTTTGTTTTGATGAGACTGTCGTGAGTTATTTGCTGAACATAGAAACAGCAGGCTTAGAAATCCCAGGTGATGAACTTAACATCTATCGACATGATGTAGTCGCCGAAACGGCTAATATCGTGCTAGGGCATAGCCTAAAAACTTTGGCGGGTACTGGAGATGCTATTGCTTTATCTCCACCTTTAGTGCTTGAAGGTAAGGGTAGTTTTCGTAGACCCAGAGGCGCTAATTTTGCTCATGTTAGTTATAAAACAATCTATGGCTTTTTAGATGTTGATTTTATTTCACCAATGGACTTAGATTCTGTAAAATCTGGCAATAGAATTTAATAAAGGAGGTTTTTGTGATTGCTTTAAATGTAATGGTTGTTGATGATTCTTCATTAGCGATAAAAAAAATGGAAGCGTTATTGTTAAAAATGGGCCATTACGTCAGGCATACGGCGAAAAGTGGTGCAGAGGCTGTTACTAAATACCGGCATGAAATTCCAGATTTAGTGACCATGGATATTACAATGCCAGATATGGATGGTATACAGGCAACTACTAAAATTATTGCCGAATATCCAGACGCTAAAATTATTATGGTTACTTCACATGGCCAGGAAGATATGGTGCGCCAAGCATTAAAAGCAGGAGCCAGAGGTTATATCTTGAAACCAGTAGATCCTGATAAGCTAGCTGCCCAAATCCAGGCAATTATCAAGCTTTAGCTTTACTGCCGGGTGAGCGACAACGTAACCCGGCCTATTGATCGTCTCGAAAGTTCTCCAAGAGTTATCGTGTTTGCCTATGCCGGAAACACTTTTCTTGCTTGCGCTTGAAAAGCCTTCACCGGCCTACAATCAGACATAGTTTGCTTTATTTGTATAGTCGCACCTTAGGGTCAGGTCGCGACCTGTCATCAAAATAGATCAGCCTATCAACAATAATTCCTTCAGGATTAACGCTGACAACATTTTGTCTCACCCTTAGTATTTTCTTGCATACCCTGATATTTATAGTGTGTGTCCTGCTAAATTTTAGCGGGGCGCAGAAACTCATTGTGTTTACAAACTAGAGCGCTATACCGACACTAAAACCCTCAGGGGGCTCGCTGATAACTTTTCGTCTTACCCCAAACATATTATTGCGCACCACAAAACCTACTGGATCAACATGAATATATTTAAGTTGGGCATTAAAACTTGGGAGCATAACATTATGCTGATGATGGCTAGTAATTGTAGTAATTGTAG
>QVQD01000019.1 GCA_003584875.1 Methylococcales bacterium
CGCTCCGACGGCATCAAGCCGGTCGTTGATGATGATAGTTTTTTTTTTCCGAACAGTAATTAGTTGATTAAATAACTAACTATTTCTAGCAGCAAGTCTGAGAAGACGGCGCCTTAGTGACGCTGCTGCCGTTGTGCCTTCATGGCGGATGAGTGGTGGCATGGTCGTGCGGTGGAACTGGTGGAGGAGCGGGTTGGGGTGATGATGGGCGTGGACGTTTGAAATAGTCGGTAATAAGATGGTTGCGGTCGATAAACTTGGTATGGATGTCCGCCAGGCCTGATTCATGAGCTAATCGCTTGAGGCGCTTGGATGTAGGCTTAGCTGTGCGCGGGATGGCTGTGGGGCGTTGCAGGTGATGGTTGTTGTGAGGTTGGCGATCGGTGGAAGACGCTGGGGGGGTGGGAGATGGAGTTGGCAGCACTAGGTGACGACGCGCGCGTACGAGATCGATGATGGAGAGGCCTCCCTGTGAGAGTATGCGGAGATACACAACGACGGTGTTCTTCAATTGTGTGATCAACACATCATTTTCATCATATGTTGGAAGGGTTGTGGCAAGGGTAGTGGTAAGGAAACCAAAGTACATGAGATGGCCATGAGGGTGTTCATCAATGGAAGCATGTAGACTGAGCATGAAATGAGCCAGAGGGTTGGTGTTGGCATGAGCAGCAATATAGTGTGCAGCCTGTTTGGTGGCTACTGCACGCAGTTGCTGAACTTGAGGATCCGTGCAGTGACGCAGGAGATGGTATTCTGACTCGAGAACGTTGCAGTTGGGACAGAATGCGTCTGCACATTGTGGTTGATCACGGTGTAGATTGACTCCAATGCCTGACCAATGGAGCAGGATACGTTGGAGGCGGGCACGTTTCCGAGTGGAAGACGACTTGAATTGATGTACCAATGACGTTAGACGCCATGAGCGTTGCTGCCACGAGGCAGGAGAGGCGAGAGGATCATGATGTTGATCACGCTGTTGTAGGTAGGTGTGTTCTGTGTGCTGGCTCCAGATCGACTTGATGGGAAGCAGGATAGGTGTGTTGGACTTGTAACACCATGTCCATGTGCCTAGATGCTTGAAGGCATCAAGCACTTGGGATGAGCGGACTGGAGTGGTGAGGATGTGTGCCACCGACAATTGATTGATGTCATCAATGTGAGAGGCTGCCAGATCAGCGATGTGGATCCCCCATTCATGTTGAGTCCAAGGACGTGTGTTGCCAATGTGTATTTCAGGATGAGCAGCGATGTGTTGAGCTGACGGTCGCGTGGCAAGTTGAGCAATAGGGTAAATGAGGACCGCATGAGTGTCCAGCAGTGCGGAGGATGGAGTGGCATGCATAATGGTTTGAAGGGCAGATGTACAGTCCGAATATAGCTGACATCCATGAGCATAGTGGGACTGTATGAGGGAGGCCATCGCGAGTGCCATGAGCTCCCATGTATATGCATGAGCTGTGGGTGATGAACCATCATCAATGATGTGGTAGACTAACACAGGATAGTCTCGCCATTGTTGAGATGAGGATGCGATAACTAGACTACCACCACCAACGGAAGACGTGCTGAAAAGGAGCGCACGGTCTCGTCCAGAGCCAAGGGCCTTCCATGAACCATCGGTATAGATATTGATAGGTTGATTGTAAAAGTGAGAGTATATCTCATGCATGATGCTGTCCACAAGAGGTGCAGCAGGTAGTGGCATGATTGTGGGAGTGGGCTGAACCTGGTGATGCCATATGGTACGACGAGTGACGGTGCCGTTGAGAGCCAGTCGGTCCTTGTGAGTATAGATACGTTGAGCGGTTGCTGATGCAAATAGCTGTGCATGACTGATTGGGCCAAAGTGATGGGAAGTCAGCTCTAATGCAGGCTGACCAACCCGATTATCACGCTGCAGGAGACGCCAAACACGTGCGTGTATGGCATCAGATGAGTGAATGGTGAGGATCTCATACACCTCATCGCTAGCGAGGGAAGTGCGCCAGCACTGACCAACACGGAGAGAGTGATGCATGATGACTTGAGCAATGTTAGGGAGGATGGAGGGGATGTTGTGTGAAGGAGTATGGATCCAACACCGGTTGATTGGATCGTATAGATCACCAAGACATGCAAGACCTTCTTCAATCCAGTATGCGCGATGTGAAGGCAGAAGATTAACGAGCTGAGTCTCAGATGAGAGGTTGGAGTGGTGACCACCGCGCTGGAGTACGAGGCCACAAGTGTTGCAATGTTGTAACAGATTGTCGAGCCAGTAACCTGAGGCACCACCTGGTCGCGCACTTGGATCGGGGACTGTGCACGCATTGTGTAGGGTAGGATGCACACCGTGATAGCGTAGGTAGCGGTGTATGATGGAATCACCGAGAGTTGAAGAAATCATTGCACGCTGTAGGATGCGATGCTTGGCATTGTATGTGACAGATGAGATAGCGGGAAGGCCCAATCCACAGTGTTGATACGAGATGTGAAGCATTGCTGATGGAAACGTAGGCCAATGCTTGGTGGCAGCACGATAGAGTTTGAACAGTGATGTGTCCAATGTGTGAAGTTGAGATGAGGTGTACGTTGAGAGCTGTGTTGCATATGTGGTTTGCGCTACAGTGCGCAGGGCGGCAGTCTTTAACACCGCTTCACTTGGGAGCCACTTGGTCCGACGTAAGAGGTGGTCAGTGGATATCTTCAGAGCAGCGGATGTTGTCTCGAGTGCATGTTTACTGTCACCCATGGTAGAGATTTGGAAACCAAGATGACGAATGGTTTGACCTCTGACGAGTGGAACATCATGAGCAACCATTGTTTTGTCCCAGACTACAAGTGTTGGGTGGTGTGTGTGTACGCTCCATTCTTGACAGGTGGCTCTGAGCTTGGACCACGAGATGGAGATACCAGTGATGATACTGAATGCACTGACGATGTCAGCTTTCTGTTGTAGGTTGAGCAGTGTACATGCGAGGGATATGATGTCGTCCGCATAGCCAAAGTCACTTGTATTGATAGTTGGAAATGGAGCTAGTTGAGGACGGAGATATTCGAGTGCACGAAGCAGAATATCGATGAAGAGACGCCACACATATGGACTGTGCACATCGCCTTGTGCGACGCCTCCACCAGCCTTGAAGTACGAGAGGGAGTTGGTATCGGATGGTGGACGGAAGTATTTCAGTTGATGGCGACGGAGACTATCTAGTGCATATGGTGTGCGCACTATAATTCTCCCGTCAATGTCTAGACGGAGCAACCAATCTGCGATGTCGGATGGGATAAATGCACGTTGAAGTGCCAGGCGACTGAGACTGAAGGGCAAGGAGTCGAATGCCTTGGTAAAATCCCAGGATGATAGATACATATCGATACGATTTTCACTGAAGTCATCGATGTTGTCGAGTAGCTGCAATGTACTGGTGACCGTACTTCGATGCGCGACGTAACCATGTTGAGAGGTGGAGAGAATTGGTTCTTGTGTGAGGAACACCGACAAGCGACTGATGATAATGCCAACCCACAACTTGCGTAGAGACTCCACTAACATGATAGGCCGCAAATTGTCAAGCACTTGAGGATCCTTGTCGGCTTTTGGTATAGGACATAATAGCTTCCAGTGCCAGTGATCAGGGATGAGATGATTATCATGCCATAACAGACTGAGGAGATGATGTACACGCTCGATAGTTGGTGGTGTCCAGAGCTTGATATGGCTGAACGATAGACCGGAGACGCCTGGAGATGTGGTGGGAGAGTGACTGATGGCATGTCTCAATTCGGAAAGCGAGGGACAGTGACTCAATGATGACTTGGCAGCGGCGACACGACGTGCGCATTCGGCCGTTGCTACTTGCGTCCATGGTGAAGTGAAACCAGTCCATAATGCGTCTGTTGTCCAATGTAGGTCGACTGGCAGATGGGATTGGCAGTGTTGGTCGAACTGAAGTTTTGATGAGACGACAGAGTCTTGAGAGTCCCAGTTGATGATGGTAGGAAATGATGTGGAGTTGATAGAGTGGTGTTGTTGGAAATGTCGAGTGCATGTTTGATGCACCTCGACAGGATCAATGATGATGTTGTGGTTGGTGACAACATAGGAGAGGTCCACCATAGATTTCTTCTTGTGACCGGTGATGGCGATGACAGTCTTGATCTTATTCCTCCCAAGTGCAGATGCAACATGTGAGGCTACAGCAGCAAGCCTTTTCTGAAACAGATGATGGCGACATGTGATGGCAAGGGCTTGACAGCGTTGAGCAGCTAAGACAAGTTGAGCTTCCAAATCCAGAAGGGAGTGCAGATGTTGCCACATGTGTGGGGCAGTACCAAAGCGGTTGATGTCAGTGATCGCGTGACGGTCTACCAGGACTGTGTGCGCCTTTTGCCAGTCGCGTAGTGCATATTGGAGTTGAACATACCACGGTTGGTTGTGGGAGCGCGCGAACTGGATGACGTTGAGAACTGTACGTAGAAAGGCAATGTTGAGGCGGATCAATTCCAACTCAGGACTCCAGGATGGAGCTGTGGTCTTGGTCTTGCCTTGTCGATGATGACTACGGCATAGTGCTGAGCTGTATGCCGCAAGTGATTGCAGTTGCTTAGTTGCTTCTACCGCCGTTGTGATAGACAGGTTGCGAACATATGACTCAATGTCAGACTTGTACTTTTGCTTGTGCTTGTCACAGAATAGAGTGGTTGAATATGGTGCACTCATCTTATGCGTGGTGAGCCGAGGTTCTTGTGGTGAGAGGCGTGTACTGATGATGAGTGGGTGATGATCCGAGATGATACCTCCTTGTACAGCACGATGTTGGAGTTGGACAATTGAAGTGATTGATGTGGTAGGTGAGCGCGTGAAGCCTTCAATGTTCTTGGTGAGGACATGGTCAATCCACGTGTTAGCAGAACCGGATGTGTGTGTTACCACTGGTGCATGTGCATGCTGTGCAACCAGTACATGCAGTGGTGACGCCCAGTTGGATTGATCCAGTCAGGCCTGGATGTTGTGGCAGCCTCCTGAGGCATTGACACCAATGGAAGCATTCAAATCACCAAGGAGAAATGTACCCGCATGTGCTTCTTCAAGTGATGACCATGCATCAGCTGTAGCCATGAGGTGTTGTAATGGAGTTTGAGATGTTGGGCGTGGCAGTGCTTGGGAGATCTTGTGCCAGAGTGAACCTTGGAGACCAGGTGACTTGTTTGGGAAGTAAGCAGAGATGATAAGTAGTCGTCCAAGCTGGGTGGCGAAACTGTATCCACAGATGGCTCCACATTTGAGTGGATCAGTGCGAAAGTTGGGACTGGAACAACAGCGTGCAGACACTATTACGGCGACACCTCCAATATGAGACGTGGGACCCGTACCACAAGGCATTGGAGGAGAGTGCATAAAGAGTGTGTTGTCGGGAAATAGTGGAGCAGCAGATTCTTTGGTGAAGCGCCACTGATGATGAGCGATACGAGTGTCTTGTACGGCAAGGATATCTAATTTGTATTTGATAAACATCCATGCTAGGAACGGAAGTTTATCGTCATGTAAACTGTTGATGTTGTAGCTTGCCATACGGATATCAGCACCGTCCAGTGTCCCAATGCATGCATGTCCTTGATGTAACAGGTCTTGCAGTTGGACAGCATTGCGCCACGGATTGAGATCAGATGCCATTGATTGTGAGTCTTGGGTGGGTGGATCGTGGTGATGTGCATCAATTGGTAATGACTGAGAGATGTGTGGAACGTTGGAGGGTGCGAGATATGAGCCTCCAACATGTTGAAACGATGTGGGGTGGCTAGCATGAGAGAGATTAGCCATTTCTGAACGACGATGCTGTAAAGCGTTAGCGGTGATGTGAGAGCACACGTGTTGTTGTGACATAGCAAGGAGGACTTCCACTGCTATGACACCACAGTCACCATCGTCATACTGCGGTAGAGTTTCAGATATGGTGTTCCAACCAGGTAGTGCTGTCATGAGAGCACGCTGACTGAGACGTTGCAGTGGACCTTGTACATCCCAGAATGTAACAGATGAAGATGTTGGTGATATGACCATGGCTTGCCAGTGTCTACCACCCGCAAATATCACACCAATCACGTCCTTATTGGAGTTGAGGTTGATGGCCGTCTGGAGTGCAGTGAGTGACTCGGGAGAGAACGATGTGGACTGGGTGATAAGCGGGATTGAAATGATGGGGGTGGAGGGGCACCATGTTGACAATGCGGTGAGGAGTTGTGACTCGGAGATCCAGTTGTTGCGAGAAACCAAGTGTTGTTCCGAGCAGGATGATAGTGGTGTTGCACGAACCAGTGCACCGTTCTGGGGAGGTGTGGGAGAGCCACCTTTGCGTTCATTTAGACTGTTGAAGAGCTGGGTGATTGTGGCTTCGAAGCGAGTGGCAATCTGAGTTACTGCAGACGATACCGCTGCGTCGATAAGTTGAATTTGATTAGCATGATTGGACTGTGCTTCTAAAGTTCGAAGGCGTTGCTCAATTGCTTCAAGGATGGTTGATTGTTGTGCTATGATGGTAGTTTGTTGTGCAATGATGGCTTCTAATGCAGCAGTGTGAGCGTTGGGAGCGGGTGTGTTAGCGGATTTGAATGGACTGGAAACAGTGGGTGGCTTTGCAAAGGAGGTATGGCGAGATGTTGGCACACCATTCTCGGAAGGATGAGAAGGCGAGATGGTCGTGGCGGGTGTTGATAACTTTGATCTAGCAATAGAGGCCCATGAGTGACCACTGCCGGGAGTACTTGTACCTGTAGCAATAACGAGACGATTGGCACCATTGGTATGACTTGCACCTTTGGGGTCAAAACGGGGAGTAATGCCAGGACCAAACGATTTGGCATTATTGGTGGATGATGCCATCCATGTGTGAGTGGGATTGGATGGAGGAGGTGGATTGATACCAGCATACTTGCGGAAGATCCTATCAAGATAACCAGGTAGATGGCGTTCATTCTTGGCAAGCAAGTCATGCATGGCATGTGCTTGCAAGTGGTTGGAGATGGCACGCTGTAGTTGGCGTTGGTCAGAACTGTCTTTGTGAATGATGACCACGTGGTCGGTAGGGTGCCAGTTGAGGTAGGAAATTTCTATTGCACGTGCAGATTTTGATGTGAGGTCCATTGGGAGGATGGCAGCGATGTCTTCCCAAGGAAGAGAGGGATCTGCTTTAAGTTGAGCGATGGTGGAGAGTACATCGAACGAGGTGGTTGCTTCAGCACTACGGATGATAACGGAGGATGGTAACGAGAGGTTGGGACGTGTCTTCAGGTGGGATGGCATGGAGCTAATGTTACCAAAGAAAAGTAGCGGGACAGGGAAGATGTTGGTGTTGTTGTTGTGATGCAGGCCATATCGCTGGATGACATCGGAGGTGCTGATGGCATGCAAGGACTTGACCATGATGGTAATTTCATGCAGGAATTTTGCATCGTGGGTGCCAGCTATGTTGGTACCAAAGATGTTGGGGAACAGGATGATATTAGGATCATTATGAAAGACTTTATCATGCAGTTGTTGGATTTGCAACGGAATGAAATTGGAGTTTGGAATGACTCCTCGGAAAGCTCCAATGGTACGAGCAGTGCGAAACACTTGTGCTGAGACTTGCACTGCATACGCCATGACATGATGATAGTTGTGTGCGTCATTGGTTGGAGATTTGAGTTGTTGGAACATAAACTTCTCGTCACTGCTTTGAGGATAGCGACTGAATGTGTGTGACTCAGACAACTCGAGTGGATAGAAACCACAAACATTGCTGTTGGAATGAAACTCTGGCTTGATCTTGATCTGGCTTTCAGAAGTGAGAATTTTGCTTGGGCGCAGCAATGCATGAGTGACCTTTGCAATCTCACCGTTGGAGCCAATAGACTTGTGGAAGCCAGAGATGACAACGCAGTTGGAACGGATGGGAGCGTCAGTGGGACCGGTGTAGGAGTTGAGTGGACTGGTGGGGGTTGCAGGATGGTGAGCACTGTCAGTGACATCAGTTTCCATATCACGCAAGTTATTTTCAGTCATTTCGGTATCGAGTTCACCTTGGACATCGTCGGCATTGTTGGTGGTGTTGACATGGTGTGTGTCATCAGCAGCCTCGATTTCCATGGCTTCATAGGCGTTGGTTAGTTTTGGTTTCTTGTTGGTTAGTTTTGTTGACTTTAGGGGTGGTTCAGAGAGTTGGGATTCGATCTTAGTTGAAGAGTTGGGTTGTTGGGAGGTGGTAGACAAATTGGTGTTGACAGGAGCATCGGGCATATCCACAAAGATTCGATGTAAACAGGATAAAACTTCAGTTTCTGTGACAGGGAGGCAGATGGAGCACTCTGTGATGGTGGCAAGGTTGGAGGAAAGTTGGAAAATGGTACCAGTGGAGGCACATACTGCTTCAGTTGGGGTGAAAAGGGCAGTATTGCCAAGGATTGAGTATAGAACATAACCAGCAGGGGAGACAATAGTTAGCGTCTCGAGGTCACCATGGGGTTTGTGATTGGTGAGATATTGCCAGAGCGGGTAGGCGGTGAGTTCTGCCCCTAGGCTAAGCCATTGAGCCCAGGAGTTGGAAGGCTCGATTGGAAATCCAGGAGTTGGAGAGAAATGTTGAGCCAAGAACTCCTGGAGCGGGAAGGAGGTGGCAGATGACGTAGAAGTGACATTCAGGCGTAAAGCAAGGAGTCTGATGCCATCATGGTCCAAGTGGGCGGCATAATCACTAAGGTGAGCAATATCGTGATGTTTCACAAATTGCTCGCGGTGGTGATTAAGTTTGGCATAGGCATCACTGAATTCAGTCAAATAGACAAGAATACGTGGTGCAGGCTGTTGGTTTGGGGTGGTGGCTGGTCCAAGTAGGCGAAACAGGTCGGCAGGAGGATGGAAGTTGGGGTCGCCTGTTGTTGACATGGAGTTGGCGTTGGAGGCACTGGAGTGGGTTGCCACAGTGGCAGAGCAGATAATAGTTGAGAGAGGCTGAGTGAGGTTGAGGAATTGACTCGCAAATGGAAGAAGACGACGGGCCACAAAAAACACCGTTGCTCGACCGGGAGGGAATTAATTATTGATT
>QVQD01000057.1 GCA_003584875.1 Methylococcales bacterium
GCGCCCCTACGGGCTAATCCCAACAAAACCTGCGGTGCTCGGCGCGGCAAACGAGAGTAAAGCCACGTTACTGCGTAACATCAGTCATTAAAAAATAAATATACTCCGTAGGGGCGTATTCATTCGCCCTGCATTATGATCGAAAACAAACACCACGAAGGCGATGATATTAAGAGTGTATACATAGGGCGTATGCAATACGCCCCTACGATGGTTGGTGTCATCAAATATCATTTAAAAATAAATATAGACCGTAGGGGCGTATTGCATACGCCCTATATAATAAATTCACTCAATGACGCAATAGGCAAATAACCATGAACCCATACAATCCTGCTATTCATGCTCGCAGGTCTATCCGATTAAAAGGCTATGATTATTCGCAGGCAGGCTTGTATTTTATAACGATATGTTGTGACAATAAAATTTGCCGTTTTGGCAAAATTGTTGATAACGAAATGCTTTTAAATAACTATGGCAAGATCGCCTTTGAAGAATGGGCAGAAACCCCCAACTTGCGACCACAAGTAGAATTAGATGTCTTTATCGTAATGCCCAATCATATACACGCTATTTTAAAAATAAACGATAACCCTAGGATGGGCGAATTGTCTTCTCCTAATAACACAACGATCGATGAGAAACATCACGAAATCAATGACAGTAGGGGCGTATTGCATACGCCCTATATAATGATTGATGATAAACAATCACCCCTAAGATCACCATCACAAACTTTGGGCGCTATTGTGCGAGGATATAAATCCTCAGTGACTAAGCAATTGGCTTTGATCGGTTTTAAAGCCAAGCTATGGCAAGCTAATTATTATGAGCACGTTATTAGAAACGAAACCTCGTATCAAACCCTTGCGGAATACGTTATAAGCAATCCCTTAAAATGGGCGGACGATAAATTTTATAGGCCATGAGTAAATTCATGAGGGTTTAAAACTATGCAAATCAATACTTTCTTCAGTTTGCTCAGCCGCACAACCCCAAGTCAATGCTTGGTCTTGAGTAAAACGCTTACCTAGTTGCCAAGCTATTTGGGCTCTTGCTAACTCCACGCCTAAATAAAAAGCATGGCTGCCATCCTGCTCTACCTTTAAATGCGGGTATAAATCGAAGGGATCGATTGCACTATGCAAGCCATCACGATTAAAAATATGTAGGCCTACACTACTGGTTTGGATGCGAAAACTAGGATCGGTAATATGCCCAGCCAGTTCTTGTATTTCCGGGAGTGTATAAGGAAAAGGCGAAGGTTCATGTAATGCCATTAAGCCTGGATTGATATGTTTAGGTAAGGTGTCATGCTCTTTAGCAGCGAACATAATACGTCGGGCTAAATCCGCTTCTTTAATGGCTCGACTTGCGTGTTTGCTGACTTCAGTCGCCAAGATACTATTGATATTAAGTTCAGAACAGATACCCAATAATAGGGTATTCATACCGGCGGTATCGGCATGGGTCAGTTCGGTAATATTGCCAACGCCCATCATCATCTCTATATCAGGATGATTTTTTCTGACCTCATGATAACGCACGATGGACTGGGTAAAACCGAAATGCACGGGATCTAAAATAGGATCGACAATAAAAGCCCGATTCTTAGCCTGTAGTATTTTAATGGCTCTATCCAAGGAGGCTAAATCTTCATGGCTTTCAGGGATGATGATCGGTGTTGCGGCGACTTCATCCGCTACCCAAAGTGTACTTTCATGCAGACTGAGCATGTAATCTGCTCCTGCTTTTCCGCCTCTGAGTAAATCATTGGCTTCCAAGGAATCAATGCTCACCATAAAACCTAGTTGTTTCAAGGTGCGAATAATGTCTTCCATGTGTGGAAAGTCGGTGCTGGGTAAGCAACCAATATCAATAACATCCGCACCATTTTTTTTATAATATTGGGCGCGTTTAACAACTTCCTCAACACTCACATGGGGCGCATCTACAATCTCGGCAAAAATCTTAAGTTGGTAACGGCTTAAGTCGTGTTGTTGGGCAGCTTTACCAAAATACTGCGGTAGGTCTTTGAGTTCTTCTGGGCCTCGCGCAATGGCTAAGCCTAATTTAGCAGATAACTCATCAACGTCACCGCGACAGCGTCCCGGTATGATGATGCGATTCGCCCCAAAGGTATCAGTCAATCGCCTTGCAATCATCTCTGTAGTCATCAAGGCTGCGACCTTAAGACCTAACTGATGCACGGTATAAGTAAAGTCTGGCTGCATTTTTTCCAGAATACTGCAAAGTTGCTTTTCAGCCAGTTTGCCGGTCAAGAAAAGGATATGTTCGCTCATGAATGTGAGCTCAAGGCGAGTTCGTTGAGCTTAACGAAAGCCAGTCTGTTGGTTACAGCCGTTATTAAATCATCAACGCTTTCAACAACTTCGGTATATTCAAAGCTGCGTAACTTATCCGTCCCTTCTAGGTCAATTTTACGCGGATAAACCATCACGGTTTTATGCCCCGGTGCGGTGGTTTCCATTTCGGGTGCAATATCGCAAGGATAAACGATACTAGGTACGCGGCATTTACCCGCTTGAGCATATAAGTTACTGACTAAAGAGTCCGCTATGCCTAATACACATTTAGCAACGGTGTTTGAAGTGACGGGAGCCATAACAAAAGTATGATAATAACCTTTATAAAAATGTCCCACAGGAGGGGATGAGGCAGCTTTGTCACGATAGACGGGCATTCTTTCACGGATTTCATTCAGATTAAAGCCGTACATTTTGATAACTTCTTCTGCTGCCTGACTTAAATAAAGATCAACCTCGTCTAGCGTAAGCAAAAAATTTAAGCATTCTTCTATATAATGACCAGAACCGGTTATTGCCCAAGCTAATCGTGGTTTATTCATGACATGATTCAGATTTGAAAGTAGCGTGCATTATACCTGAATCTTACACACTGACGTTATGCAGTAACGGTGCTTTACTCTCGTATGCCTCGCTGAGCACCGCAGGAAGCAGCGGCAATCGAGCCGCCTTTTCTTTGGTTACTTTCTAAAGGCTGCGCAAAAGAAAGTATCTCGCCTTCGGGTGCGATAACCCGATTGAATAAATCGTCGCGATAGCGATCTCATTATTTGTTTTCTTTAAACCGCTGAATGGCTGCGTAACATCAGTTATAGAAGGCCACGCACAGGAGATAAGACATGTTTATTAATACTGACAAACCCCTCATTATGGGGATTTTAAATATTACCCCCGATAGTTTTTCTGATGGCGGAAAATTTACTGAGCTCAATATCGCCTTGCAACAAGTCCAGCGTATGCAAGCTGAAGGTGTCGATATTATCGACATAGGTGGTGAATCAACGCGTCCAGGTTCAGACCCAGTGTCTCAAGATGAGCAAATACAACGGGTCGTTCCTGTGATCACCGCTATACGACAGCAACTAAATTGTAGTTTAGCGATTAGTATAGATACTACCTCCAGTGTCGTTGCAAAAGCCGCACTAGACGCTGGCGCAACGATTATCAATGATGTTTCTGGAGGTCTAGCAGACCCTGCCATACTCACTTTAGCGGCAACAACGAACACGCCGATTATTTTAATGCATAGCAAAGGCACGCCAAAAACCATGCAAGATCATCCCTATTATGACGATGTCATTGCTGAAGTGATTGCCGCCTTAAAGCAATGTATAGCAGCGGCTTTAGCGGCTGGCATTAAAAAGGAAAATATAATCTTAGATCCTGGTATAGGCTTTGGTAAACGTAAACAAGATAACTTAGATTTATTGGCGCATCTCGACGCTTTAGTGGCTTTGGGATTTCCAGTATTGTTAGGCGCGAGTCGTAAACGCTTCATGGGTACACTCTGTGATGTTAGCGAGCCCTCGGAACTAGTTACCGCAACAGCAGTGACGACCGCTTTAGGAGTGATGGCTGGCGTGCAGCTATTTCGTGTTCATGATGTTAAAGAAAATAGACAAGCGGCTGATGTTACTTATGCCATTAGGCAAAGTCGCTAAAACACCCATTTGTTTTGTATACAGCCCTCTACGGGTGCTCTCTTTGTCCATAGTTTTATCTTTCTCAGGCAAGAAAGATAACATTGTAGTGATGGTCGTAGGGGCGTATTTTTATCATTCCCACTCTATTTTTCCTTGTGTTATTTGTGGTTGATAGCTCTGTTGGTCGATGGCATGATAGCCGACCATAGAATCTAAGAGTGACAATCGAATCAACGTTGTTAAGCTCATTAGTCTCTGAATAACAATAACAAAATTAACCAGAGAATTATTATGTGTTGGAGTGGCGAAGCATCGGCAGTATTAGCAACCATTGGATTATCCAGTACCGCTTATTTTTTCTATAAAAAAGAACCTCCTGCATTATGTTATGCCTTGGGTTTCTTCTCCTTGATGGAGTTGCTGCAAGCTTATACCTATACAGTGATTGACGATTGCGCTAACCCCGGCAATCAAATAGCAACACTGTTAGGTTATATCCATATTGCTTTCCAGCCTTTTTTTGTTAATGCCGTGTCCTTATATTTTATTCCGGACAAAGTCAGGGCTAAGATTGCTCCTCTCGTCTATTTTGTGTGTTTAATTGCCACGGTATGCTTGCTATTAAGATTGTATCCTTTCGAATGGGCGCCTTTTTGTTACGAGGTTAAAACTCGGCTTGTGCTGTTTAGCCATTATGCAGAATCATTTACGATGCCGTTTTGTGGGCGAAGAATTTGTTCTTTATCCGGGGATTGGCATATCGCTTGGGAAATCCCTGCGACTGCAAATATCGTGTTATTCAATATGTATGTGGTAGCCGCTTTTGTCATGCCTATACTTTATGGTTCATGGAGAATGACGCTTTACCATATCTTGACAGGTCCCTTGCTAGCTTGGTTAACAACCAGTAATCCTAATGAATGGGCCGCTGTTTGGTGTTTATATTCCATAGGCTTATTGCTGATTTTAGTTAAAACTCCGATACGTCGTTATTTACATGTGCAGCAGTGGTTTTGGTGGCGGTATCTCGTCAAACTTGATCAACATAGGTCTCTATAGTCGTAGGGGCTTAGGCAATACGCCCCTACGGTATATATTTTAATCGCTGCTTGATGTCATTCGCCAATAAAGTCTCTAAAACCTTATCGGTCTCGCTATCAACACTAATGACATCATCTAGTTCGTCTAGCGTTAACGCTTGTGCCCATTGCTGTTGATAATCTAAGACTTCTAAAGTGGCTTCAGAGGCATCGCCTTGTCGGTGTTTTATACGTTCACATAGCGTTTCATAACAAGCTTGCACGTCGATAATAATAAAGTCACTGTTACATTCAATAGCTAGTTCTCTAAAGCGCTGGCGATGTTCAAGCTCAAGAAAAGTCGCATCGACTATTACAGAAAAGCCGGCGTTTAAGATGGCTTTTGCACACTCTGCGAGATAATCATAGGTTTTTTGGCTGGCATCTTCGCTATAAAGCCCATGGTTTAAAGTGCTTTGTGAATCTTGTTCAGCCGTGTAGCCAAATAAGCGTTTACGCTCTATGTCGCCTCGTAGATGGATCGCTGCAATATTTTCGGAAAGTTCTGCCATTAATGTTGATTTACCTGAACCAGAATAACCATGACTAATGATCAGTTTTACACGACTTGACTGAGTGTAGTGTTCAGCCAGATTCATAAATTCCTGATATTTTAAGCAGGCAGATGAAGGCAGGTTATCAGTGCTTTGTTGCTTCTGACGTAACAAGGCAATTTTGGCAGACACTAAGGCACGATAAACCAAATAATAGCGCAGCAAAACGACACCCGAATAGTCACCCGTCAGTTGTAAATAACCATTAAGTAAGCGAAAAGCTAGCGCTTGTTCTTGTTTATGGAGTAGATCAACCAACACAAAAGCGATTTCATTGATGACGTCTATCCAGCGCAGTAAAGGATTAAATTCCAGGCAATCAAATAAGGTCACCTTGTCGTTAATCAGGGTCATATTGCTTAAATGTAAGTCACCGTGGCATTCACGTACATAGCCCTGTTGTTTACGAAGTGCCATGATTTCTGCTTTAACTAGCCATTCTTGCTGCCCCCAGTTTTGGATGGCTTGTAGTTGCTGTTGGAGCTGAATATCCGTTAATAACTCATTGATAGGCCCAAAGTTTTCCATAAACCAGTAGTTAATATCTGCACTACATCCATAGTTAGAACTAGGATTAGCTATGGCAATGTGTTGATGAAAGCTTGCCAATATTTCACTGAGTTGATCTATTTCAATAGCACTGAGTTGTTTGCTGGCCGCTTTTTCACTTAAAGTGAGTCCCGTCGGAAATTGGCGCATCTTAACGGCATAATCGAGGATATTGCCTACGCCGCCCATCTCTGCATCATCCAGTGTGCCGGTAATAGGCACAACAGCCAGATACAGATCAGCAGCCAAACGCTGATTCAGTCTAAGTTCTTCTAGGCAGAAAAAGCGTCGTTGTTCTAGGGTAGAAAAATCCAGAAAACCAAAGTTAACGGGCTTTTTGATTTTATAAGCATACGATCCTGTTAATATTACCCAAGAAATATGGGTTTCGATAACCTTGATCAAACGGACTTCATGCTGGTAGGCTTTGAGATTAGATAACGCTTTGATTAGAGTAAGATCGGTATCTTGGTTATTCATGTTAAATCCTCACTTAAATCATTCCACGCTTACCCTCACTGTCCACAGTTAAGGATATGAAATAAGCGTTTCAACTGACTAACGAATGTACAGGGCGAATTTGTCGCCCCTACATGGCAAGCATTTCTTTTGATAAGTTACGCACATACTAATAGCGATCTATATAAAACCGAGCGTTAGCTATGATTTTTTAATTATCAGGACTGATTTTATCATAAGTCATTAATTTTATTTACATTAAAGCGATTGTATGAAATCTGTACAATCTAAGAAACGCTGCTAAAAATTAGTGAGTTAAGGGCTTTGTAAAGGTTTAATACACAGAGTTATCCACAGGATATGGGGATAACTTTTTTAAGCTAGCTGCCTCTATTTAAAATAGCCTTTTATATTCAATTTGTTCGCTACAATAAAGCTGTATGCACTCGCGAGACAGTGAAAGTTTTATGATTTTTCTTACTTGAATATCTTGGCTATCGCTAAAGACGGGACAGTGTGAATAATGTTAATAGGTGTGGGTCGGGTTAGCGCTAGCGTAAACCGACTACGCTAGCGTTTTATCCCTTGTTAAGTTGATAGCCGTTTAAGCCCTATCAAGGAACTATTTTCTCAATCGGGGTAGAAAAATTATAAATGTTCATTTTATTAGCTTCAGAACTTAAAGCTGCGGCCTTATAAACATATTTATTACCACTTTTTAGATGTGTCAATGTAGCTTTTGATGAAGACATTGTTTTACTAGACCAGTCATTATTGTCTGCCGGAGCCGGTACAACGGCATATAAAACGATATAGCCCGAGGCTTTGGGTATGGGCGATATTTCAATAGCCATTTCTCCGGCATTTTCACCGTAATGCACGGTGAGTATTGGAGCGTCTAAAATACCAATAGGCTCAGGAAGTTTTGTTAACGGAAAGCCAGAGCTTTGTAGTTTAAGAGCATCACCATCAGCTATTAGATTAACATAATTACCTAGAGCAGAAAGGTCATTCTCTAAGGTTGTACGAGAGGCATTTTTAGCGACGACATCTGCTTTGCTGCCGTCTTGAGCTTGGATTAAGGCGCTAGAATACGCCGTAATGGCAGCTTGTAGATCACTTATAGATAACGTAGGGGTAGGGTAGTTGGGATTATTAGTCATTTTATTAGCAATGGCTTGACCTATATCAGCTAGTTCGTGGTCTTTGGTTTTAGAAAAACTGATGATGGCTTTTTGAGTTTTCATGTAGCTATACCTTGCTCGAAATTCGAACGTTATGATTTTTGAAAGTCGTTTAAGGCTAGTGTCTCTACTAAGTAGAAATCTAGTTGTATTCGACTCATGAATAAGCGGTGGACTTTACTAAGATAAGCTTTAATGCTGCCTATGGAGTGTGGCCAAAGGTCTTTTATAGCGAGTGGTGGCGGTGTTTCTTTGAAGATGTCTCTAATAATTATAGCGACAATAGAGCATTAGTTATTTGCTCTGAGGGCTATAGTAACCGTAATTACAAGTAGCGTCTATACTGCGTCGCCATTTAAATTCATAGAGCTGTTTATACCGTGTGTTTGGAAGGTACAAATACGGGATCAAAAGCTTATTTGTGCTTCGTGTTAGCTGAGTAAGGCCATTAAATAGAGATGCCAGTAAAGCATTCAAAGGTCTTGGTCGGGGTTGCAAACCCAGACCGGCATTGATTAAATGGAGTCTTGGTTTTGGAGTCAAAACTCATGAGTTTTGATATCCAGAAAAGTCCTGAAGGTTGGGTTAGCGATAGCGTAACCCAACATTTTGTAGCCCATCTTGTCCGGTTACTGCTAGCAATCAAACCAATGACGCCAAGATAAAAACATAATGAACTTTAATGCACTTAAGGTCAGAGTTTAGTTAAAATTATAAAAGCTTGAATTAACAGTTAGCAGTGCTACTTTGTTATAGATCCAGTGTTCTTTAGCTTAGATCAGATCATCTTTGAAGCATAGCAAGCCTTCTTTGGACTAAAGAAGGTTTGCGAAAGAGCATGGTTAGTCTTCTTTAGCTTAAAGCAGACCAGCATTAGAGTATTTCTAGTTGTCTTTAGCTTAAAGAAGACCTACATTGAGTCATTTCTATGTGACTATTTATCATAGTAGATTGTCTTTGCTTTAAAGAAGACCTGATCTAGTCTAAAAAACATCGACTCTATAATAAAGAAGACCAAGTCTGGCATCTGTAAGGTCTTAAGTTGCAGGTATCAAAACTCGTGAGTTTTGACTCCGTTAAACTCCAATCTGCTGTTCATTGATTAAATTGGGAGTCCAAACTCAA
>QVQD01000197.1 GCA_003584875.1 Methylococcales bacterium
CTACGTAATTAGTACCTTGTAGGGGCGACAGATTCGCCCAGTACAATCGTTTGTTGTAATGTGGCGAATCTGTCGCCCCTCAGTATGATTTCACAATTTATATTTACACATGCCAGATGAACGGGTCATTTTGTCGGGTTACTACGAAACTAGTACCTTGTAGGGGCGACAGATTCGCCCAGTACATTCGTTTGTTGTAATGTGGCGAATCTGTCGCCCCTATATTATGATTTCCACAATTTATATTTACACATGCCAGATGAACTGTCCGATGGGAAAGCCAAAATCATAATACTTTCATAGTTTCGATAGCGTAACCTGACATTTAGTTTTGTCGGGTTACGCTATCGCTAACCCGACCTACGAAATTTAACTTTGAGTAGTTGGACTTATACCCGTTCTTTAATATCTCGATAATGACGTAATGTTTCACCGACATAAATCTGGCGTGGTCGGTAAATAGTCACTTGTTCACCATGTATCATTTCTCGCCAATGGGCTAACCAGCCTGGCATTCGGCCAATGGCAAATAATACCGTAAACATATTGGTGGGGATGCCCGCTGCACGCAGTATTAATCCAGAGTAGAAGTCTACGTTGGGATATAGCTTGCGAGATATGAAATAATCATCTTTGAGGGCAATTTCTTCGATACGCCTTGCAATATCTAGCAGCGGATCATTAATGCCTGGTTTATTAAGTAATTTATCGCAATGCTCTTTTAAGACTTGTGCGCGAGGATCAAAGTTTTTGTACACGCGATGACCAAAGCCCATCAATCTACGTCCAGAGTTTTTATCTTTAGCTTGATTAATAAACTCAGTACCATCACCACCTTCAGCATGGATTTGTTCCAGCATTTTGATCACTTCTTGATTGGCGCCGCCATGACGTGGCCCCCAAAGTGCAGCGATACCGGCAGTAATAACAGCATAGACGTTGGCCATACTAGACCCCGCTGTACGCACGGATGACGTACTGCAGTTTTGCTCGTGATCGGCATGGAGTATAAGCAACATATCAATAGCTCGGACTATATCATGATCGAGTTGATAGTCGCGAACTGGTGAAGAAAACATCATGTTTAAGAAATTGCTGGTGTATTTATACTTAATTGAAGGGTAGACCAACGGTTCACCGATCGATTTTTTGTAAGAAAAAGCAGCAATCGTGCGTACTTGTGAGACTAAGTTAGCAACAATTTGTACTTCGGTTTCCGCATCTAGTCGATCGGGTAAAGGGTAAAAAGTAGACAGTGACGCGACCATAGTCGCTAGTATGCCCATAGGGTGAGAGCCGCGAGGGAAACCATTAAAAAAATGATGTACATCCTCATGAATAATCGATGATTCATTAAGACGTGTAGAAAATTTAAGTAATTGTTCGCTGTTGGGTAATTCGCCATAGAGTAATAAATAGGAAACTTCAACAAATCGAGAGTGTGCAGCCAATTCTTCTATAGGATAGCCTCGATAACGAAGTATGCCTTTTTCACCATCAATATAAGTGATAGCACTTTCACAGGCCCCTGTATTGCCGTAGCCATCATCTAGCGTGACATAGCCGGTTTGGCTACGTAGCTTAGTAATATCAATGGCTTTTTCGCCTTCAACACCCATATAGGTAGGTAATGAATAACTTTTGTCGTCCAGTATTAATGTCGCTGGCGTCAGGAGTTTTAATTTATCGGTCATTGTTATAAATCTCCGGAGTTATAAGTTGTATTCTCTTTTAAGTTATGCAGCTTACGCCATGTTTATCAGTCTATTTGATTCATCAGAGCCTATTGTATCGCTCTCACATGTAAAAAATGCACTAAATCAGTGCTTATTTTAGCGTAGAGATAGGCATAATGTCTCTGTAAGCTCAATTAATTAACGACTGCGATGTCTTAAGTCTAGTGTAAATGGATATTCAGTACTTAACTCTTCAGCGGGTGGCGACATAGCTCTTGGGGCTTCTTTAGTCACACTAAAGGTTGCCAGTAAAGCTTGCTCAGAAGCAGGAGTCTGAGTTCCTGCCAATGGTGGGCGGATAATAACACCAGGCGTATGGTTGTATTCCCAGAAGCGCGTCATGCGTCGAGTTTCCGCAGCATAATCATTGACGGGGAAATCGTCATAGCTACGTCCGCCAGGATGAGCTACATAATAAGTGCAGCCACCTACAGAGCGACCATTCCAAGTATCGATAACATCAAATACTAGGGGTACATGGGGAGCAATGGTGGGATGCAATGCAGAAGGCGGCTGCCAAGCACGATATCGAACGCCAGCAACAAACACACCGTGATGGGCAGTTTTGCGCATAGGCAAACGTCTGCCATTACAAGAAATGACATAACGTGCATGATTAAATCCAGTCACTAATACTTGTACTCGCTCTACCGAAGAGTCCACATAGCGAGCGGTGCCGGTACTACTCATTTCTTCACCCAGTACATGCCAGGGTTCAATGGCGAAACGTAATTCCATGTCAATGCCGTCTACTAGGGTATTGCCATAACGAGGAAAGCGGAATTCAAAAAATGGATCTAACCATTCCATATCAAAGCCGAAGCCAGCTCGTTGCAAGTCCTGAGTCACTTGTTTCATGTCTTCACGAACATAATGCGGCAACATAAATTGATCGTGCAGTTCTGTACCCCAGCGAACTAGATCATGTTTATAAGGTTCACGCCAAAACCAAGCTATCAACGAGCGCAATAATACCGTTTGCACTAAAGACATTTGGGCATGAGGAGGCATTTCAAAAGAACGCAGTTCGAGTATGCCTAATCTCCCTGTAGAACTATCTGGAGAATAAAGCTTATCAATACAAAATTCAGAGCGATGAGTATTGCCAGTGATGTCGGTTAATAAATGTCTTAATAATCTATCGACTAACCACGGAGCTGGCGTTTCACCTTCAGGCATTTGTTGAAAGGCAATTTCAAGTTCATAGAGCTTTTCATCACGACCTTCATCAACACGCGGCGCTTGGCTGGTGGGGCCTATAAACATACCCGAAAATAAATAAGATAGCCCCGGGTGATGTTGCCAATAAGTAATTAAGCTGCGCAATAAGTCAGGGCGACGTAATAGTGGGCTGTCTGTGGGCATTTCTGCGCCCATAGTAATATGGTTACCACCGCCTGTTCCGGTATGGCGACCATCTTGCATAAACTTTTCGGTACCGAGTCTAGTTTTATGAGCTAGATCATAAAGTAGCGTGGTTTTATCAACTAACTCCTCCCATGTTTTAGACGGATGTATATTCACTTCAATAACGCCTGGATCTGGCGTTACCATTAAGCGTTCGACGCGATAATCACGAGGAGGCTCATAACCTTCTATTACCACAGGCATAGCTAGGTTTGCTGCGGTCGCTTCAATCGCTGCAATGAGTTCAAGATAATGTTCTAGTGTTGTTAAGGGCGGCATAAAGATGTGCAATCGACCTTCTCGGGCTTCTACGCACAAGGCGGTATGCGGCACTTCGACTTCTTGCGCGACGGTATCTCCAGTTTCTTGTTCGATAATTTCTGGATGTTCTTTGGTTTTGGTAATCATCTGGCTATAGCGTCTTGTTACTTCACCATAGTAATCTTCTAGCTCAGGTAAATCTTCAAAGAGGCTTTGAGGTTCTGATGAATCTCGTTTATCAGGTGCAACCCAAGGCAGACTGGCTAAGGGTAAGCGCATGCCGATTGGAGAATTGCCGGGGATTAAATATAAAGCGCCACGACGGAAATCCCAAGGACCACTTTTCCAACATTGGTTTAGCCAGTTCCATTTAATAGGAAGAACAAAGCCGGCAGGTTGATTTAATCCAGCATCTAATAATTTTGTTAAGGTTTTGCGTTCGATTGGATCCTTTAAATTGCATGTTAATGGATCAATGTTTTCGGGCAAGGTGCCTTCTTGCCATAGATAATAAAAACTATCTTCAAAGGTTGCTTTGATATAACGAGTCGGTATTTCTAAATGTTGACTGATTTGTTGTATAAATTTTTGTGCGTGTTTGACGGTGTAGCCATAATCTTTATTAATGTCAGCAAGCAATTCTGGATTGCGCCAAAGTGCGGTACCGTCTTTACGCCAAAAGATACCATATTGCCAACGAGGTAAGGGCTCGCCAGGATACCATTTGCCTTGACCATAATGTAGCATTGCACCTTTGGCAAAAGCATCTCGTAAACGTAATGTTAATTGTTGAGCGAGTTCACGTTTCTTTGCGCCATCGGCTTGGGTATTCCATTGATCACCTTCCATATCATCAACAGAAACAAAGGTCGGTTCACCGCCCATCGTGAGTCGAACATCATCTTCAAGTAAACGTTGGTCTACTAATTTTCCTAGAGCATCAATGTGATACCACTGTTCATCGGTATAAGGTTTAGTGACTCTAGGGTCTTCATGTAAACGATCGACAGTGTTAGAAAACTCAAAGTCTACTTTGCATTTGTCAGTGCCGCCCGTTACCGGTGAGGCACTTGCAGGGTCGGGAGTGCAGGCTAGTGGAATATGTCCTTCACCGGTTAATAATCCAGAAGTAGGGTCTAAGCCTATCCAGCCTGCTCCAGGTATATAGACTTCTGTCCAAGCATGTAAGTCGGTAAAGTCTTGTTCGGGTCCTGAGGGGCCATCCAGTGATTTTATATCAGAGGTCAATTGCACTAGATAACCTGATACAAAACGAGCGGCGAGACCAAGATGGCGTAGCACTTGTACCAATAGCCAAGCGGAATCTCGGCAGGAACCAGTTAATTTAGATAAGGATTCTTCACAACTTTGTATGCCGACTTCCATTCGAATGTTATAGCCAATAGCGGCAAAAATTTGGCGATTAATATCGACAATAAAGTCATTGATGGAGCGCTTGCTGGTATCTAATTTTTTGATCCATTCCTTTAATAATGGACCCTCTTCAGTAATTTCTAAATAAGGTTGTAGTTCTTTAAATGTCTGTTCGTCGTAATTAAAAGGATAGTTTTCGGCATAAGCTTCAACAAAAAAGTCGAAAGGGTTAATGACGGTCATGTCAGCGATAACTTCAACTTCAACGCTGAGTTTTTGACATTTGTCAGGAAATACGACGCGGGCAACAATATTGCCAAACGGGTCTTGTTGCCAATTAATGAAATGATTTTTCGGTTCAATACGCAAGGTATAAGCTTTGATTGGGGTGCGACTATGGACAGCCGGACGTAATCTAAAGACATGAGGTGATAATGATACGGGTCTATCAAACCGGTAGATTGTTTTGTGACGTATAGCAACGCGTATGGTCATAATTTTTCTTCCAATGGCCTGATGTTATTCAGCTTTAAATAAAGGATTTATCTAGTATTAAATAGTCGAAGTACAGATGCTTTTAAGGATTAAAAAGTCATCTTACGATTAAGTAGTTAGTTGTCGAATCAATGCTGTTTCTTGACGTGATAAATAAGCCTCACGAATCTCTCGACTTAATAGGGCGGTATTTTTTAAGAAATCAGTGAGAAATTCATGTAAGCCGTCGCTAAAGGCATCTTGAGTAAGACCAAAATGCAGGGCGGCATGTTGTTCGCCGGCCAATCGCCTCGCTTCTTTTCCTGAGTGCCCATTAATAGCTATTAAGGCGCTTTCCACTTCATCCATGCAGGCATGTAGCGAGCGAGGCATGTCGTCTCTAAAAATCAGTAGTTCACTGACGCGTTGAGGCGAAATAACATCACGATAAGTTTTTTGGTAAGCTTCAAAAGCACTGACAGACTTAAGTAAAGATCCCCATTGATAATAATCAGCGGCACCGCCGATATGATCAAGGCTGGGTAGTAATATATGATATTTGACATCTAATATGCGTGCAGTATTGTCAGCACGCTCAAGAAATGTGCCTAGTTTGATAAAACTTAGCCCGATATCTTTGATGATAGTACCTAAGGTGACTCCGCGAAATAAATGTGAACGATTCTTCACCCAATCGAAAAAATCACGAAAATTTTCATAGTCCATTTGCTTGGGTAAGCGATTAAGCTCTAGCCAAGTATCATTAATAACTTCCCACATTTCTGTAGTAATCGCCCCGCGTACTGTTCTAGCATTTTCTCGGGCAAGTTTAAGGCAATTATAGATGCTGGTGGGGTTGTCTGGATCTAAAGCCATATAATGACTCACTGCATCAGCTCTTGCTAAGCCATATTTGACTTCGTAACTATCAGCACACCCGGTTATATTGAGGGGTGCGTACCATAAATAGGCTTGTGTACCTTCTATATCAAGTGGTAATAAAGAGGTTCGATGTGCAACATCCAGTACGCGTGCGGTATTTTCTGCGCGTTCGATATGGCGAGCCATCCAAAATAAATTTTCAGCGGTGCGAGATAACATACTAATCCTCCAATACCCAAGTGTCTTTAGTGCCGCCGCCCTGTGAGGAATTAACCACTAATGAGCCTTCTGTAAGTGCCACTCGTGTTAATCCACCTGGTACGATGCGAACGTCTTTGCCAGATAAGACAAAAGGTCTTAAGTCGACATGACGTGGTGCAACGCCTGATTCAACGAGAGTTGGACAGGAAGATAAGGCTAAGGTTGGCTGGGCAATAAATTTAGCGGGCTCTGCCAGAATACGAAGTCTGTAGGCCTCTATTTCAGCTTTAGAGCTGGTTGGTCCTACTAACATACCATAGCCTCCAGAACCTTGTACTTCTTTAACAACCAGTTCTGGTAAATGTGCGAGTACATAACTTAAGTCTTCAGATTCACTTAAGCGCCAAGTGGGGACATTCGATAATATCGGCGCTTCGCCTAGATAGAAGCGAATCATTTCCGGTACGAATAAATAAGTAGATTTATCGTCAGCAACACCGGTGCCTACGCCATTTGCTAAGGCTACATTGCCACTACAGTAAGCTTCCATTAAGCCAGGTACGCCGAGTGTTGAGTCTGGACGAAATACCCGAGGGTCAATAAAGTCATCATCGACCCGACGGTAAATAACATGGACTTGTTGAGGGCCTTCGGTGGTGTGCATATAGACTTTTTGTTGATGTACAAACAAGTCCTGACCTTCAACGAGTTCTACACCCATTTGGCTAGCTAAATAAGCATGTTCAAAATAAGCACTGTTATAAGACCCCGGTGTCATTACCACAATAACGGGATAAGCAACATTCGGCGGCGCAGCTTCTCGAAGCGTGTTGAGTAGCATTTGTGGATAATGCTCGACTGGCTCAACGGCGTGTTTGACAAATAGTTCCGGAAATAACCGCATCATGGTTTTGCGGTTTTCAAGCATGTACGAAACCCCAGAAGGAGTGCGTAGATTGTCTTCTAAAACATAAAAATCATTCTCAGCAATCCTTACTAAATCAATTCCTGCAATATGGGCATAAACTTGATTAGGTAAATTGACGCCTTTCATCTCAGGTCTATATTGAGCATTGTTCAGTACTTGTTGCTCAGTAATGATGCCAGCTTTGATAATTTCTTGATCATGATAAATGTCATGTAAAAAGGCATTAAGTGCTCGCACACGTTGCTTAAGTCCTAGCTCCAAGCGTTGCCATTCTGAGGCACCGAAAATCCTAGGGACTATATCAAATGGAATTAATCGCTCTGCTTCACCTGCATCTTCACCGTAAACGGCAAACGTAATGCCTAGTCGACGAAATAATAACTCGGCTTCTGCATTCCTGCGCTCTAAAGTGCCATCAGGTAGGTCTTTTAACCAATTCCCGTAGCGTTCGTAAATGCCCCTAACGGCACCATTGTCCGCATACATTTCGTTAAAATATTTTTTTAAAGTTTTCGTATCCATGTTTTATCTTATGAAGAAGTCTTTCGTTAAAATATTTTTGTATTCACACTAGAGTTAAAAGCAATAGCTATGCCATAGTGATTTGAATAGATGTTAATGACATAAATAGGTGTTGAGTTAATGATGGGTGAATGTTGATTAAACCAGAGCATTAGAGCAAAAGAAAGCCCTAAAAAATATAAGTATTAATACCGATAATCTACTGTAAATAATTGAAAGAGTTATAAACAGCCCATAGTTAAGGTTTTGTGTAGGTCTGGTTAGCGATAGCGTAACCCGACATTTTGTAGTTCATTGTGTCGGGTTATGCTAACCCGACCTACAAACTACATGCTGTGAGCAGCTATGGGATGACGAAGTAGGTGCATCAATTTATACAAGCGATACAAGACAAATAATGCGTTTCGTTGCTCAGCACATCCTATATTTCCATCCAATGTTAAAAGAGATCGCTATGGAGATAAGTGTGGTATCGAGCTTTTGCACCAACAAGGTGCAAAAGCAGCAAATACCGCACTTATTAGGAGCGCTTTAAATCTAGTCACTCTGGTTTTTTATTTGGGTTTTATTAAGGTGTCGATATCGAAAGTTTCATTAGTTGCCAATGATATTTCACGCATGAAACATAATAAACCACAGGTTAATGTCAACATGGCGGTGATAAATAAAATAGCGATAGTTCTTGTTGATTCGATATTAAATTCTACGGCAATAAAAAAGAAGGCGATGGTAAGACAAACGCATAAAATTGATAGTGTGCATAAGCTAACCGCTCTTCTCATCCAATGTATGCGTTTGGAAATAGTTTTTATTTCATGAAGTGAGCTGGATGAAAGATCATGATATTTCATTTCACTTAATATTCGATAGCGATCAATCGCTCTGCCTAAGCGATTAGTGAGTACGCCAAGAATGGAGCCTATGCCAGTGATTAAAAATACCGGTGTTACGGCATCTCTAATGGCATTGCTGGCAGTGGGTATGTCGGC
>QVQD01000028.1 GCA_003584875.1 Methylococcales bacterium
CCTCACCAAGCACTATTAACCTGACAGGTTTAGCTGTTATTAAAAACGCCTGTCAGATTAATTCTCTCTTTTTTGATATCCATACCCGCTTCTTTAATACCCATCCAGCCGGTTTTAATGCAAAAACGGCGGTTTTAGATACATAAAACTCCGGTTTTTATACCTAAAGCGCAGCTTTAGACACTAATAACTGAGCTTTTAATACATAAACCCCGCTTATAGGTATCAAAAACTACCGTTTGGATACCCAAAACTCACAATTAGCTATTAAAACGAACGATTTTTATAGCTCATCGGTTTTTTTTAATATCAAAAGCCCATTTATAGATACAAAAACCAGAAATTTTCGTATGTAAAACCGCCTTTTTTATACGACAAAGTGTTGTTTTTGTATCTTAACCTCGGTTTTTAGTACCTAACCGAAGAGGTTTTGCAACCCCAATTGAAATATTTAGCAAGGCTTAAGAGCTTCCAAAGGTCTTGATCGGGGTTACAATCCCCGACCAGCATTAGCATGACGTGAATCTATTCCGCTTTACTTCATCGAGGCTACTTGCTTTAAGCTAATGAGCACTTTACATCCAGCACTCAAGACTTAAGTGTTCAATACGCTGAAAATGCTTGTGATTATTTGTAACCAATGCGTATTGATGAGCTTTGGTAATGCTAGCTATCATTAAATCCATATCCGCAATCATGGTTCCTTGACGTTTTAGTACTGCCTTGTCTTTCGCAAAAATCTGACTGGCTTTTTCATCAAACTCTAAAATCGAAATTGCAGACAACAAGCCCGTTACTTTGGCTAAGTTTTGTTCTATTTTGGCTGAATTAAACGCTCCATATAAAAGCTCAGTGTAATTTTATACGCGTGGTAAACAACATGTCTATGGCACAACTAGATAATTTGTCTACAATTTCAGGCTTACCCTTTAAGAAGTAAATCAAAATATCACTATCAAGTACAACATTCATAAACTAAACTCGACATCCTTAGTAGTTTTGTCACGTTGAATGGATTTTAATAAATCATCGGCATCATTTTCTGACAAGGTACCGGCAAATTGCAGTAAGTTATTTTTTTTATGATTAACTTTAGCCGCAAATTGCAAAATGGATTGCTCGACGATGTCCGTTTTGCTGGTATGTAAATCCAGAGCCAGTTCAGCAATAGTTTTCAAAACGACTTCATCAAGTCTAAAGTTGATTGCGTGTTTCATTTTCAATACCTCTGAACCATTAACGTAAAGGCATTATAGGCAGTTAAATAAAGTTATGTAAATACAGCTTTAACATAGCGCCCATTAAAAATTAATAGGGGACGTTACTATGATTGAGGCAGCGAATAAACCGTGGTCTGTCCCTGTTACTGCTGTTATAGTCGAAAGCGATATTTTACCATCTAAACCCCAACCAGCTTCGGTAGTACCTTGTAGGGGCGACAGATTCGCCACGTATCAACAAACGAATGTACTGGGCGAATCTGTCACCCCTAAATGACCGCTGTTTTTTTTAGGAGCATTCCCTATCAAACTAGCGAATAAACCGTGGTCTGTCCCTGTTACTGCTGTTATAGTCGAAGGCGATATTTTACCATCTAAACCCCAACCTGCTTCGGTAGTACCTTGTAGGGGCGACAGATTCGCCACGTATCAACAAACGAATGTACTGGGCGAATCTGTCACCCCCTAAATGACCGCTGTTTTTTTAGGAGCACTCCCTATCAAACTTGAAGCTATTTATAGACAAAATGAACAATTGTTATTGTAGAGTGTGCAAACAGTTTTATCGTTTGCCCAGCATTTGCCGATTTAGCGGGGGCAGAAAATTATTGTCCACCCTACCTATCTACCTGGCTGAGTTTTTATGAAGCCTAAGGAAGATTGATAATCCCATTACACACGTTACGAAAGCTATATTGCCAATGCAGATTCGATTGTTATAATAAACAATGAAACATAAAATTGACCCAAAGATAGACTGCGTATTTAAGGCATTATTAGGTGCAGAGGATAACCGCAACTTATTAGTGCATTTCTTAAATGCCATTATAGGTTCAGATATTGCCGCTCCATTAACCAATGTAGACATTCTGAATCCTTATAATGACAAAGAATTTCTTGAGGACAAGCTTAGCATTGTTGATGTTAAAGCACAGGATAATGACGACAATATTTACCAGATTGAAATTCAACTGGTCAGTTATGCTAACTTGCCGGCGCGTATCCTATATTATTGGGCAGATATTTATAGCCAACAGCTACAACAGGGTGAAAGTTATTACAAGTTAAAGCCGACTTATTCAATATGGCTATTGGCAGAGAATTTAATTAAAGATGATACTGATTATATCCATACCTTTAAAGTCAGGGATAACAAGGGCAGAACACTAAACAATCATTGTGGTATTTGGTTATTAGAATTGCAGAAGTTTAACTCGCCACAAGTTGAAAATGAACAACAACGTTGGATAAGATTCTTCAAAGACGGTGAGCAGTTAACTGATGAGACTGCTTTGCCAGACTGGATGACCACTAATGAAATGAGGCAAGCCATGAGTACATTAAAAAAATTCTCAGATAAAGAACGTGATTACCATGCTTATCAAGCAAGACAGAATTATCTGCGTGAACAAATATGCATTCAGCATGAGCGTGATGAAGCTTTAATAGATAAAGAAGCAGCATTAGCCGATAAAGAAGCAGCGTTAAGACTTATCAAAGAGAAAGATTTAGAACTTGAGCGATTAAAGGCTTTATTAGCAAAGAATAATCTGCATTGACTCATAAAGCTGGGTAATTATTCAGCCCAGCTTTTATGAGTATCGAATAAACCGTGGTTTGTCCCTGTTACTGCTGTTTTTGGTTGTGCCGTTCGAACTGTGGTAATTTTACATAAAATCTAATTAGTGAAGATTTTTTGCAATACCAACCCGAATTTGTATCATTTGTTTGAAGCTTAAAAGAGGTATTAATGAAACAACTTATACTAGAAATAGACGATACAACAGAAGCCAGAATTATCACGGCGGCTAAAACAGCAGGTCTTACTGCCCAGCAATGGTTAAAAAACATTATTGATGAAAAAACCGTCACTACATGGCCTGATTCCGTTAAAGCTTTAGCAGGAACATGGCAAGATGTGCCATTTTCTGAAGAGTTACGCAATAATGAAGGCCATGATGTAACAAGAGAAAGTTTTTAATGTACGCTTTAGATACCAATACCGTCATTTATTTTTTTAAAAACATGGGACATGTTGCCCAGCATTTATTTAGTTTACCACCGCATGAAATAGCTCTGCCATCCGTGGTTTTGTATGAACTTGAAGTGGGTATTGCCAAATCAACATCACCTGAAAAACGTAGAGCTCAGTTAAATGAACTACTAACGCTCGTGCGTGTATTGCCTTTTTCGGAAAATGAAGCGACTATTTCAGCTAAGCTTAGAGCCATACTGGAACAGGCGGGTACGCCTATTGGCCCTTTAGATATGATGATTGCAGGCACAGCGTTAGCCAATAAAGCAACCTTAGTTACCCATAATACGAAAGAGTTTTCTCGCATCAATCAGTTGCGTTTAGAAGATTGGTTTGATTAAAAATCATGTAAATTTAATTAACGCACACCTAACAAATCCTGCCTAGCCTACAAACTGGAAACAAAAAACCAGCTTGATTATCATCCCAGCATATAAGAAGCAATGTAAGTCATTGCTCCGAACATCCTCGATACAACACAGAGCAATTGAGGTTACTTGCTGGCAATGGTAGAGTAAGCATGTTTGTTTTGAGCAGATACACGGCCTTATGGTTTCTATAACCCTTGAGAACAAATAATAACCGCAACTAACCGATAATAAGGGTCTTTCATAACATTTAATAAAGTAGGCTCACTCACAGGGAGTTAATCGCCATGCTAACCAATAGTCAATTAATCCACCACAATCAAGCCATCATTCCGCATCTCGTTATCAAAGCCTTAAAACTGCGTGACGGTGACGCAATAGTTTTTGAAATTGATCAAGCCGGCGTTCATTTACGCAAAGTCCCCGCTATAGATCAAGCCTATACAGAGGCTCTCCTAGGCACTTTGAGTGAATGGGAATCAGCTGCGGATGATGAAACTTATGCAGACCTTTGAAAAATTCTCCGTGGTGGTCGTGCCTTTTCCGTTTACGGATCAAAACGCCAGTAAAAGGCGACCCGCATTAGTCCTATCAAGCACACAATTTAACAACGCAGTGCAGCATTCGGTATTGGCGATGATAACCAGCGCCAAAAACTCCAATTGGCTATTGGATGTAGCAATCACCAATTTACAAAATGCTGGACTTACTTCTGAGTCTATTGTCCGTATGAAACTATTTACCTTGGATAATCGCTTAATTATTAGACAGGCCGGTAGTTTGGCAGAAGCTGATCAACAAGCGGTTAGCAAAGCATTCAATCAATTGTTTGATATCTAAATCACCAAAACGTGACAAGGTTTGTAATTTCGTCTTTAACGTTTAGTGCTGTCCGTAACTCATCAAAACGTTTCGAACGGGGCAAACACAAGTCCAGGGCTGTTTCGCGACAGCAAACCGCCAGCTCAATGCAGCACCGTAGCTCAGAAATGGTGGATTGCTAGCGCGCGAATCGACCTTACATTCATACATCTTACGAGTTTTCTAAGGTGACATCATAGAGATCACCCAGAGATAGCAATAAATCAATATCCGCATCGGGATCAATATGCCCAACTAAAGCGTCGTCTGCAATGGCTATTATATTTAGCATAATTTCTTTGATTTAAATCCTTAATTTCTTGAACGGCTGATGTCATAAGTTCAAGGCCCGTGATTTATTTCTAACTAGTCATCGACGAAATAATTAGTCAGCCTTAAAGTTGAAATTGATAAATGTGTAACTTTCTTCATGCCTATTCATGGTTAATTCGGAATCCGCTTTTATCATGGGCGAACTTTTCGCTAAGGTTTTCACCTCATCATCGGTCAGATCAGAAATATCTGAACTTAAGAAAATAAAACTCTCAGCGGTTACTCCATCCCAGTTCCACATTTGATATAAAACATCATAATCATCTAAGGTAGCTTTCAACTCAAATAATATGTTGGTGCCTTTTTCTATCGGTACTGCGTTAAATTTATTAGTTAAATTATTTGCTTCCATTTAGTCATTATTCCAAAGTGATTAAGAAATTGAGGCAAAGGCAAATATTTCATCATAAATATCCTTTTGCCAAACTGATATAGGTTTTTGCCCTGCTGTTATATCGTTGGTGTTGAGTGTAATGAGGCTACAGATATTTTGGATTTCATTCTCGATACCATCTATTATTTCGAACACACCCCTATTTTCTTTTGTCGCTGTACCTGGATAAACTAATGCCACACGGTTCGCTTTAAAGTATTTGTGATACACAAACATTTGTCTCAAGTCACCTGATGAAGGACTAGATCCATTGATGTTTTTCCATTTGGTATCCAATACAACACAACCTGTACTACCTTTAATTACAATGTCCGGCCTCATTGAAGAATATTTCCCCTTATCAGAAGAACTCCAGAATGATTTAGTGGTTTGGGCTGATACCGTTACGTGTGCGGGCTTATATTTACGCAAACTAACATACACAAACTTTTCCCAAAGCACATTCATATCAAACATCAACGCTAAAACATTATGCCGTCCTGTTATGACATCGGGGTGATATTGCAGTAACAGTAATTTAGCGATACCTATGGCTTTTTTGTATGGCTGTGTTTTTCTATTAAAAACCAGCGTATCAAAAGTCGCTTCTGTTACTTTAATATCAGGCATCTCTGGAAAATATAGCAATAAAACACCAATACGACTATGTAGTTCGGCATTGGTATTGATCTGTTTCAGTAAGCGTAGAGTTTTATAAAGAATAAAATGCAGCTTATGCTCTACATCATAAGTCGTATGACGCACATAAAAGCGCTCTTGATGCGTTAGGTTTTGCTGGATATGTTTGGCAAACTGAATACTACCTTTTAAGGCCGTGACATTGCCTTCTTTCTTACGATATTGTTTAGCCAAACCGCTGTGCAATAAATACTCAACTTCTTTTATAAAAAGAGCAAAGTAAAGATCAAGGATTGAGTTGGACTTTAATTTTAACGAACTATCGCTAGTTGACTGTATATCAAACAATCCGACTGCAGAAAGCATTTTCACTAAAATATCTTGCCAATAATTTTTATCATCATTGGTTTTATCGGCTTTAGGTAAAACCTCAATAACTGTATTGCCTACCTGTATAACTCCGACAAACTCATTAAACTTAACGCCATTGTTTGTTAGCGAATAATACGGTACGCCTTTATCACTACCGTAATGCTTTTGTAGAGTTTTAAGAGATGCTTCATCAAAAGTTACACCATCTACTTCATCGCCCAACTTAATAGATTGATGCTCGAAAACTCGAATGAGTTTACTTCTCGACATTGGTTTTCTTGTTTAACAATAAATTAATAGCTTTAATAAAATCATCATGTGATTTTTCGCCTATCTCAAATGTTTTTATTTTATAAATAATTCTGTCAGAAAAATCACTAGCCTCAGCATATTCAAATTCTGCAAATTTGTATTTAATTAGCTCTTCTTGCCCAACAAAAAAACCTTTACCTAATACCAAACCTATCTTGCCATAATCACCAAAGAAGTACTCTTGTAACAAGGGAATAATTTTATTTTGAAACGCCAGTTTTAATCCGTCTAAATCTTTAACGGATATAAAATAACTATGGCCAATTTGATGATCTTTATCTAAAAGCTTTTCTAAACGGCCGTTAATAGTATCAAGCAAATCGGGCAAACTAATTTCACCTAATTTTCCCTCGGTTCCTTTTAACTCACCTTCTTTACTAATTGTTTCAGAATCAGGGGGCATTTCTTCAAAGCTAAAACGCCTTCGCAATGCCGCATCTAAAGCTTCAACACTACGATCAGCAGTATTCATAGTGCCAATAATATAAAGGTTTTCAGGCACACCAAATGATTCTTTACTGTAGGGTAAAGTGACTTCGAGTGCTTCAGGGCAACCTAAACGTTTATCATCTTCAATTAAAGTAATTAACTCACCAAAAATCTGTGAAACATTGCCTCGGTTAATTTCGTCAATGATTAGAACAAACGCTTTTTCCTGTACTTCAACGGGGGCATTTAAACCATATAATCTTAATTTATCTAATATAGATAAGTAATAAATTCCAAGACCGCTATTAAAATCTCTTAAACCATAATACAGTTGCTTTAGTGTATTAATACTTAGCGTGTGATTAGTACTACCATTACCTTTTTTGAACTGAATTGAAGTTGACGTAAATCCAATAAGAGTAAAATCGTTACCTTCAGTTCTTAGTTTAAATTTAATTTCAGGGTCAGACTCACAATCTTCTTTCAATTTATCGAATACAGATTCAAAAGAGATTTTATTTTTATTATCAATTTTTGCATTCTCGAAATTTGACTTTGCTTTATCACAAATCTGTTTGAAGATTCCTGGCTGAACATCATATTTTACAAATGAATCGTCAGTTAATGGCCTTAACGGCTTTATGCCTTCGATAAAATCTTCATAACACATACTTTGATGAAAGGTAGTAAATACAATTTGACCTTCATTCATCAGCCGATCAAATTCTTCTTTTATCTGCTTTCTTGTAGTGTCTTCTACTGTAACTTTAATTTTAAAAGAAGGATTTGCAATTTCGATTGCCTTGTTGACAGTGTTGTAAGTTTTACCTGTTCCCGGCGGTCCGTAAAGTATTTGATTTAAAGAATGCATTTTATTACCTTTCGAAGGTGCAGTGTCATATGGAATTTCATCAAATGAAGAAGTAATTAAATTTTCCAGGCTGAGTTTAAAAACTGGATCTAATATTGATTTCTCAAAGTCTTCTAGGTTGGCATTATCAACCTCATGGACTGTACTTTGACCACTTGGCATAAACTTTTTTTTACGTAGCTCATTGCTACATATAATTGTCTTTGAATCAATTGGGTCACCCTTTTTGTAACCAATTACACGTATAGGTGTCCTGGCTTCTTCAGATATTAAATTTAATGAGGTAAATGGTTTAAACTTACGACAATGTCTCCCTGGCATACCTTCAATTTCTTTAGGCGGTTCATTTTCCAATTGACCTAGTAAAATAATCTGTGCTTTTCTAACTAAGTAAAAATAATGATTGGCTTTAATTGATTCAAATTTTTTATATTGATCATGCCCTGGTGAATAATTAATGGCTACATAATTATTTTCTAATAACCAATCATGCACCTCATCGCTAAAATCTTGTTTTTTCCCATGTGATATTTTCCAGATTTTTGGATACTTATCTTCATCTTGTTTTGTTACTCCAAAATCACCAAACAATTCTTCTTGGATTTGCCAGGGCAATATCATTCGTTCAACAAACTCTTGGGTATTACGCTTATCAATTGGACCTAATAAATTATTTAACTTATTGAATATGTTGTAATGCATTTCAACTGGGTGCGTATTTTTATTCTCAAATATCGCATCATGCAAGTGCATAAATGTTTTTACATTACCAATCACACTGAAATGTTCAGGAAATAATGCACA
>QVQD01000180.1 GCA_003584875.1 Methylococcales bacterium
CTAATTCTTTTAAATACCACTGTATGGTCTTAACGATACCGGTCTCAAAACTCTCATCTGCTTTCCAACCTAATTGAGTTTCAATTTTAGTAGCGTCAATCGCGTAACGTAAATCATGCCCAGCACGATCTTCAACATAACGTATTTGGTCTTTATAACTACCGTTAGCCTTTGGCTTTAGATCATCCAGAATTGCACAAACCTTGTCAGCGATGTAATTATTATTGCGTTCATTACGACCACCTATATTATAAACTTCACCGACCATGCCTTTTTCATAAACCAAGGCAATACCTTTGCAGTGATCCAACACATACAACCAATCTCGGATATTGCTACCATCCCCATAAATAGGAATATCATCGCCCTTAATGGCTTTACGTATGATGGTCGGAATCAACTTTTCATTATGCTGTTTAGGGCCATAATTATTGGAGCAGTTAGTAATAACAGTATTCATGCCATAGGTATGAAAATAACTACGGACTATCATATCGCTGCCAGCTTTACTGGCGGAATAAGGTGAATTAGGCGCATAGGGCGTTTCTTCGGTGAATAACCCAGTTTCACCTAAAGTACCATAAACTTCATCGGTAGAAATATGATGAAATCTACAGTCTTCAAAGCCTGACTTAAACACAAATGGCTTCTGCATCCAGTATTTATAAGCCACATCAATCAAGGTGAAAGTACCATTGACATTAGTTTGCACAAATACACCTGGATTTTTAATCGAGTTATCAACATGACTTTCAGCAGCGAAATGAATAACGCCTCTAAAATCATGCTCAGAAAATAATTGCTCTAACAATACTCGATCACAAATATCACCCTCAACAAAAGTGTAGCGCTTAGAATCTTCTACTTCTTTAAGATTAGCCAAATTGCCGGCATAAGTGAGCAAATCAAGATTGATAATGTTCGCTTCAGGATATTGATCCAAGAAATACGGCACAAAATTACTACCAATAAAACCCGCGCATCCAGTCACTAAGACTGTTTTCATAAGTCATCTCCTTTTGAGTATTTAATGTGTTCTAAGCATTCAGGCAAACTATCTCTCCAATAGGGAATAGACAGATTGAAGGTGTTTTTGATTTTAGCTTTATTCAATAAGCTGTAATGAGGTCTTTTTGCAGGCGTAGGATAATCTTTAGTTTCAATAGGATTCACTTTACATCTTATGGGTGCCGCCTTAAAGATCGCTATTGCAAAATCGTACCAACTGCATACCCCTTCATTACTGTAATGAAATATTTCAGTGCCCTGCTGGGCTTCCAGTTGAGGACTTTGAATAATCATAAGTAACACCAAAGCCAAATCTTTAGCTGAAGTGGGAGTCCCGACTTGATCATAAATAACATTCAATTCTTTTCGCTCTTTACCCAAACGGATCATGGTCTTCACGAAATTATTGCCAAAACGAGAATAGACCCATGAAGTTCGAATTATCACTGAACGATCAGGATTAATAGCTAGCATAGCCAACTCCCCATCTAACTTAGATTGTCCATAAACACCTTGTGGATTTGTGGCATCAGTTTCACGATAAGGCGCACAACTATCGCCAGCAAAGACATAATCGGTAGAAATATGTAACAGTGAAATAGCTTTCTGCTTAGCAATTTGAGCTAAGATTTTTACTGCTGTGGCATTTATGGCAGTTGCTAAATCAACTTCCGTTTCAGCTTTATCGACTGCAGTGTAGGCAGCGCAATTAATAATGACATCAAAGTCTTTATTTTCAAACCAGACTTGGATAGCAGAGGCATCACTCAAATCTAAGTCTTGCCGAGTGATAAAGGTAAAGACATCATCAGGAAAATAACTACTTAATTCACGAATTTCGCTACCCAATTGCCCATTGGCACCGGTAACCACTATGCGCTTAGACATAAAGAGACCGCCCATAATCAAATAATTCTGCCTGATCCAAACTTGGTTGCTGAGTATCTTTAACAGAGAGCTTTAAATGCTCTGCTGATACCTGCCAATCAATAGACAAGACAGCATCATCAAAAGCCAAGCCTCTGTCATGTTCAGGCGAATAATAATTATCAACCTTATAAGCAAAGATGCTGTCATCTTCCAGCACTACAAAGCCATGAGCAAAACCTCTTGGCACCAACATTTGCCGTTTATTTTGCTCAGATAACTCAACACTGACATGCCTTCCGAAAGTAGGACTACCGACCCTAATATCGACCGCAATATCAAGCACCTTGCCTTTAATGACACGCACTAATTTAGTTTGGGCAGCGGGTGCTAATTGATAATGTAAGCCTCTTAACACACCGTAACTGGATTTAGATTCATTATCTTGGATGAAATCAATCTTAAAGCCTAAAAACTCATCCAATTTATCTTGGCGGAAAGTCTCTACAAAATAACCGCGCTCATCACCAAACACTTTAGGCTCAATAATAATGACCTCAGGTATCGCTGTTGGTATAAATTGCATTAGGCTTCAGCTCCTTCTTTAGCTCTTCGCAATAAATACTGGCCGTATTGATTTTTTAACAAGGGCTGCGCCAAGGCTAGTAATTGAGCATTAGAAATATAACCCATCTCATAAGCGATCTCTTCAATACAAGCAACCTTTAAGCCCTGTCTATTTTCTATGGTCTGAATAAAGTTAGAAGCTTCTAGCAAAGATTCATGAGTACCGGTATCTAACCAAGCAAAACCGCGCCCCATAAGTTCAACTTTTAAATCACCTTGCTCTAAGTAGGTTTGATTAACCGTGGTAATTTCTAATTCACCTCGATGCGAGGGCTTAATGCTTTTGGCAATCTCAATCACATTATTGGGATAAAAATATAAACCGACTACCGCATAATTGCTTTTAGGCTTAACGGGCTTTTCTTCTATGCTTAATACATTACCCTGGCTATCGAATTCGGCTACACCATATTGATCAGGGTCTTTCACATGATAACCAAATACTGTAGCCTTTTTATGCTGAGTCACATTAATGACCGATTGCACTAACATTTCATCTAAACCATGACCATAGAAGATGTTATCGCCCAGCACCATACACACATCATCACTACCAATAAAATCTTCACCTAATATAAATGCCTGAGCAAGTCCATCGGGCGATGGCTGCTCTTTATAACTAAATGACAAACCTATATCAGCGCCATCACCCAACAATTCTTCAAAGCGAGGTAAATCTTTAGGCGTTGAAATTATTAAGATCTCAGTAATACCTGCCAGCATTAATACCGACAATGGATAATAGATCATGGGTTTATCATAAATTGGCGTTAATTGCTTACTAACACCTTTGGTAATCGGATAAAGTCTTGTACCACTTCCACCCGCTAAAATAATACCTTTCATACTCTATTGCCTATAAAATTACTGACTGTTATGGTTGAATTAACACCTAATCTGCTGACTATGACTGACAACAGCATTTATTATTGCACCTATGTTTTTTATAGGTTAAGTTGAACTAAATTTAACACGTACTATTATAAATATGCAAAACCAAGCCTTTACTTTTGAACAAATACACATAGAAGTCGCGCGTAACGCGTCTGACGATTTTAATTTATTTCACGACAAACACAAATGGTTACAGATTACTCATAATCCTTTTAAAGGCCCTATAGTCCTAGGTTATCAACTCAATACCTTAATTGAATATCAGATGCGTTTATACCGAGAAGCGCATCATGAAGATAAAGTGATTGCCGAAAATAATCTACGTTTTAGTAACTACCAAATTACCTTTGTTAATGCAGTCCGTCCTAGGATGCCTGTTTGCCTTGAAATCAAAAAAACTCTTATTAACACCATTCCTAATTTAACTATCGGAAATCGTATCGCCTTAAAGTCTGAAGGCAAAGTGGTATTGCTAGGCTATAAAAAAGAAACTCAACAAGCTTTATTTTTAGCAGATACACCGCTGCATGACTTACCAGACCTTAACGAACTACCAGACTGCAGCATTGTTCCAGGAACAGATTACTTTTTAAAACACAAATACATGAACAATGGTTCCGTTAAAAACTTTTTATCTGGATCGTTAGCAGAACAGTCTGATTATTTTGATGAACTAACTCATACCGCACATTATCCTGAAATATTCCCTTGCAGCTTAAGTTCAGGGGCTTTATTAGAAAAAGCGCAATTAGAAAATCATGATTTCAAGCTCAACCCTATGGTCTACACTTCACATGAAATATCAGTCGACCGACATCATTTAAGCACGCTTAAAAACAATGATTGCTTACATATCCTTGTTAAACAACTACCAGAGTCCTCTAAACGCACTTTAAACTATACCAACATCAAACTCAGAACTTATCAATGTTATGGCTTGTTACAAAACAACGAAGTATTGTTCAGAATTTCCATGAATCTTGTGCCTTTAGAAGAAATCCTTAAAAACATAAGACAAGAGACTCAGTAAATAGGCTTTCAACTTTAGGAGTGAAAGTAAAAAACACCTCAGAGGCGTATTGCATACTAGACTGTGAAGTATTTATATGGGAGAGACTTTAGCCTCTCGCAAATTATGAATAGATTAACTTACAAAATTAAAAAGTTAATTTGCATTATTATCATCATAATACTTTCACATTTTTATTCGCCCAATGACGTAGTAAAATTATATAAGACTGTTTTATAAGGGCGTATGCAATACGCCCCTACGATCATTACCACAATGTTATGGTGCTTACGTGGAAATATAGAATAGATTAAGCGCTTATTTTATCCAACTCAAAGGCCGCATGTAAAGCTCTAACGGCTAACTCTAGGTATTTTTCATCAACAACCACTGAAATCTTTATTTCTGAAGTGGCTATCATACGGATATTAATACCTTCTTGTGCTAGAGTTTTAAACATGGTGCTAGCAATACCGGCATGAGAGCGCATACCCACACCGACGATAGACACTTTTACGATAGCATTATCACCAGTGACTTTTCTGGCACCTAAGTCGGTACAGGTTTGCTCCAACAACCCCAGCGCTCGTTGATAATCGTTACGATGTACCGTAAATGTAAGATCAGTCGTAGCATCGTCAGCAATATTTTGGACTATCATATCTACTTCAATATTAGCCTCAGCAATCGGCCCTAATATTTTAAAGGCAACACCAGGCAAATCAGGTACACCGGTAATAGTTAATTTTGCCTCATCGCGATTGAAGGCAATACCTGATATTAAAGCACTTTCCATTTGTGATTCCTCGTAAGTAATGAGTGTGCCACACCCTTCTTTAAATGATGATAATACGCGTAACGCCACGTTATATTTGCCGGCAAACTCTACCGACCTAATTTGTAGAACTTTTGAACCTAAACTGGCCATTTCTAGCATTTCTTCAAAAGTAATATGATCTAAGCGACGCGCTTTAGGCTCAACTCTAGGATCGGTAGTATAAACTCCATCAACATCAGTATAAATGTGACATTCATCGGCTTTTAAAGCTGCGGCAATAGCCACAGCAGTCGTATCTGAACCACCACGACCCAAGGTAGTGATATTATCGTATTCGTCTATACCCTGAAATCCAGCAACTACGACCACTTTCCCAGCATCTAAATCTGCACGTAGTTTTGCATCATCAATTTTACGTATACGGGCTTTAGTAAAACTGCTATCGGTTAGAATCTTGACCTGCGCTCCAGTGTAAGAAACAGCCTCACAACCTAATTCATGCAAAGCCATACTTAATAAGGCCACGGTCACTTGCTCACCAGTGGAAATTAATACATCCATTTCTCTTTCAGTGGGTTGAGCTTGCATTTGATTAGCCAAAGCAATTAAACGATTGGTTTCACCGCTCATTGCCGACAAAACAACGACTATTTGATCACCCAAATCATGGGCTTTTTTAACTTTTTCAGCGACTGCTTTAATGCGTTCAGCAGATCCTACTGAAGTACCGCCAAATTTATAAACTAAAAGGGCCATCTTAAACCTGTGTCTGTTAATTCTTAAGCTAAAATTCGAACTTTAGCTGCTAGCCCGCTATGGTAAAAGGTTTTTGTATTTATTTAAACAAATATCAGTAGAAATTGCTTTGATTAGTGGGTTACTAACTTAAGGTGGGACAGATTTAGCTTAATCGTTTACTTTAGACAGGGCTCTCCTAAGGGCAGGCTAAAGGCTAAAGGCGAAAGGCGAAAGGCAAAGGCGAAAGGTTAACCCTTCGTCTTTTGCCTTTCGCCTGCTCTTAAACCATCGCCACCCCTAACCCACCCAATCCACAATAGCCATTGGGTTCTTTGGCAAGATATTGTTGATGATAGGCTTCGGCATAATAAAAAACTGGGGCCGGCATAATTTCAGTGGTTATCATAGCAAAGCCTGCATTTGTCAATGCTTGCTGATACTGAATTTTAGAAGCTTGTGCTTCTACAAATTGCTGTTCTGAATGGGTATAAATACCTGAGCGATATTGCGTTCCCCTATCATTACCCTGCCCCATACCCTGAGTTGGATTATGCACCGTCCAAAACAAATCTAGCAAATCTCGATAAGCACAGATTTCAGGATCAAACATAACCAGCACAACTTCATTATGCCCAGTCATACCGGTACAAACTTCTTCATAAGTCGGATTAGGCGTATAGCCACCAAGGTAACCCACAGCCGTACTCACTACACCAGGTTGTTGCCAAAACTTTCGTTCCGCTCCCCAAAAACAACCTAAACCAAACACTGCTTGTTGGAGATGCTCAGCAAACGGAGGTGCTATGGGTTGTCCAGTTACAAAATGTTGATTATTAATAGGCATTGGTGTTTGACGACCTGGCAAAGCCTGCTCTACTGTTGGTAATATTAGCTTTTTTGATGACAAATTCATGACTTATGGTATTTTGTTGATGATTAGAGAGTTTGAGTCTTAGCTTACTGGAATTCTTATCTTACTCAAAGCATAGGTTTTAATAGGTATCACATGATAGAACAAGATGTATTACGCCGTTTTATATTCGAAGATATCGGCGTAAGAGGTACGTGGGTCAATTTAACGCAAAGTTGGCAATCTGCAAAACTTCATCAACAAGGCCCTGAAATTGCACAACTGCAATTAGGCCAGGCCTTAGCTGCTGTAGTTATGTTGTCTTCTACCATTAAATTTAAAGGCTCCATGATCTTACAAGCGCAAGGTGATGGCAGTCTTAAAGCCCTAGTAGCGCAATCAACAGATGATCAAAAAATACGCGGTTTACTGCGAAGTGAACAACACGTCCCTACCGGCACTTTAGAAGACCAGTTCGGGCAAGGCCGATTAGTATTAACCATAGAACCCGATGACGGCAATCCTTATCAAGGCGTCGTGCCTTTACAAGGTCAAAATTTAGCTGCCGCGGTACAAACTTATTTTGAACAATCAGAACAACTCAATACTCGGCTTTGGTTATTTGCCAATGAAACATCAGCGACTGGCTTATTGATACAAGAACTACCTGCACATAACGGAGAGCTTGCCGACTGGGAGCGCATCGAGCTATTTGCCAACACCATCACCGAAAAAGAAGCTCTTAGCTTAGACTGCGAAGACTTATTGTATAAATTATTCAATGAAGAACACTTACGTTTATTTGATGCAGAACCGGTAGCCTTTCAATGCGCTTGCTCAAAACAGCGCATAGAAAGAACTCTTCGAGCTTTAGGTCGTGAAGAACTAGAAAGTATATTGCTAGAATTTGGTCATATCGGTGTTGATTGTGAGTTTTGCAATGAACACTACGATTTTGATAGTGTTGATGTAGAGACTTTGCTAGCTCAAGAAACCTCTTTAAATACCTCTGAAACTAAACATTGATGGGTCAGAGGCAGGCAAAAGACTAAGGGCGAATGGTTAAACCTATTTTATGAGTTTTGGGTGGACTAGCTCACATAGGAATGTAGTTCGGGTTAGCGACAGCGTAACCCGACATAATCGTAATGTGTGTTGGGTTACGGCTAGCGCCTAACTCGACTAGGCAATATTTTTTTAAAACGCTGAATACTACTTGACAAACAACTAACCAATGACTTAACGATTATAGCAATGACTTGATATTAAATGATAAACTCATTGCTGACTGTAAAATGATTTAGGCTACCTTGCTACAATCCCAATACTTGAAATCCTGCTATGACAACATCCTCAGATTTACAGAGCCCCCTAAATCCTAAAAAGCCGAACGGCTATTTTTCTAGCTTTCTAACGATCATTGCAATGGCTGCAGCTTACCTGATCGCTGGTAAATTAGGTCATGCATTGGCTTTCATGTTAGGTCATTATGCCTCACCGATTTGGCCTCCTGCAGGCATTGCCTTGGCTGGGGTTTTAATCTATGGCAAGCGCGTTTGGCCTGGCATCCTGCTAGGGGCATTTCTTATTAATGGCCTTAATCCCTTAGTTGCAAGCTTTAAATCAGGAGAATTCAATACCTTATTAATAACACTGGCTATTAGCAGCGGCGCTACCTTGCAAACTTTGGGGGGTGCTTATCTTTTGGAGCGGTATGCTAACTTTCCTAACGCACTTATGCGTAAAAAAGAGATCTTTTGGTTTGTGTTATATGCTGGCGTATTAAGCAC
>QVQD01000050.1 GCA_003584875.1 Methylococcales bacterium
GGTCTATATTGTTTTAATGTTATGAGCTGAAAACTTAGAATAACATCCACTAAATGTTACAATTGTTCGGATTAAATTCTAGTTCGATGAGATACACATCTGGGTAATAATAATTTAACTCAGCTAAGTAATAATAGCTCTGATCTAAAACAGCTTCACGTTGTATTTAAAACAACTTATGTATTGTTAAAACACATAATCGCTGTAACTTTTAAAATGTTGTAGTCTTTCCCTTTATTAACCTTGTTTATGACAGAACGTTACGATTTACATAGCCATTCAACGGCTTCTGATGGTGCTTTATCGCCAACAGAGCTTGTTCAGCGTGCCTTAGACTGTGGCGTAACGGCCTTGGCATTAACCGATCACGATACAACTTCTGGTCTTCAAGAGGCTCAGCATCAAGCTGATTTGGTGGGTATGAGGCTAATTCCAGGTATTGAGCTTTCCACTAATTGGCAAAATAAATGTTTTCATATAGTGGGATTAGGAATAGATCCTACTTATGAGCCTTTAGCAAATGCTACGCAATTTTTGCAAAGTACGCGTTTAGAGCGAGCTGAAAAGATTGCCTTTAAGTTAGAGAAAAAACGAATACCTGGCGCTTTGGAGGCAGTTAAAAAAGCGGCAGGTGAGGGTATGATTACCCGTAATCATTTTGCTGACTTTTTGATATCACAAAACCATGTTTCAACTCAGCAAGAAGCTTTTGATCGTTATTTGGCGGAAGGTAAGCCGGCTTATGTGTCCACCATTTGGGCGGATCTTGAAGTCGCAGTTAATTGGATTACACAGTCAGGTGGCGTCGCCGTTTTAGCGCATCCTATGCGTTATAAGCTTACCACTAATTGGATGCATCGCTTATTGATGGTTTTTAAAGAAGCCGGTGGACAAGGTTTAGAAGTGATAACCAGTCGAATGAATCCAGATGAATTAAGGCGAGTAACAGAGTTCGCCAAACGCTTTGATTTAGCAGGTTCTGTAGGTTCAGACTTTCATAATCCTGAAAATCCGTGGATAGAATTAGGTCGATTGCCCGATTTGCCAAATCATATTAAGCCTGTTTGGGAATTGCTTAATTAAGATAGTGTGTCTAAAGTTAATGCTTTTTTGGAGTCAAAACTCATGAGTTTTGTTTTGGTTCCTTCGATTTTGAAAGATGCGCCTCGAAGCGTCAGTAAATTTGATGTTGTTTATCTACAATAAATGCTTTGTATGGGCGACAAATTCGCCCATACAGATATAATAATGTAACACTTGCCAGCAAACTCACTCATAAAAGGTTTATAAATTATGAACTCAGAAGCAGATTTACTAAATTCACTTGATGATGCTCAAGGTAGAAATCCTATTGAATTTCCCTTTGGATTTTATATCGAAGATAATCAACGGGACACTAATGGTGGTAGTTTTTTTTGGTATATGACTAAAAATGAACTGCAACATGCTATCCGCAATGATTTGATTGATGCGCTTACTGATGGTCAAAGTAGCGATATACAATACGTTAAAGATGAGATTGCTGAGCTTTTTGAAAGTAGCGAAGATGATGATTTAATCAATCATTTGAATGTGATTTTAGCGGAGTTAGAATTACATTTACAGTTTTTAGGAAGTTTTGAAGAGCTCTGTAAAGGCAAAGATGAGTGGACTAAGTTTTTTAGAGAGTCTTATCGTGAAGAATGTATGGAAGATATCGAGGATATGCCAACTAAGAAGTTACAAAGTCCAATCAAGTATAATGAACAAGAAGATTTTGCAGAATTTGTAGCTGAATATATGGTTTGAGATACTTTGAAGACAAATGCCAGTCAGAGTAACCTGACATTGGTGCAATTGTCACATTACTCATCAATAATTAATGAATTTTTGCTGAATGCCTGCTTATGACGCCTTCGAGTACTACAAGTAAGCGTTCAGGATCAAACGGCTTATTCAACCATCCTGTCGCACCAGCCTCGCGTCCTTTTGCTTTAACGCCAGTATCTGATTCAGTTGTTAACATTAATATAGGCGTAGTTTCATATTCTGATAAGCTACGTAAATTTTCAATTAACATTAAGCCATTCATGCGTGGCATATGTTGATCTGTTAACACTACGTCAAATACTTGTTGTTGTGCTATCTCCAAGCCCTCTACGCCATCTTCTGCTTCGAACACAGCATAGCCTGCCGTTCTAAGGATATAGCTTAGCATTTCACGAAATGACCGAGAATCATCAACAGTTAGGATAGTTGTCATTGTCTGTGCTCCATAATTACATAGATTAACAATGATATGTTAATCATGCGGGTATTTTATTCGAGTACTTGAAAGTGTCAATATAAATAACACAGGGTAGGGGAACTTTAATTAAAGTTAGGGGTATTGAGTAACGTTAATATAGTAATAAGTTAGTGAGGATTTTAATCGAGAGGTTTTATTCGCGCAGTATACCCCAATCTACATAGAGGGTCGTAGGGTCAAATTGCATACGTCCTTATAAAAATGTTCTAAGATTAATGGACGTATGCAATACGCCCCTAAGGGGTATTCGTAGTATTCGTAGGTCGGGTTAGCGATAGCGTAACCCGACAATTTAGCCCAGAAACAGATTATTCAATCAGTTTCTTAATAGCTGTTAATACGCTTTCACCTCTAAAAGGCTTAACAATCCAGCCTTTAACACCAGCTGCTTTGCCGCGTTCTTTCATGCTAGGATTGCTTTCAGTAGTCAACATGATGATGTTGACAGTACTATTGCCTAACTCATTACGGATTTTCTCAACCATGGTTAAGCCATCCATATTAGGCATATTAACATCACTTAAAATTAATTTGATGCCAGGATCGCCCTGTAATTTTACAAGACCATCTTTGCCATCAATAGCACTGATGTAGTCCAAACCATTTTCTGTTAAAAACTCACCCACTTGATCTCTAACGGTGCTTGAGTCATCTACAATTAAAATTTTAGCCATTTATTAAATCTCCGTACTTAATGTTATTAAAATAATTCTAACTCACCAGAGTCGATAAGATCATCCACTGTCGTTTGGATTTCCTCAAAGAGTTCTGGAGTAAAATCTAAGTTAAAAATAAACCATTGATAAATAGAACAAAACAAACCTGTTGCTTCGTCTAGCAATGTGTATTTAAAGCATAATTGTGGGTTTTCAGAACCAAAAGAAATATATTTATTTTGATGATTAATAACCAAAGGAACCTGAGTAACTGAGCGATTAGCACGGTCAACATCATCATTAATAAATCGGTTTTTGAAAGCACCCCAAATTAAATTAGTCACTTCGCCTAATAAGTTATTTAATTCTCTGAAAGGTGTTTGTGAATATTGTAGGCCAACATCACTGACGACTAAGCTATCTAAAATAGATTCTTCTGTTTGTAGCATCATATAGCCACGGCACCAATTACTTTCTAGCGGAATTAAACTAAAAACTTCACCAAAGATAATGCGGTCTCTTACTATATAAGGTGCATTAGCAGTCACTGTTTGGGCTTTAAACTGACTTTGTAAAGATTGTACAGAAATTTCAGTAATGCCTCTAATTAAAGCATTAGGATATACAATGCTAAAGATGTAATCATCAATAAATTTACGCAGCGGACTTAAGTCATCAATAGTGTAGCTATCAACAAAACATTTAGCCAAATTATCAGCTTGAATCTCTGAGCTAGAATCAGTTTTTCTTCGTAAAATAATAGGAAGTTCAGGTCTTGTTTTGCGAATAAGTGCAGCTAATTCCAGAGTTTTTTCCAAGGTTTCAGCATAATCTTCGGCCATAAAAATGCCGCCTAAATCCACATAAGAATTTAAGGTTCGTAAGACATTATTAGAATGAATTCTAAGACCAATAAGACCATTTTCATCACAAAACTGTTTGATTGTGTCAAAATATTCTACGGCGTTATCGAGTATTAAAACTTTACTGACTAAATCTAAATTGTCACTCATATTTACTTCCCTTTGCTAGTTATTGTTTAAAGAAATTAAAAGTTAAAGCATTTGTAGCTCACCGGTTATTTCATCCGCCTTTGATTTGTCGATAGAAAAATCCACATTTCCAAAATTACAAACACATAGGGTTGCATGTAGTATTAAGGATGGATTGATGGTAATTCGATAATGTTTGATATAGCCAGGATTAAGATCAGTAATGAAATCTAGGCAAGGCCTAGTAAGTACATAAGGTGTAGACATTCCGGAATAAGTATAATGGTCATTTAAATGACGATTCATGGCTCCGCAGGCCAAATTACAAAACTCTAAGATTTGATCTAGAAAAGCATCGTTGTCGTTTTCATGTTCTTGGTCAGTTATCGATCCGTTTGCGAAATATTTTATGGTCGATTCGTTAGTGTCAAAATGCAGTAAGGTCAAGAAGCGAAAGCTAGTTGAAGTAATAGTTAAAACTGAAAATTCTGTCTCAGTAATTTCTTTATGGTCATCTATAACGTCTATTTCACACATAGCATTATAGTAGTCACAAAAATTGGTAGTGACTGCAGATTTAAAAATATGCGCAAAACTACTTTGCGCTTCTTCACTAATCATAAATTATTTAACGGGGCTAATGATGCTGTTTTTTAAATTTTTACTGGTGACATGTATACCAATTAAAGCAGAGGTGATCATTTTTCCACCGGCTTGTATGTCCTGGAAAGTCGATGTAGTGATTAAATCATTTTTGTATAAATTACGACTATAATCTCTAGAAAGATCTTCTGAAACATTGGCTAAATGTCTAATTTCTTGCGCCACGACAGCAAAGCCACGACCATTTTCACCTGCTCTAGCCGCTTCGATAGCAGCATTTACAGATAAGATAACGATGGTTCTTACGATAGAACTAAATCTGTCATTTTGTTCATGCATGGCTTTATTTTGAATCATTAGAGAGTTCATGTCCTCATGCCAACGTTCAAAAATATCCGAAAATTTAGTAATCTCAGCAATTTCATTTGAAAGGTTATTAACTTTGTCTTTAATTTCGCCGCGTTTATTAAGAATAGACAGTTTGAGGGCTTCAAACTCTGCATTATGTTGTTTTTGAGTTTGATAGTTATCATTTAATGCTTGTTCTTTTTCTTCCTTGACTTGAGCTAGTTGATTCTCAAGATAGGTTAATTGTTCTTCTTTTTCGCTCAATTCTTGTTCGTGGATGTTTTGTTTAGTCTCAGCTTCTTTTTTGATTGAAGTAATTTCTTGCTGATGAGCTTCTGATAATTTTTTGATTTGCTTGATTAGCTCAGCATTTTCTTGTTCTAGTTGTTCGAGCTTTACATTATTTTGCTGTAAAAAGTCATTATTGTTTTCAACTTCCATGAGCTCAGCTTGTTCTTGGCTTAATAGTTCAGGGTGTATCCCATCGTTATTGAGAGAGTTTATATTTACTTGCAACTCAGCTTCGATTTCATTAACCAAGACGCTTTCTGCTGCTAGTTTTTGTTCGACATTCCGATGTCTTTTTCTAGTAAATATATTCAAAGGCTTAGCTCTCGTTCTGTTATCTGTAAGAAGGCAGTTTATTGTTCAAGTATCTATTTAAAAAAACTTGATATTTGATCATATCTCGCAAGTAACGTATATATTGTTTATTTAGTAAACACTCTATTTGTATTACTAATGTAAAAAAAAACTTAAAAGAGCCATCAGGTGAGGAGTAGATAGCTCAGTTTTATTTAGGCTGCTTCTACGAGTGTCTCATCAATGGCTACAGCGAAATCAGCAGGTAGATAAACAGATGTTTCTATACTACGTTGCGCAGAGCCTTCGTTGTCATCGGTAAAGTTGATTTTAACAAAGCCACCTTCTTTTCTTGCAAAGCCCGCTACTGCATCCATGCCTACGCCACGACCTGATATATCAGTTAATTTATCAGCAGTAGTGAAGCCTGGAACAAAAATCATAGCAACGGTGTCTTCATCACTCAAAACTTCATCAGCTTTAATTAGGCCGCTAATGATGGCTTTTTCGCGAATTTTATTAAGGGAGATTCCGTTACCATCATCTTTTAAGGTTATTTTTATATAGTTATCTTCGTTGTCTAAAGAAAGTTCAATACAGCCTTGTGCGGGCTTGTCTTTAGCTAAACGAGCCTCAGGCATTTCTATACCATGATCTAAACTATTTCTAAATAAATGAGTAAAGATGTCAGTAATGACACCTAAATGAGCTACTTTTAGTTGTAGGTTGCTTTCGTGAATGACGACATCAGGATTTTCTTTACCTAAGTTTTCAGCAATAGCGGGTAACGACTCAATAATGGTAGCAAATGATTTGCTTAGAGAGTCTGTGCCCAGTTGTTTTAAAGTTTTATGGATTTTATTTTTGGTAACTATTAATTCATGGATGTTCGAGTGGTCAGTTTTTTCTAGTAACTCCATGGCTTCTCGAATTTGTTGATAATCAACCATCAATAAATTTTGGATAGTATTTTTACTACCCGATTTTTTTCTACCTAATTTAATTTCATTGGTTTTAGCATAGCGCTCAATCATGTCACGCACATTAGCTAAATCTTCTAATAAGCTGTCTTGATCCCAGGTTATATCTGAGTGAGGTTTACGTAGTTCATCATAAACTGATTCAGTGACATGAACTTTATCGGTTAAATTCTTTAAACCGTAGGTTCTAGCATTGCCTTTAATGGTATGCATGTTTCTGAACATGGCGTTAATGGCATCTGTACCGCCATTTGGATTGTCGCGTATGATGTTTTCAATTTCCAGTTTATAAGCGATAGAAGAGGCCATGAATTGGTCAAATTTATCTTCAGTAACGCCTAGTATTTCACCAATGATTTCTAATTCATATTTTTGTTCTGCAGATTCAGCGGCTAATTTACGTAGTTCAGTGACATCTCTGATGCAAAGTAGAATTTGTCCAACGACATCTTCATCGTTGATCACCGGTGCCCAACGTAAATCAAGAATTTTCTTTTTGCCGCTAGGCATTACTTTTTCAATTTCATGAACAAGTAAGTGTTCGTTAAATTCAAAGTTCATGGCATCTTCGCCTATGCAGGCTTCAGAGATAGCGCCAATTTGTGCAAGAGTATCTGCACCTAAGTTACTATTCTCAAAAATTAATTTCATCATGTCTTGATTAGCGATATCTTTAGTCTCAAGGATTCTTTCAAGATAGGCTGAATACTCAGGGCTAATGATGTTTGCGCTATTAAAGCTTAGTAAACCTTGAGGCATGTTTCTCAACATGGTTTGTATGTCATTAATTTTTTGTTTAACTATTTCTGAGGTTGCGCCCAGTTTTTCTACCATTAAATTAAACGATTCAGCCATACTGCCGATTTCATCTTTTTTACTAGCATCAGCACGTAGAGATAAATCACTGGTATGTGAAATATCAGACATGGTGCCTTCCAAATTTGATAGTCTGCCTAAAAGTTTACGACTTCCACCTATGCAGCCTAATATTTGTAAAGTGATTAATAACATGCTGACGCCAGTAATTATGAAAGTCAGTCTTTCGTAGAATTCATATTCAGCAGTAAGTTGTTTCTCAATAGTCAATAATTGCTCTTGCAAACTTTGTATTTGCGCGTTGACGTTTTCTCTGCCTTTTATTTTGTCCTGTGATACGTGTATAGCGTTATCTAGGTCTTGGCTATAATGACGTGCTAGAAAAGGAATTTCGTTCAGTGATTCGGTTGCTTTATCTTCAGGAGCGGCTTTTTCTGGTTCGGCACCAAAAGACATGACATCGGCAACTTTGGCTGGTTTCATAACTCCAAGCAAAGGTAATTTTTTTATTTCCTCAGAAGTCTTTGCTAATTCATCTAGTGGTTTGGTTATATTGTCAGTAGACATTTGAGTGCGCGAGCTGAAAAAGCTTTGTCTGGCTCTAGCTACGTTAATAAGAGAGGCTTGCGCCTCGCCGACCACTTTAAGATATTGCTGTTTTTGAGGTTGTGTGGCTTTTTGAGCTTCTTTAACGTAGGCTAATAATTTTTGCAAATGTGCAGACAGTTGCTTTTCATTATTAATTAGCAGAGCTTGTGGGTCAGCTAATTTACCCGCGTTCATTAATTCGACTAAAGTCTTTTCTTGTAAATCATTAATAAGTGATAAGAACGGGGCTTTTAAAGAATCGGATAGATTTTCTCGGCCTTCTACGTCAGTTTTAATTTGTGTTAGTGCCTCTTTAACTCTACCAAGAATGGTAGCGTCTCCGTTAAGCAAATAACCTAGGATAGGTTGGCTAACATCGGTAAATATTTTGTCTTTTTGTTGTCCAAAAAATTCGACGGTAGAAAAAGAGGTATTTAAGTGTTGTAACGACCAACTGACTGAGCCGATAAAAACTAAAATATTAATGGCAAATGTCAAGCTGATGATCTTAGAGATTTTTTTAATTGTCATTTGATGGTTTTCTTTTATCTTAGGTTTAAAAACAAAATGATTACTACAAT
>QVQD01000229.1 GCA_003584875.1 Methylococcales bacterium
CTGCATGAAATCAAAGCCTATTTTTAATATTTAAAAAAAGGAGAGTTTCGTGCAGGGTATAGACCTGAAAATAGATGATATTTAAGGACTTGACTTATCTATGACAGGTCGGGTTAGCGATAGCGTAACCCGACATTTTAAAGCTCATACGTCGGGTTACGGCTAGCGCCTAACCCGACCTACAACATTAACCCAACTTAGCCTTTCAACGCTTTCAATACCGCCTGCATAGTGGTATTGGCATCGCCAAACAACATGCGGGTGTTATCGAGTACGAATAATGGATTACCTACACCAGCATAACCTGAAGCCATACTGCGTTTAAGAACGATGGTGGTTTCGCCTTTCCAGCATTCTAAGACTGGCATACCGGCAATCGGGCTATTAGGATCATTAAGCGCAGAGGGATTAACGATATCATTAGCGCCGATTACGATAGACACGTCGACATTGCCAAAATCATCGTTGATTTCATCCATTTCAAAAACGATGTCATAAGGTACTTTTGCTTCCGCTAACAACACGTTCATGTGACCTGGCATACGACCCGCAACGGGATGGATACCAAAACCTACTTTTTTACCTTTATCACGTAACAACTTAGTGATTTCATTAACGGTATGTTGTGCTTGGGCGACGGCCATCCCATAACCTGGGATAATCATGATGTTTTTTGAATCTTGCAATAACTTAGCGACTTCTTCAGCTTCGATAGGTTGTACTTCACCTTCGATAGCCGCCGCTTCACCACCAGAAGCTGTACCAAAACCACCTGCGATCACACTTAAGAAGTGTCTATTCATTGCGCGGCACATGATATAACTCAAGATGGCACCACTACTACCCACTAAAGCACCTGTTACGATCAACAAATCATTGCTGAGCATAAAACCAGTCGCTGCCGCTGCCCAACCAGAATAACTATTAAGCATAGAAATTACCACTGGCATATCAGCACCACCGATTGCCATAACCATGTGTATACCAAACAAGACGGCAATAGCGGTCATAATGGCTAAAGGAATAATAGCCTCGCCACCTGCTTCGGTTTGCTGCAGGAACATTGCACCTAAGCCGATTACAGCAAATAACAACGCTAAATTAAACCAATGACGTCCTGGCAATAATAATGGTTTGCCATTAATTTTTTCACTTAGCTTACCAAAGGCTATCACTGAACCTGAAAAAGTCACCGCACCAATTAATATGCCGATATAAATTTCGACTTCATGAATGGTTTTTTCTACGCCAGTAATGGCAATAGAGCTATCCATGAAATTAGCATAACCCACTAATACCGCAGCCAAACCCACCAAACTGTGCATGATGGCAACCAATTCTGGCATTTGAGTCATTTCAACTTTTAAGGCGGCTTTAGCACCTATCAAACCACCAATGACAATAGCGGCAATCAATACACTGTAAACAGTAACTGAAGCACTTAAAGTAGTAGCGATAATTGCAATCGCCATACCTAACATGCCGTAATAATTACCTTTACGGGCTGATTCCTGATTGCTTAAACCACTCAGACTTAAAATGAACAAAATGGCGGCAACGATATATGACATCGTAACTAAACTATGAGACATAATGATTTCCTGTTATTTTCTGAACATTTCTAACATACGACGGGTAACTAAGAAGCCACCGAAGATGTTAATAGACGCGAGTAAGATAGCGGAACCAGCTAGTATGGTAACCGTGTTATTAGCGGTAGAGACCTGAACCACCGCACCGATTACGATAATACTACTAATTGCATTAGTGACGCTCATTAAGGGGGTATGTAACGAATGTGATACATTCCAAATCACTTGATAACCCACGAAACAAGCTAAAACAAACACTGTAAAGTGAGTCATGAATGATTCTGGTGCAACTGCTCCGATACCAAACAGAACTAAACCCGCAATGACGATAGGTAATAATTGCTTAACGACTGGCGGTAAAAAGGATTTCTTTGCTTCAGCAACGACTTCGGCACTCGCTTGTGCGGCTTGTTGCGCAGGTGCTGCAGACAGTTTAGGTGGCGGTGCAGGCCAAGTGATAGCGCCCTCTTTAATGACCGTAGTACCACGTATGACTTCATCTTCCATATTAACATTGAGTAAACCGTTCTTTTCAGGGCACAGTTCAGTTAATAAATGACGAAGATTGGTTGCATAAAGCTGACTTGATTGATTAGCTAAACGACTGGGCAAATTGGTATAGCCTATGACCGTAACATCATGCTTAACTACGACTTGATCTTTTTCAGTCAATTCACAGTTACCACCTTGTTCTGCGGCTAAATCAACAATAACACTACCGGCTTTCATGGACGCGACCATTTCTGCAGTAATGAGCTTAGGTGCGGGTCTACCGGGAATCAAAGCCGTGGTGACGATAATATCGACTTCTTTGGCTTGCTCGGCAAATAAAGCCATCTCGGCATCAATAAATTCTTTAGACATGGTTTTAGCATAACCACCTGCCCCTGCGCCTTCTTCCTTGAAATCCAACATCAAGAATTCGGCATCCATACTTTCAATCTGCTCTTTAACTTCAGGACGGGTATCGAAAGAACGTACGATTGCACCCATGCCTTTTGCAGTTCCGATAGCCGCAAGACCCGCAACACCCGCACCAATCACTAAGACTTTAGCGGGAGGTATTTTACCCGCAGCAGTAATTTGGCCGGTAAAAAAGCGACCAAAATGTTGTGCGGCTTCTACGATGGCACGGTAACCAGCAATATTAGCCATAGAACTTAAGGCATCCAGTTTTTGCGCTCTGGACATGCGCGGCACGCTATCCATTGCCAATACTGTCACGCCTTTGGCAGCCAACTTATTCAATAAGTCTTCATTTTGAGCTGGCCAAATAAAACTAATTAAAGTTGCACCGGGAGATAACAACTCTGTTTCTTCTAGTGATAAGCTTAGATTGAGCTCAGGCGCTCTCACTTTCATGATAATGTCAGATTGCGCCCATAAGGTTCGCGTATCTGCAACGATCTCAACACCTGCTTCCTTGTAAGCCTCATCAGAAATATTAGCGCCGAGTCCGGCACCGCTTTCGATACTTATGGAAAATCCTAATTTTATTATTTGTGCAGCAGCCTCGGGTGTCGTGGCTACACGCATTTCACCGTGGTGAATTTCTTTTGGGATACCAATCTTCATACAGTCTCCTGTGGGCGTGATTTAGGGCATTAAACTTCAAGATTTTAGTTTTGAATCAAAACCACAGCGGAGCATAGGCGAATAAGTGTTTAGTTTCAATAAAAAACACACAAAACCTAAAGCATTCTTAATTATTTAATAAACTGATGCTATTCTTGTGATCGGATTTACTAAAAATCACTTTACAAACAGATTACGTTATTTCTTTGTAAAATAGTAAACGATTTTTTACTCCAAGTGCATAGAATGCTAAGTTTTTATCGTTGATAAGAATAAGGGAACGATGAAGTTATTAGGTATTGAGCTGCAGTAGATTGATAAGCTTTGTTGCTGCTTGCCTTTGTCATGACGTTGTAGCCGTAAGCCAGAATAAGACTTTACGAGCGTAAGCGAATAAAGCGTTTCCGGCATAGACACTACCCCTGTGCCGGAAACGCCATCATGCGCTACGCTTAGATGGTCTTATTCCATCCCATTGACCTACAACTGCACACAGCTAACCTGACCTACTATTTTCATGACTAAAAACACAAGGAACAAAGCCATTATTTTTGCCAAAGATTTTATTGAAACTAGTGAAGGTCTTGTGTTTGCTGTCGTCAGTTCAACTATTGAACAAGATCAAGTCTTATGTTTTTTACGTTATATTAAGCGAGGCTCTGTTTGGAATAAGCTTTCCACCGATCCTGCTAACGCTTACTTAAAACAACATTATCCTGACTACCTCTATTATTCAGCCAATTTAGATGCGCATTTACATGCCGTCCCTTTAAAACGTATTGTTAAACATCATCAAGCAAAGCAGCGCTTGCAAGATCTTATGCAAACTGAGCAGCTTGATACTATAGAAAGTGACTTAACTCAGCTTTGTCAGTTATTACAACAAGCTGGCCTAGATTTAAGCCAAACAGGTGTTACGGGTTCGCTATTAATAGGAGCCCAGCAAGCGAGTTCAGATATCGATTTAGTCTGTTATAGCCGTTCTGCTTTTAATCAATGTCGTGAGCTTACTCGTATGTTAATTGCACAGCAGCAGCTACATGAGCTTGATGAACAAGACTGGCAGGCCTCTTATGATCGTCGTTCTTGTGAACTAAGCTATAGCGATTATATTTGGCATGAACGCCGAAAATATAATAAAGCCGTCATCAATGGCCGCAAATTTGATTTAAACTTTATTGAAGACAGTCCTAGTTCTGAATTAAGCCGCTATCAAAAGTGTGCAGCGATTACCTTGCAATGTATTATTACCGACGATACTCATGCCTTTGATTACCCAGCTGAATTTAAAATTGCGCATGATGATATTGATGCCATCGTCAGTTTTACAGCGACCTATACCGGACAAGCATTTAAGGGTGAAACTGTTGAAGTATCGGGCATCGTAGAACAAAATCATCTAGGTATTAAACGCATTGTGGTCGGTTCTAGTCGTGAAGCTCACGGCGAATATATCAAGGTGCTACGTGCTTAAATTAACTGACTTTGCTGCCGTTATTTTTGATATGGATGGCTTAGTGCTAGACACTGAACCCACTTATTTTATAGCTTGGCAACAAGCAGCAAAAAACATGGGTTATGAGCTTCCCGCTAGTTTCTGTGAATCTCTATCGGGCTTACATTACCAGACCATCACCGAACAATTACTGAGTTATTGTGGCGCAAACTTTAATCTGCAACGCTTTAACGAATTAAGTGGACGCTGTTGGCATGAACAAGTGAGCCGTTATGGTATTAATGTACGATCTGGCTTTGATCAATTGATAAAAACATTAGAACAACAACAAATTCCTTATTGTTTAGCAACTAATAGTAGTGCTATCAACGCTAAAGAATGCCTGGCTTTTGCAAATCTACCTGATACTTTTACTACTATCATCAGTCGTGATGATGTATTAAACGGCAAACCAGAACCTGATATTTTTTTAAAAGCTGCAGAGTGTTTAAAAGTACCTATACAACAATGCTTGGTTCTTGAAGATTCCCATGCTGGCATCGTTGCTGCTAAAAGTGCAGGTGCTTATGCAGCATGGATACCCAGCACAAAAACCATTAATCCTGTTACATTGAGCCTTTGTAATATTATGGTAAATAATTTAGCGGATATTATTACCCTAGTCGTTGATCCTAGAAGTACCATTATCAACTAACGATGCCGGCCTAGGTTTGCAACCCCGACCGAAACCTTTTGACGCCTAGATAGCTTTGGAAATGTTAAACGTTAAGAACTGGGTTGCAAATCCAGTCCTGCTTTGGATGAACTTTAAAAGACTTACACCAGAAAATCCATGCTCAAGTTCACTCATAATGCCTTTAATCCTGTATAATCCTTTCATTTTTGCAACAACATGCCTTTCCTATTGTGATAGTTCAACATTCTAAAGTCTCAGTTATTGCTCCTGCCAGATTACACATGGGCTTTATTGATCTAAGCGGTTCCTTATCTCGCCATTTTGGCAGCATAGGTGTCGCCCTTAATGAACAGGCCACCCGCTTAAGTGTTAGCCATGCAGAGCAACGCACCATTACTGGACCTGGCGCACATCGCGCTGACAAATGTTTAACCTTATTATGTAAGGCTCTCAACGTTTCTGATCAGCTTGAAGTCATCATTGAAACGGCTATTCCGGAACATGTAGGCTTAGGTTCTGGCACCCAAATGTCCTTAGCCATTGGCATGGCTTTAAACACCTACTATGATCTAGGATTAACAGTCAGAGATATTGCAGCCTTAATGGATAGAGGTTTACGTTCGGGTATCGGTATCGGCATCTTTGAACAAGGCGGTTTAGTCGTAGACGGCGGACGTGGAGAAAAAACAATAACTCCGCCGATGCTCGTCCACATGGACATCCCCAAAGATTGGCGCTTCATTTTAGTTTTAGATCAACGCGGCCAAGGCTTACATGGCCAACAAGAAATACAAGCTTTTAAGGAATTACCGCCTTTCCCTCAGCAAGAAGCCGCGCGTTTATGTTATTTATTGCTAATGCAAGGTTTACCTGCAGTTGCTGAAAATGATCTTAGTAAGTTTGGTGATGTGATTACCCAATTACAACGTTCAGTAGGCGAACATTTCGCATCAGCTCAAGGCGGAGTGTTTACCAGCCCTGAAGTTGCTTGTGCTATGGATTGGTTAAAAGAACAAGGGGCTGTTGCTATTGGTCAAACCTCTTGGGGGCCTACGGGTTTTTGTGCAATAGATGGCATAGAACTAGCTGAAGCCATTACCCACAAAGCTAAAGAGAAATTTGCTCACTTTGATAATTTAAGTTTTATAACTGCCAGCGCTAGAAATAGTGGCGGAGATGTTTTTGTTGTTTGAAGACAATCATTCAGCGATTTAAAAAAATAGGGTAAAAGATGTAGGTCGGGTTAGCGATAGCGTAACCCAACAGGATGCCCGGGAAATGCTTGGCTTACGCTATCGCTACGCCAAACAACAAAACTCGTGAGTTTTGACTCCATTACAAAAGTTTGTAGGCGGTCAGGTTAGCGATAGCGTAACCCAAAATAATCGTGGTGTGTCGGGTTACGCTATCGCTAACCCGACCTACGCAAGCGTTTTATCCCTTGTTAAGCTGATAGCCAATCATTTAACTAATTCTTAGCTTATCTAATAGCCCACTGCCCCCACAGAAAGCAAAAATATGAACGTTAACCTAGATACTCAAAACCATCTCACCACCGTTAAAAACTTACTAGCCAAGCATAAGCTCATCGAAGGCTTAGTAAAGCGCCAAGATATGCCCCATCATGACTTGGTAGAAACACTGGTACACAAACAAAATAGAGTCGAGTTACAAAAACTACTGGATAATCTTGATCGCCAAATTATCGCAAGGATACTTGAGTCTCTATCCAGCGAAGATAGACAAATAACTTGGCAATTACTCCGTGATGACCGAAAAGAAGATGTACGACGAGAAATAACTGAAGCAATACGCGCTGAATTTATTATCGAAACTAAAGCTCGTAATCGTAGCATGATGGTACGTGTATTTGATTTGCACGAAGGACGCTTACACCAAATCCCCATTGAAACCAAAGAAGATTTAGCCAGAGCTAATCCCATCTGGATTGATTTAGTCAGACCTGAAGACGAACAAATTGCTTGGGCAAAAGATATATTCGACGTAGAACTGCCTAATCCAAAAAGTTTAACCGATCTTGAAACCAGCGCCCGCTTCTACATAGAAGAAAATGGCGAAGTACATTTACATTCTGATTTTTTACTCGATAGAAAAGATGAGTCACGCAACGTTGCCGTGGCTTTTGTTCTTCATAATGGCATCTTATTTTCAGTCCGTAACAAAGAACTACCGGTATTTCGTTTACAACGACTAAGGGCACGGGCAGAATCTGGTTATGTATCAGAAGCTAAAGATGTATTACTAGATTTGTATGCCGCCGAGGTTGAATATTCGGCAAACGCCCTAGAAGATGTTTATGCTGAACTCGAATCTGTAGGCAGGCAAGTTTTTAAATCACACATGACTGATCATGAAGCCGAAAAAATACTGGCGGCTATTGCTGAAGAAGAAGATCTTAACGGACGTATACGTAGAAATGTTCTAGATACACGAAGAGCTTTATCTTTTTTAATGCGAGGCAAATATTTATCTGAAGATCAGCATGCTGAGGTTAGAGAAATATTACGAGACATAGAATCTTTGGATGGACATACCTCGTTCTTATTTAACAAAATCAACTTCCAGATGGATGCCACGGTTGGTTTTATTAACGTCAACCAAAATAAAGATCTTAAACGCTTAACCATTATTAGTGTTATTTTTATGCCGCTTAATCTTTTAGCTGGCATAGGGGGTATGTCTGAATTTACCATGATGACAGGTGGAGTCGCCTGGCCTATCGCTTATGGTGGCTTTTTGCTAGGTTTATTTATGATTGGTTGGTTAACCTTTTTAGGTCTGCGATTCTTCGAAAACAAGACTATTAAGAAGCCAAAAGCAAAGAAGAATAAGATAAATTGAGCATCTAGGAACTGATAAAAAACTATTGATTTTGTAGGTCGGGTTAGCGATAGCGTAACCCGACGCATCAAGAGTGCCGAATGTCGGGTTACGCTATCGCTAACCCGACCTACTAATACAAAGGTTTGTTATAGCTATGGTTGGTTCTTTAAAAACCAAAATTCAAAAAAACAAGCATTACTCTGTAGGGGCGACAAATTCGACCTGTGATACTCTGTAGGGGCGAATTCATTCGCC
>QVQD01000224.1 GCA_003584875.1 Methylococcales bacterium
GTCACGCTATCGCTAACCCAACATATAAGCGGTGTTTGACCTATTCCAAGCATTTTAATCAGCATAAAAAAACCCCTGCTCAGATCAGTCTAAGCAGGGGTTTATTTTTTACGGCGCTTATAAAATGATAAGTACCAAAACTAAACCTACAGCAACATAACACATTCTAGGTAATTTATTTTGGTAACCACCTACAGCCCAACTATCAGTAACTTTTAACCACGTTAAAGCTTGATCCATAGCGCTACAACCTTTCTTTTCTTCAGACATATCACCTCCTCATTCGTTTTTATTATATTACAACGCATTGATTATCAATGCTATATCGGCTCTATACTTTAAAACCGAAATCGAAGTGTACGCATTATTTTTTACCAGCACAAGTTAAAACTGCTACGCTGCCTAACGATGCAGCAGCTCATTTAGTTCCTGATTAATGACTAGCAGCGACTATTTTTACTCTGGCAAACTTTCTCTTACCGACTTGAAATACGTTTTCTGTCGCAACAGCAACTTCTAACTTGGTATCGGTGACTTTTTCACCCTCTATTTTTACCGCGCCTTGATTAATCATTCTAATGGCTTCGGAGGTACTACTTGCTAATCCAGCGTCTTTTAGAAGATTAGCAATACTATAACCTGTGCCTTCGGTGCTTAACGTGAGTTCATCCATTTCATCGGGTATTGCTCCGCGTTGAAATCGCGCTTCAAAGTTTTCTAAAGCTTTTTCAGCCGCTGCGGCATCATGAAAGCGCTCTATGATTTCTTGCGCTAGCTTGACTTTATAATCGCGTGGATTCGCGCCATTTTCGCATTCTAAGCGCCAAGCGTTAATCTCGGTCATAGGACGAAAGCTTAATAACTCGAAATAGCGCCACATTAAGTCATCTGAAATAGACATCAATTTACCAAACATATCATCAGCAGGATCAGCAATGCCGATATAGTTATTCAGCGATTTAGACATCTTTTGAACGCCATCTAGGCCTTCAAGTATCGGCATGGTGATGACGACTTGAGGCTTTTGACCGAACACTTCTTGCAACTGCCTACCGACTAACAAGTTAAACTTTTGATCCGTACCGCCTAGTTCAACATCGGCTTTCATGGCAACCGAATCATAACCTTGTATTAAAGGGTATAAAAACTCATGGATGGCGATGGGCTGACCACCTTTAAAACGCTTACTAAAATCATCACGCTCTAGCATACGAGCGACGGTATGCTTGGCTGCTAATTGAATTAAATCAGCAGGCGACATGGCGTTCATCCATGTTGAATTGAACATCACTTGGGTTTTAGCAGGATCTAATATTTTAAAGATTTGCTCTTGATAAGTTTGTGCATTCTCTAGGACTTGTTCACGCGTTAAGGGCTTACGCGTAACATTTTTGCCAGTAGGATCACCTATCATGCCGGTAAAATCACCGATCAAAAATAACACTTCGTGACCTAGGTCTTGAAACTGTTTTAATTTATTGATGAGTACGGTATGACCCAAATGTAAATCGGGAGCCGTGGGATCAAAGCCTGCTTTAATCCTTAAAGGACGTCCCTCTTGCAACTTTTTAACTAATTCGTGCTCGACTAAAACTTCATCAATGCCTCTTAATAAAGTTGCTAATACCTGCTCTTGCAATGTCTTTCTCCAAACTCAGATTACCTTAAAGGTAACGTTATAAAATTTTTGTTCTGTCTTTCCCACAATTTAGGTCACGCAATTTAGGCTGGAATAAGCCCATGCTAGCGTAGCGCGTGGGGGCGTTTGCGACACAGGTGCAAAGTGAATACTACAAAAACACTGACCTCAAGGCTTTTATGTAGGTCGGGTTAGCGATAGCGTAACCCGACACTAGGCGCTCCGAAATGTCGGGTTACGCTATCGCTAACCCGACCTACTTAACTAAGTCACGCAATTTAGGGCGGAATAAGCCTATGCTAGCGTAGCGCGTGGGGGCGTTTCCGACACAGGTGCAAAGTGAATGCCGGAAACGCTTTGTTCGCTTACGCTCAAAAGCCTTATTCCGGCCTACTACTAACCCGACCTACGTAACTACATAAAAATCAATCAGCCAAACTATAAATCAGCTTGCCGGCTTGTATCGTATGCGTGACTCGTCCTTTGAAATCTTGTCCCCAAAAGGGTGTATTCACCCCCTGGCTCTTCCAATTTTGTGCATTGACTTGCCAGGTTAATTCGCGATCAAACACACAGACATCGGCAGAAAAACCTACCGTTAAGGCACCACTGTTGATATGCAGAACACGGGCGGGGTTTTCACTCAAGGCTGAGATACCTTGCTCTAAGGTGATCTCGCCTTGATCAACGAGCCTAAGCATAAGCGGCAACAGTGTTTCCAAGGACGATACACCGGCTTCTGTTTCTGGAAAGGCCCCTAATTTAGCGTCGACATCGTGTGGCTGATGATCTGAACAAATACTATTAACAGTGCCACTGGCTAAACCTTGGCGTAAATACTGTTTATCATCTTCGGTACGGAAAGGCGGCAATACATGATAACTACTGTCAAAAGGAATCATGTCATCTTGTGTTAAATGTAATTGATGAATAGCGACATCGGCACTGACATTCAAGCCATATTTTTTGGCTTGAAAAATCTTAATCACTGAGCGTTTACAACTGAGCTGTCCAAAGTGCATACGGCAACCTGTAAGTTCCACAAGTTCTAAACACTGAGCTAAAGCTATCGTTTCTGCTTCTTCTGGAATACTAGGCAAGCCATAGCGAGTAGCAAAAGTGCCTTCATGGGCGCAACCATTATTGCCTAACCAATAATCATTAGGTCGGAACATGACTAATAAGTCATGACTCGCGGCATATTCCATTGCACGTCTAAGTATTAGTAAGTTTTTAACGGCTTGCTGAGCATTACCTACAGCAATACATCCTGCTTGCTTTAGGGATAACATGGAACTCAGCTCTGTGCCTTCCAGTTTTCGAGTTAAAGCGGCAATCGGATAGATTTGTGGATATTGCGCTTTTTCAGCCAGTTCTTTAATTAATTCTGCGACTGCGGGCGTATCAATAACTGGGTTAGTATCTGGTTGCAAGCACATGGTGGTGATGCCGGCACTGGCTGCTGCAATCGCTTCACTTTTAAAAGTCGCTTTACGACTTTGGCCGGGTTCACGTAGTCTGGTACTTAAATCTATAAACCCAGGACAGATGATTTTATTACTGGCGTCTATAACAGTCGTTGGTGTAAAGCCTGCTGGCTCATCAGTGACAGAGACCACCTTACCTTCAGATATGTATACATCAGCGATACGATTGATGTTATTAGCAGGATCAATAAGTTGCCCTTGTTTAATCAGTATCTGGCTCATTCTGCGGCTCCTTGTTTTTGCATCGCCATAGCCATAATAGCCATTCGTATGGCTATACCGTTACTGACTTGTTTAAGAATAACGGACTGCGGACCATCAGCGACTTTAGAATCGATTTCTACGCCTCGGTTTATTGGGCCTGGATGCATGACAATGGCATCGGGTTTAGCTATTTTTAACTTGGCTTCGGTCAAACCAAAACATTTAAAATATTCACTTTCACTGGGTAATAAAGCCGAAGTCATGCGCTCTTTTTGGAGTCGTAACATGATAATGACATCAATATCTTTAAGCCCCGAGGTTAAGTCATGCGAGACATTAACCCCTAAACTTTCCACATGCGAAGGCAGCAAAGTCTTAGGCGCAAGTACACGCACTTCAGCAGCACCCAAGATATTTAAGGCCTGAATCTGTGATCTAGCCACCCTAGAATGAAGTATGTCACCAATAATGGCGACACGCAGATTAGAAAAATCTTGTTTAAATTGCCGAATAGTAAACATATCCAACATCGCTTGTGTTGGATGAGCATGTTGGCCATCACCGGCATTTATGACACTAATATGTGGAGAGGTATGCTGAGCTATAAAATGTGCAGCGCCACTAATACCATGACGCACGACAAACATATCGACAAACATGGCTTCTAAATTGCGAATGGTATCGAGTAAACTTTCACCCTTAGAAGTTGATGAAGTCGCAATACTCATGCTCAGTACATCGGCGGATAAACGTTTAGCGGCCAGCTCAAAAGTCGTTCGCGTGCGGGTGCTATTTTCAAAAAACAGGTTAACGATGGTTTTACCACGCAACAAAGGCACTTTTTTAATCTGCTGGTCATTCATGCCGATAAAGGATTCGGCTATATCCAAAATTTCTGTTAATAAGGTTTTATTTAAACCTTCAATACTCAAAAAGTGCTTAAGTTTGCCTTTAGAATTAAGCTGGATATTTTCAGTCATGGTTTAAGCTACCGCATCAAGTGTTTGTAGATGAATACCTAAAGGACTAGGGCCTGTTAATTTGATGCGCTGTCCTGCATTCAAGCTAATGCTAGTGCCTACACAATCTGGACATAAAGGAATTTGCTTGCCATCACGCTCAATCAATACCGCTAATACCACTTGATTAGGTCGCCCATAATCGAAAATCTCATTAAGAGCAGCGCGTATGGTTCTTCCTGTATAAAAAACATCATCGATCAAGATAATATCGCGACCTTTAATGTCCTGAGGTAAATGACTGGGCTTTACATTAGGATTAACGCCAATTTGTGAGAAATCGTCGCGATAGAATGAGATGTCGAGTAAGCCTAACTCATCTTTAATGCCTAAACGTTGATGCAACTGTTCGGCGACCCATACGCCACCGGTGCGAACACCGATCATCAGAGGATCAACTAACCCTCTTTCAACAATGACACGCTTTAGCTCAGTTTCCAGCTTATTGAGTAAATCGTTTATATCCAGCACTTAATGATCCTTTTCTTTATTCTTAAAGTCGTTTAACCAAGTTTGTAAAATAAGCTGAGCAGCAAGCTGATCTTGAACCTCCCAGAGCTTACTCGCATTCACATTAACTTCATCAAACAATAATTGTTTAGCTTCAAAGGTTGATAGCGTTTCATCTTGCTGATAAACAGGCAATTGATAACGGCCTTCGAGTTGGCGGCAGAATTTTATCATACGTGGCGTTATTGGGTTATCCGTGCCATCAAATTGTTTTGATATGCCGACCACCAAACCAGTTGGGCGCCACTCTTGAATGAGCTGACTAATGATTTGCCAATTCGGATTTTGATTAATTGAACGTATGGTAACCAAAGGACTGGCTGTGGCTGTGATGGTTTGACCCACAGCCGTGCCAATTTTTTTATTGCCAAAATCAAAACCTAAATAGGTATCTGCACTGCATTTTGCAACTAAAGGGTCTTGCTTAACCATGTCCTGCCGGTGTCGTTAATTGATTAATATCAATGCCGATTTGGCTACCAGCAGCCTGCCAGCGATTATTTATCGGGGTATCGAATATAATATGTTTGCCACTAGGCGTATTCAACCAAGCATTCTCTAACATTTCTTTTTCTAATTGCCCAACCCCCCAACCGGCATAACCCAGTGCAATCAGAAACTGCTCCGGGCCTTTATTGGCTGCAATGGCTTCTATAATATCTCTTGAGGTCGTTAAAGAAATCGTATCGGAAACAGCAAAAGTCACATCCCAATTAGCGCCAGCAGTATGCAAAACAAAACCGCGATCTTGCTGTACGGGGCCACCCATATAAACGGGGGTTTCAGCAATACTATCTGATTGGTAAGAGATATTCATTTGCTTACAAATCTCACCCAACTTCATTTCTGCAGGTCTGTTAATAATAATACCCAAAGCCCCTTCTTCATTATGCTGACATAAATACGTCACCGTATGAAAAAAGTTGGGGTCCGCCAAGGCTGGCATGGCGATAATAAACTGATCATTTAAATAGGTCATTTGATTCATAAAAGTAAGTATCGAAGATTATGCTGACTTAAGCTATCCATTACTGTGTCACTAAACCTGATTCATCCGAAAATTTCCAAACACGGGTTATGACTAAAATATCCACTTCTTTCCGTAAGTCTAAAGGCAATGGCGCAAAAGGCGCGCTCATACGCACAATTTTTTTAGCTGCCTCATCTAATCCTAAATTTCCAGACGACTTACCGATTCGAATACTGTATATGCTGCCATCAGCATTAATGCCGACATCCATGGTTAATGTACCAGAAAAATCTTTCTTTAAAGCAATTTCAGGATAATTAAGATTTCCTGTACGCTCTACTTTATTTTCCCAATCTTTCATATATTGAGCGGCAATATATTTGTGAGCACTCACAGCGTCTACAAATTTTATTTTAGCTTGTTCTGAGCTAGGTTGGCTTTGCCTAATTTCTGTGCCTAATTGGGCAATTTGCTGCTGTAATAAATCGGCGGTCAATTTTGGATGCTGCTGGGCTTCATTGAAGTCTGCTGGTTTTTTTGCTGAAACGGCTTTTCTTTCGGCTTTATCAGACGTTAATATGCGTTGAGCAGCTTTGGTTTTATGCCCATCATGATCCACCTTTTTGATAGGATTTGATTTTTGCTGTCCGTTGTTACTAGCAGCTTGTTGTGCAGGAGATTCCGCCTGACTTGCCTTACGTCCGCCACCCGACTGATTATCTTGCGCCAAAAACTCAGCCTTATCGTCTATTTTCTCTGACGGTGCGCTAATTAAAGTGACATCAATTGGAGTCGCTATGCGTTCTGGCTGTACGTCCTCTGCACTTAAACTCCAAGCTATAACCATCACCAGATGAAAGAAGACCGCTGCAGCTGTTGCAATCAATAAAACATCTTTATTGTTTAATACCGTGCGATTCCTTGTAAAAATAATCCTAGTTATCATTGCATTGCAATTTTTTATCAATGTGATCCATTAACATGCCAGCTATATTAATTCCAAATTGCTTATCCAACTCTTGAACACAGGTAGGGCTAGTCACATTAATTTCGGTCAATTTATCACCAATGACATCAATGCCAACAAAAACTAAGCCTTTTTCTCGTAAGGTAGGCCCGACCTGATTAGCAATCCATAAGTCTTGTTCTGTTAAAGGCCTGCCTTCAGCATGCCCACCCGCAGCAAGATTACCTCGTGTTTCACCTTGCGCAGGTATACGCGCTAAAGCATAAGGAATGGCTACACCATTAATCATAAGAATTCGTTTGTCGCCATCCTTTATTTCAGGCAGATACTTTTGAGCCATGACATAACGACTATTGTATTGGGTCATGGTCTCCAAAATCACACTCAGATTAGGATCGTTTTGGCGCAGATGAAAAATTGATGTGCCGCCCATCCCATCTAGCGGTTTTAATATAATCTCACCCTGCTCCTGCAAAAAACTTCTGATGCGAGCAGGCTCTCTAGCCACTAATGTCTCTGCACAACATTGAGGAAACCAAGCCGTAAATAACTTTTCATTCGCATCACGCAAAGACTGCGGCTTATTGACTACATAAACTCCCATACTTTCAGCGCGCTCTAATAAGTAGGTGGCATAAATATATTCTTGATCAAAAGGCGGATCCTTGCGCATCAAAATGACATTTAATTGATCCAGAGGAATATCTTGTTCTGAAATAAACTGATACCAATGCTGAGCATCACGCTGTACGGTGAGAGTTCGAGTTCTTGCATAAGCCCTGCCATTTCTAAGGAACAGATCATTAAGCTCCATATAATGCAGCTCCCAACCTCTAGCTTGTGCTTCAAGCAACATGGCAAAACTAGTATCTTTTTTGATATTGATATGGTCTATGGAATCCATGACCATGCCGAGTTTTATAGGCATTATTGTCCTTTAATGTTCTTTAGTAGCAGATGATTAATGAGTTTATTTTATAGATAGTTATTTACCTTGAAAAGATTTTTTGGTATAAAGATTGGCTAATTTATAAATTTAGGCGCACCAAGAGGTCAATCATGTCTAGAGTATGTCAAGTAACTGGTAAACAACCTGTTACAGGTAACAACGTATCACACGCAAACAACAGAACTAAAAGACGTTTCCTTCCTAATCTGCAACATCACAGATTTTGGGTAGAAAGCGAAAATCGTTGGGTGCGCCTCAGAATTTCTACAAAAGCAATGCGTATCATTGATAAAAATGGCATAGATGCTGTTTTAGCAGATTTACGTAAAAACGGCACCAAGGTTTAAGGAGATAAACAATGCGCGATAAAATTAAATTAATTTCTACCGAAGGCACTGGTCACTTCTACACCACGACCAAAAACAAACGCACTATGCCAGAGAAAATGGAAATCAAAAAGTTTGATCCCATTCTTCGTAAGCATGTTATCTACAAAGAAGCTAAAATCAAATAAAGTCTGATTCAAGCCAGCACCTTTCAAGATACGAAAGTCAACTACAGCCAAAGCATGCTGTAGTTGACAAGCTTGATATTAATACCCCTCTCAAACTATAGCTATCTACACAAGTA
>QVQD01000111.1 GCA_003584875.1 Methylococcales bacterium
AACTCGACCTACACCTGAATTAAATCACGGTCTAAATATTTAGGGGCGTATTCAATACGCCCCTAAAGCTATTCCAATCCCTAAATAACCCCACTATCAATAACAGGCATAACCCAATATTGTATGCCGGAGCCTTTAAAGTCCCTTCGTAGTTGCGCTAATAAATTAGGCAATTCTTGTTCGGGTATATACATCTGAAAACGAGTGCGTTTTTGACGCCCCGTAACTTGTTCAGCCAGTGATAGCCCCTTGTTATCATGATGATGAGCGTATACCTGAAAACTACTAAAGCCATGTTCAGTTTCCATGACTAGCAATTGGTCTACCAGCATTTCTTCAAGGCTTGGTGGAATATTGAGCGTCACTAAGTATTCGCTGCTCATGCTTTGATCTCCTTAGCTAAGCCGAATAATTTGTATAATATCGGCAATAAGAATAACGTTAAAAAGGTAGACGATACTAAGCCACCTATGACTACAATGGCTAAAGGTCGTTGAATTTCTGAACCAGGCCCAGTGGCAAATAATAAGGGTATTAGCCCAAAAGCAGCTATGCTGGCGGTCATCATGACTGGTCTTAAGCGTCGAGATGAACCTAAAGTGACTACTTTCAGCAAATCCATTCCAGTGGCTTTAAGTTGATTGAAGTAACTAACCATAACTACACCATTAAGTACTGCTATCCCCAATAAAGCGATAAAGCCAACCGAGGCGGGCACTGATAAATATTCACCTGAAAACCACAGGGCAAATACGCCACCGACCATAGCCAAAGGAATGTTGGATAACACTAAAGCTGCTTGACGTACCGAGCCGAACGTTGAAAACAATAGTAAGAAGATCAGTGCTAAGGAAATAGGTACTACTAAGGATAATGTGGCAGCAGCTCGTTGTTGGTTTTCAAATTGACCACCAAACTCAAGTGTGTAGCCGGTAGGCAAGGCAACATTTTCGGCCACTGCTTTACGCGCTTCTTCGACAAAACCGACTAAGTCTCGGTCTTGTACATTGCTGCGTATCACTACAAAGCGCTGTCCACCTTCACGCCCCACAGCGACCACGCCTTCAACTTTTTGAATAGTAGCAATGGTGGATACTGGAACATGGCTGCCATTGGCTAAGGTAATTTGTAGATTGTCAAAATTGGCGGTGTTGGTGCTGCCACGTAAAATCAGCGGTGTACGCTTAATGCCTTCTTGAACGATTCCTAAATTTAAACCTTCGATTTGGGAGCGTAATAGAGTTTCAATACTGTCGCTATTCAAGCCTAAACGACCCGCAGCTAATTTATCGATACTCACTGATAAAGATTGCATGCCGTCATTTTGTTTAGCAAAGACGTCACTAGAGCCTTTGATATGCTTGAGAGTTTCAGCAATGGCATTGGCTTTTTCATTTAAAACGGCTAGATCGGTACCAAACAATTTAACAGCGACATCACCTCGTGTGCCAGTGAGCATTTCTGAGACGCGCATTTCTATAGGTTGAGTAAAGCCAAAAGCGATACCCGGTGTTTCAGCCATGACTTTGCGTATTTCTTCGATTAAAGCTTCTTTAGTGGACATCCGCCATTGATCTTTAGGTTTTAGCACTAAAAAAGTGTCCGTTTCATTTAAGCCCATAGGATCAAGACCTAATTCATCGGCGCCGACTCGGGAAACGATAGTGGCAATTTCTGGGATATGTTTCAGTAGATTTTTTTGTACCTGTCCATCAAGAGCGACCGATTGTTCCAAGGTAATCGAGGGTAATTTTTCTAATTGTAAAATAATATCGCCCTCATCCATAGTTGGCATAAAGGTACTGCCGATTTGGGTAAATACCATGATGGTAATAGCCAGTAATAGTCCGGCTGCGGTAAAAACCTGTTTACTATGAGTCAAGCACCATGACAAGGCGGGTTGATAGACTTTTTGAAGTTGTCTAGGTAACCAAGGTTCTTCGTGTGAGACTTCTTTAAGTAAATAAGAGGCTAATACAGGAATCACTGATAGCGATAATATCAAAGAACCGCTAAGTGCAAAAACTATTGTTAAAGCCACCGGTGTGAATAACTTTCCTTCTAAGCCTTGCAGGGTTAATAGGGGTAAAAACACAATAATAATAATTAATATACCAGAAGTAACGGGGCCGGCTACTTCACAGCTTGCCCGATAAATAACATGTAATCTAGGTAAGCGTTGAGCTTTTTCAAGGTTTGCTAAATGGGTAATGATATTTTCAACGACTACGACGGCAGCATCGACCAGCATACCAATGGCAATAGCCAAACCGCCCAAACTCATTAGATTGGCTGACATGTCCATGGTTTTCATTAAGATGAAGGTAAATAGTGCTGCTAGCGGTAGCACAAATGCCACGACTAAGGCGGCGCGTAAATTACCTAGAAATAAAATCAATAAGGTAATCACCAAGACAACGGCTTCAAGTAGGGCATCTAAAACAGTGGTTACTGCTTTATTGACCAAGTTGGCGCGATTATAAAAGACTTGTGCAGTAACGCCTTTAGGAAAGCTAGGGCTAATTTGAGCTAGTTTTTGCTCAATACCTGCGATGGTTTGTCTGGCATTAGCGCCGCGTAAACTCAGTATTAGACCAGTGACGGCTTCTCCTTCACCATTTTTACTCACGGCGCCATAGCGTGTTAAAGCACCGATATTGACATCAGCAACATCGGCAACAGTAATAGGAATACCATTTTTATTTTCTACGACTAAGGTACTGACATCAGCCAAGGTTTTAATGCGGCCTTCAGCACGAACTATCAATGCTTCTTCACCATCACTCATGCGACCAGCACCATCATTACGGTTGTTGTTTTGCAAGGTAGCCATCAACTTTTCAATGCTGATGCCTCGGGCAGATAGTTTGGTATTGTCGGGTATGACTTCAAAGCTTCTAACCAAACCGCCTAATGAGTTCACATCAGCGACTCCTGGAACCGTGCGCAGTGCCGGACGTATCACCCAATCTAGCAAATCTCGGCGTTCCATGAGGCTTAGATCGCCGCCTTCTATAGAAAACATGAACATTTCACCCAAGGGTGTGGTCATCGGAGCTATACCGCCTTGAACACCGCTCGGCAAAGTGTTCCATAGAGTATTGAGACGTTCGGCAATTTGTTGACGAGCCCAATAAATATCAGTGCCCTCAGAAAAATCAACAGTAATGTCAGTTAAGGCATATTTAGCAATCGAGCGCAGCATGGTTTGATGGGGAATACCCAATAGCTCAATCTCAATGGGAGCTGTGATACGTGATTCCACTTCTTCTGGCGTCATGCCTGGCGCCTTAACAATGATTTTTACCTGCGTAGGTGATACTTCAGGAAAGGCATCGATAGGAATGTTTTTAAAAGAGTAGTAGCCCGCACCTGCAAGCAGTAGCACTGCTATCAACATCAGTAGGCGTTGGCTGAGCGCAAAACGAATTAAGCCTCGCATTATTCAGCTCCTAAGCCCAGCCAATTGGCTTTAAGGGCTACAGCGCCTTTAATAGCGATACTTTCATTTCCGCTTAGGTTGCCGCTAATGATAGATTCATCGCCTTGTTTACCGATCACAGAAATAGGGCTGACAGTAAAGCCATCTTGGCTACGGATAAAAATATAGGGGAGCCCTTCATTTTGAGCAATAGCACTATTGGGGACTTTAAAAACAACTTTGTCGCTGGCTTGAATGATTTGGGTATTAATCGATTCGCCCGCTCGCACTGACACATGTTGTTTAATGAGACCTTTAGAATCTTTGATCATTGCTCGTGCTAGCAAGGTTTGATTCTCTGGATTGACGCTTTGCCCTAGTAGGGTTATTTGTGCATAGATAGGGCTATTTTCAATTTGAACTTGGTCGCCCACTTTAATTTGACCTATATGCTCATGAGGAATATTGATTTCTATCCAAAGTTCATCCAGATTAGCGATGCGGTAAAGTGGGGCCAAGATACTCATGCGCTCACCCGTTGCCGCCATACGATCCATAACCACGCCTGAAATAGGCGCGTGTACACTTAACAGGCTACTTAATTGACGAGTTTGAGTCAGCTTATTAATCTCTTCATTCGACATGCCTGCAATTTCTAATAATTGCTTATATTCATTGGCTTCAGAGACAATAGTATTATGCAGATTGCTAGTTTCTTGCCAGCGTCGTTCGGCAATAACACCCTCTGCAGCCAGTTTTTTATCGCGCTGATAGCTAAAGTCACTTAATTGCATTTCGCTGACCGCTTTAAGATAAAGGCGTTGCATCGATAGTAGATCAGGGCTGTTTAATTGTGCTAATACTTGGCCTTTTTTAACGGTATCCCCTAGCGCGGCATTGAGTTGAGTAATGAGGCCGGCTTGTGAGGCACTGACTATATATTCATGTCCAGGTGGAATGACGACTTTGGCGGGTGCAGTTAATAAGGGTATTTGTTTGGCAGGTTTTAATTTACCAAGAACGATGCCTAAATTGTTGACATAATCTTGGCTGATAGTAATCGTATTTTCAGCGGCTACTGCTGGGAAAATAAAGCCTGAGCTGGTTAGGAGTAGGCATATCGCTGCAGCAGATGCTTTGATTCTTGTTGCTGGTGTTAATTTCATGGCATCATTCCTACGGCTTGGTTATACAGGGCCTTGTCACGCTGTAACATCACGGCGCGTTCTTTAGCATAAAGTATGGCTTGTTGGGTTCTGGACTGAATTTTTAATAAATCAAATAAATTAATTTCACCTACCGAAAAGGCTAGTTGAGTCATGGTTAACAGTTCTTCGGAAACAGCTTTTTGTTCATTAGCGGTATCGAGTTCAACACGATTAACTTCTAAATTATGCTCTGCTTCATGATGAGCTTGCTCTAAGCTACGGTTCAATTGAGCGCGTTCAGCGATGAGCTTATTAAGTTCAACATTAAGCGCAGCTATCTGAGGTTGGGCATGAATACTGCCACCAAAAGGCACAATGACGCCTACATTAAAAAACTCGGCTTTATTACTACGGGAATCAATGCCTTCATCACTTAATAAACCAGCAATAGCATGGCTTTGACCAGAGCCTATGGCTTTAAGGGCATTAAGCTCAGCTTGTTTGTGCTCAATCTGATGATTAATAGCCGCTAAGCTAGGATGATTTTGTCCATATTCCTTTAAAGCCACCAACTCTTCTTCATAATGCATGGGTAATTTGTTAATTTGGGTAATTGATGTATAACGTTTACGGCTATGCATGAGTTCTGCTTCTGCCGCTGTAAAAGTGGAGCGTTTTTGTAGTAATTCTGATTTTGCTAATAATTCATCAGCCTTAGGTAAGTCACCTAATTCAACACGACGATGAATACTGCTTAATAAACGCTCGTAAATTCCAAGTTCCGCCTGAGCTTGGTCATAGCGAATTTTAGCGAGATCCATGTCCCATAAAGCGCCTCTAATTAAGCCTGCAACGCGTAACTTAATGGCCGTCGCTTGCGCTTCTGCGCTGGTTTCTGCTTGAGTGGCTAGTTGATGCTCAGCATCACGTTGCCCTAAATTCCACAGCGGCACCTGTAGTCCTACTGAGCCATAATTTAATTTAAAAGTGCTCATAGATTGATAACCTAAAGTGGCTTGAGTCGCTCCAGCTGTCCAGCTTTGACTGCGTTCGTTTATTGCTGCTGCTTGTTCTTCTAAGGCATTCAGCCAAGCCGTATCAGGATATTTCTCCATAGTTAAATCTATAAGCTTAGCTAAGCTTAAGGTTTCATCAATAAAAATAGGGTCATGATGATCGACAGCATGGGCTATTTCTGTAGCCTGCCAATCTGAAGGTAAGGCCTGAGCGGGGAGGGCTAAAGCCAAAAATAGTGTGGATAGAAAAAGTGTTGGCGCGAGCCTAGGTACAGATTTTCTGATAACTTCTAAGAAATACATAGTAAGCTCAATGCGGTTTACCGCGTAAAAGATAAAGCATCTTGGCGTTTGTTTGTAGGGATATCAAAGCATGTAAGCTTGCTTTAAGTACAAAAGCCACAGTTTCCAAGTTTATAAATAATCAAACTTTGAATACAAACCTAGGTTTGCACTCCGATTAAAGCTGAGTTGTTTTTAATTAATTATAGACGAGGTGGGGCTCGAGTAGGTGGGGATGAGGCAACCAAAGGTAACAGTATTGATTGTTCCGGTGCTGAATCATAGATTTTTAAGACTAGGCTTGGCTTGGGTAATGAAGGTATCTGTTGAGTTAGATAATAATTATTATTGAACAGAGCAGGATTTTCTTTTTGTTTAAGGCCCAAGCCGACGCTAACGAGCACGCCATCGACACAAGTATGAAATGCAGGTGCTTTTAGGGTAGAAAGCGAGTCATGCTGGCTGCTGAAGTCCTCTAAGCCTGGTAAATGAAAGCCTTGATTGCTATGTGAGTCACTCGCATGAGCATGAACTAACGGGGCAAATAATTGCAGTACCGTTAGATATATGATCAAAAATTTGCGTAGTGTTAGAAGCATATAGGCTTATGTTATATTAATTTGCGGTAATAATTTGTTAACTTAGATCAATTATACTTTAAAAACAGGGCGTTGGTTTGATCTTAAGTTTACTAGGTAGATAAGCAAGACAGAACTTCCACACCAACGGTGCCAGTGCTTTGTTAACCAACTACAACTGCCCACAGTTAAGTATAGGAAAAAAGCGCTACACCTTTAGGGGCATAGGTATCTACACAAATAATTGTTAGCATTCCCACGCGAGAACGATAACAATGTGGTGAAGATCGTAGGGGCGTATTGCATACGCCCTTATAAAATAAGCTCTATAACATTGGACTTTCAATGTTGGGCGTATGCAATACGCCCCTACGGTGTTTTTTATCGTTTCCACGCCGATAAGAAGCTTGTTTAGATACCTATGCTGTAGAGGCGACCGATTCGCCTAGTATTCCGATGTTCCATGATACAGGGCGAATCTGTCGCCTTTACAAATGCTTAACTTTGGGCAGTGAGGGTTGGCGCCGGGAAGTATTCAAAGCAATTGATATCGTTTTGATGATTATAAACTAGAATAATGACAACTTATTTAAGGCAGGTGATTTCATGAATAAATATAGCTCTATGGTGGCTTTTTTGGTTATCGGTGTTTGCTTAGTGTTATCGGGCATGAGCGATGCTGAAGCCAAACGTTTTGGTGGGGGTAGTTCATTTGGTAGTAGACCTGCGTACAATGCACCGTTTCAACGCTCAGCTTTGCCGCCTAGTCATTCTGCCAGTCAACAACAGGCAACGGCTCAAAATCAAACCGCAAGACAAAGCATGGCTCAACGTGGTGGCCTAATGGGTATGCTAGGTGGAATAGCTTTGGGTGGCTTATTAGGTGCGTTATTCTTTGGTGGTGCCTTTGAGAATATTAATGTTATGGATATTCTGGTTTTAATAGGCTTAGCTTATGTGTTGTATAAGTTATTTGGCTCTAAAGCCAGTACTGCATCACAACAGGCTTATCAGCGCAGTGCTTATGGTTCACAATCACCTACGATGCCCTCAAGTCCAGCAGGTCTTGATACAGATATTTTATTTAAAAAGCCGGTCGGTCCATCTTTCAGCCATAACAATCAACAAAGCAAGATTCCACAAGGCTTTGATAGCCTTGCCTTTTTGACAGGTGCAAAAATGGCATATAGCGCTCTGCAAAAAGCTTGGGACGATAAGGATTTAGCTGAGATCAGAGGTTTAACCACGGATAAGGTGTTTGCTGAGATTCAGTCTCAACTGAAAGCTTCGACGACTGATAATATCACTGAGCTATTAAAGTTAGATGCTGAGTTATTGGAAGTGCGGGAAATAGGTTCCGAATTGCAAGCGACCGTGTTGTTTGATGCCATCATGCGCGAAGATATTAATGGCTCTACCCAACAGATTAAAGAAATCTGGCATTTTATTAAACCTACCGTCAGTGTTCAGCCAAAATGGTGGCTAGACGGTATACAGCAGCTGGAAGATTAATATCTGCCTCTGCCCACAGTTAAACTTTTTTGTAGTTTCGTGCAGGGTATAGACCTGAAAATAGATTATATTTAAGGACTTGACTTATCTATGACAGGTCGGGTTAGCGAAGCGTAACCCGACATTTCAAAGGTAATCTTGTCGGGTTACGCTATTGCTAACCCGACCTACAAATACTGGGCGAATGAATTCGCCCCTACAGCTTATCATCTCGCACCCAACGTATTGATTTGTTGACGTAGGTCGGGTTAGCTGTAGGCCGGAATAAGGCTTTTCGAGCGTCAGCGAGTAAAGCGTTTCCGGCATTCATACCGATCGTGTGCCGGAAACGCCACCACGCGCTACGCTTGGGTGGTCTTATTCCGGCCTACAATTACTAGAAATACTGGGCGAATTTGTCGCCCTACAGCTTATCGT
>QVQD01000119.1 GCA_003584875.1 Methylococcales bacterium
AAGGGTATGTTTAATGGCTATATCACTTATTGCATGGATAATGCTGATGTTAAAAAAGATAGTATGGCAAATGATTTTTTTAACTATAGTCTAGAATTAATTTATAGCACGGATGCTAATGGTATTATTTGGGATGTCAATCAGCGCTTTATTGAGGTTACTGGCTATACTCGAACTGAATTACTGGGTCAGCATATCCGTATTATTAAATCAGGCATGCATGAGTTGAGTTTCTATAAACAAATGTGGCATGAGATCAATAGCACTGGTTTTTGGAGTGGCGAAGTCATTAATCGTAAAAAGAATGGTTCAATTTATTCTGCCGTTAGCACGATTACTCGTGTTCAAAGTGCAGATGGAAGCTTTGAACGTTATTTGGCAATTTCTAGTGACATTAGTGCGATTATTGAAAAACGTCAACATTTAGAACGTTTTGCTTATTATGATACCTTAACAGGCTTACCTAATCGTTTGCTGTTAAATGACAGAATTAAGCAAGCGATGGCTAACTCGATTAGGCATAACGCTAAAATGGCGCTGTTATTTGTAGATTTTGATGGTTTTAAAGCTATTAATGACCAATATGGGCACGATGCCGGTGATGCGTTCTTAGTCGCCATTAGTTTAGCTATGTCTAATGTACTACGAAAATCAGATACCTTGGCAAGACTGGGGGGTGATGAGTTTGTTATTTTATTGCCGGAATTGTCTCAGTTTTCGGATATTAATGTTCTTTTAAATAAGGTGTTGCAAGCATGTAATATCTCTGTGCCCTATAACACGGAAAATTTACAGGCCTCTGCTAGTATAGGTTGTGCTTTGTTTAATGGCGAGATGGATAAAGATTTAGCTGCTCAAGATTTGTTACACCGCGCAGATCAAGCTATGTATATAGCAAAGAACTCTGGAAAAAATACCTATTACATTTTTGATCACCAAGTAGACTGGCAGGATAATAAAAGGAATCAACGTCTGGTTGAAATGCAAGTAGGATTAGCTAGCGGGGAGTTTGTCTTGTATTACCAGCCCAAAGTAAATATGCGCACAGGCAACTTAATGGGTGTCGAAGCGCTCATTCGTTGGAATCATCCGATCCATGGCGTATTACCGCCTAGTGAGTTTTTGCCTTTAATTGAGAATCATCACCTAAACAATGATATAGGTGTGTGGGTTATTAATGCGGCATTAGCTCAGTTGCAACAATGGCAAAATCAGGGTTTAAATACAGCGATTAGTATTAATATCCATCCTAAACAATTACAGCAAGATCGATTTATAGAGTCTCTAAAAAACATAATAGTCCGTTATCCGGATTATGTTTTTGGTAGCTTGGAAATTGAGATTTTAGAGTCTGGCATCATTCATAATATGAAAAAAGTTAAAAAAATTATGATTGAGTGCGAAGCCATGGGCATTTCATTTGCTTTAGATGATTTTGGCACAGGTTATTCATCGCTGAGTCTGCTGAGTGAGTTGCCTGCTAAAACCATCAAAATTGATCGTAGTTTTATCAACAAAGCCCACGAAAACAGCCAAACTATTTTGATACTAGAATCTATTTGTTATTTAGCCAATAAATTAGCTTATAAACTAGTTGCAGAAGGTATTGAAACCCTTGAACAAGGAGAAATGTTATTGGCGATGGGTTGTGATATTGCCCAAGGTTACTATATAGCCAAACCTATGCCATCAGAACAAATCCCTGTTTGGTTGGATACTTGGGCCGCACCTAAAGAGTGGATGTTAAACACGTAGGTCGGGTTAGCGATAGCGTAACCCGACACTTGTAGCAACTGTCGGTAGGAATGAGGCCATTTTAGCGCAGCGCGTAATGGCGGTTTCTGGCGCAGGTGCGGTGCTGATGCCGGAAACGCTTTACTCGCTTACGCTCGTAAAGTCTTATTCCGGCCTACTGATTGTTCAAAATGTTGGATTACGCTGCGCTAACCCGACCGACATGGCTAATTAGAAAAAAGCTTGTGAAAGTTTTCAGAAGATAGGTCGGCAACTTTAGTGAGTGAGATCCCTCGTAATTCGGCGATATGTTCGGCTACATAACGTACATAGGTTGGGTAGTTGGTTTTGCCGCGAAACGGTACTGGGGCTAAATAGGGTGAATCAGTTTCGATTAGAAATCTATTTGCAGGAACTTTTTTTGCTACGTCTTTAATTTCTTGGGCGCTATTGAAAGTGACTATGCCCGAGAAAGAGATATAGAAATTTAAATCTAAAGCTTTCTGAGCAAAATCCCAATTTTCAGTAAAGCAATGAATGATGCCGCCGACTTCTCCAGCATTTTCTTCTTTTAATATGCGTAAAGTATCAATTTGAGCTTCACGGGTATGGATGATTAAAGGCTTTTTCAGTGCTTTAGCTGCGCGTATATGCGTTCTAAAGCGCTGGTGTTGCCATTCTAAATCACCAGAACTACGAAAATAATCTAAGCCGGTTTCACCTATGCCGATTACTTTATCGGCTTGCCCTAAAGCAATAAGTTCTTCTAGGCTGGGATCTTTACCATCTTGTACGTTCGGGTGTACGCCTACAGTAAGCGATATTTGTGCATAGGGGCTGACTAAATCAACCATGGCTGGGTAAGATTCCAGATCAATTGCGATACATAAGAGGTGGTCAAGTTGTTGTACCTTAGCTTCTTGCATAAAGCAGGCAAAATCATCTTGATAAGGTGTTAAGTCAATACGATCCAAGTGGCAATGTGAGTCGATTAGCATAGCTTAATATTACATAGTAAAGGTTGATCGGTCGGACAAAAGGGTGCCGGCCAAATAGGTTTCTATTTTATTGCGAACGGTGATGTCATCTTTTTTATTAAATTGTATGCCTATGCCGCTAGGTCTATAACCTTCAGAGTGTGGTGTCGTCCAGATAACTTTGCCAGAAATAGTGAATGGCTCGATTTCATCCATTAAAGTTAATACTAGGGATACTTTTTGACCCATTTCATAAGGCAGGTTGGTAGAAATAAACAGACCCCCATTGATAACAAATGGCATGTAGGCGTCATACAAATCATTTTTGTCTGTAATGGTATGAAATAGAGTGTTTTCTGACGACGTTGTTTCTATCATGTTTTATTTCTGATATTAAGATCAGACCAAGTGATTAAAATTTCTTCATAGAGTAATTGTTTATTAACAGTGGTATCTAAGAGTTTTTGTCTTATCAGTAATAAATCATACAATTCATATAAGCCTTTTGATTCAATTCGTTCAACCAAGGCTTGTAAGTAGTCTTTTTTATCAGGGTTATATAAGTTGTCCAATTCTATTGCAAATCGACATTTAATTAAATCAATAATCCACGTTGTCATCCAAGTTAGTAAAGGTACTTCCGTTAGTTTAGTCCAGTTTTCAGCGACTATAATCGGATGAATATGCTGTTGGCTAATATTAAGCCATGCTTCAAAGCATTCATTTCGGAGCTTCAAAATATTCTCATTAGCGTACTGTAAAGCCAGTAAAGGCGAGCCTTGGGCTAAGCTTAGTATTAGGCTAATATTTTCTTGCTGAGTATGTTGTTGTAACCATGAGTTAAGGACGGCTTTATCGGGTTGATTTATAGCTATTTTTTGACAGCGACTCACTATGGTGGCAAGTAAGCGAGTAGGTTTGTCGGTAATTAATATCACGACTGTGCGTTCAGTGGGTTCTTCTAGGTATTTTAAGAAGGCATTGGCTGCTGCATTGTTCATCAGTTCCGCCGGTTCAATGATAACAACACGATAGCCGTCAAACTGAGGCTTTAAGCTTAAGCGTGTTATTAGTTGGCGAATTTGATCGATCGTTATGTTTTTACCAGCTTCAAGCGGTTGTAACTGAATGAAGTCAGGATGGGATTGTGCTTTAAAAAGTAAACAGCTATTACAACACTCGCAAGCTAGACCGTTTTGTTGGGGATTATCACATAGTAAGGCGGCAGTATATTCTCTAGCCAATTGTAATTTACCAAAACCTTTGTGACCACTAATGAGCAAGGCTTGAGGAACGCGGTTTTGAGAACTGTAATCAATAAGATGCTGCCAGTGTGATTCTAGCCAAGGAAGTTTGCTCATTTTAGTAATGGCTGAATAAGATCAATTAGGGCTTTTTGGACATCAATCAGGGGCTGATTGGCTTTAATGAGTTTAATGCGCTGAGGATTTAATTCTAATTGTAATAAATAGGCGCGTCTAACTTGTTCAAAAAAGTTGGTTTTTTCTGATTCAAAACGATCTAGGGCGCTACGTTGTCTGGCTCTCTCTAAACCGATTTCAACAGGTGCATCTAGTAAGATAGTTAAGTCGGGTCTTAACGTTCCTTGTACCCAATTTTCTAAGGATTCAATAGTACTAATACGCATATTTCGACCACCACCTTGATAAGCGTAGGTGGCATCAGTAAAGCGATCGCAAATAACCCAAGTTCCTTGAGCTAAAGCAGGCTCTATGACGTGTTGGATATGTTGGGCTCTAGCCGCAAAAACAAGTAGCAGTTCAGTCGTTTCTGAAACAGCTTCGCTATCATTATCTAACAAAAGTTTACGTATTTTTTCAGCAAGTGGAGTGCCGCCAGGCTCACGTGTAACGATTACGGGTATGCCATGCTCTTGTATATAACTACTAATAAAATGCAAATTGGTTGTTTTACCAACCCCTTCTCCTCCTTCTAAAGTAATGAACTTACCTCTTATCATGGTTTCTTCCTTTGAAAATTATTAACTGCTAAATTATGTTCTTCTAAGGTAGCAGAAAAAACATGAGTGCCGTCACCTCTTGCTACAAAATAAATATTGTTACTGCTGTCGGGATGTAGCGCTGCATTAATAGCGGCTTGCCCAGGAGTTGCAATCGGTGTAGGGGGTAGGCCTTTAATAATATAGGTATTGTAAGGTGTGGCGGTTATTAAATCATTATGGGTAATATTGCCTTTGTATGAGTCATTCATGCCGTAAATAACAGTAGGGTCTGTTTGTAATAACATCCCTGTTTGAAGGCGACGGCTAAATACACCTGCAATTAAAGGTCTTTCATTCACAGCAGCCGTTTCTTTTTCAATAATAGAAGCTAAAGTGAGCGCTTCATAAGGTGTTTTTATGGGTAAATTATCGGCTTTATTATTCCATTCCTGAGCAAGTACCTGTTGCATTTTGTTATAGGCTCTTTTTAAGAGCTCAATATCGGTGTTGTGTTTTTCAAAAAAATAAGTGTCTGGAAAGAATAGGCCCTCAGGAGCAGTAGCAGTAATGCCTAGTTGGCTCATGACTTGTTCTGAAGCATTTTCATTAAGATGATGCTCAAGAATAGGATTGTTTTTTATGGCGGCTAACAGTTCTTTAAAAGTCCAGCCCTCTGGAAAGGTAATGGCGTAGTGCTTAGTTTTTCCTTGTACAAATAGAGCTATGATTTCTGGTAGTGTTTGATTAGGTTGTAGTTCATATTCGCCCGTTTTAAGCTTATTGCTAGTTTTATTCAAAAGTGTAATCACTCTAAACCAAAAAGGTTTAAAGATAACCTGTTGCTCTAGTAGCTTATTAGTGATTTGTTTAAAGGAATCACCTTTACTGATTTCAATGGTCACAGTATTACAACCAACAGCTGGTTGGTGTAGGGCATTTTGATAATCCAAGTTTAGCCAGTAACTACCTAAGGCTAATGAAAGCAGAGCTGTAGTTATGCAAACTTTTTTCGAAATTACGGAGCGGACATGGGTATTTAGTCGTTTTAATGTGAAGTGCAGTTCATCAACTAGGCTTTTGTAAAAAGCGACAGGATTAAATTTTTGGTCTGTAATAACAGGCTTTAGATTAGATTGCTCGTCCTGAAGCTGAGTTAACCATGCTTGAATTTGCCGTGTTTTATCTCCTACATGGAATTGTGTTGTTGCCAGTTCCGTAATAGGCCAAATGTCGATAATAGAATTACAGACAAAGATTTCATCAGCCGCTAATAGGTCGGCTTGCTTAAAGTTATGTTCAATGACCGTAAATTCATGATCCCTGCAAAGAGAGATGATAATGCCGCGCATGATGCCAGAAACGCCCGACAAAGTAAGTGCTGCGGTATAGATAACATCGTCTTTAACATAAAAAAGGTTAGTCATTGTGCCTTCAATGACGTGGTCATTGATGTCGAGCATAATCCCTTCTTGAATGGAAGGATCTGACCATTCTGATCGCGCTAATATTTGTTCAAGTCGGTTAAGATGTTTGATGCCTGCAAGTGCTGGCGTTAATCCTAAGCGAACATCACATAAACGGGCGTGGATGCCAAGATTTTTATAGCTATCAGGATAATCAGGGTAGGGGTGTACGCTTAAAACACGAGTCGTGTTAATGTTGTCGGGTTGGCGGTAACCACGTCCACCGACACCACGAGTCAGTATGATTTTAAGTACCGCTTTTTTAGATTTTTTGGTTAGTAGTTTAACTTCTGATCTCAGAAGTAGAGTGCCGGGGTAGGGGATTTTAAGGCGATGGCAATCTTTTTCTAGTCGCTCTAAATGAAGCTCTAAAAAACTAGCTTGCCCATCAATAATGGCGATAGTTTCAAATAAACCATCGCCGTACTGAAAGCCTCTATCTGTTTGGTCAATTTTGTGGCTATAAGCGCCATTAATTAGCATCTTAGGTAGAGACACGATAAGCGCGCCTTTAACTTATTCGTAGCGCTTGAAAACCAAAGAGCCGTTGGTTCCCCCAAATCCGAAGGAATTAGACATTGCAATGTCAATTTTTAGATCCCTAGCAGTATTCGGTACATAATCGAGATCACATTCTGGATCTTGATTATCAAGATTGATGGTTGCATGGGCTATTTGATTTTTGATACTGAGGGCAGTAATAACCGCTTCGATCCCGCCTGCTGCACCTAGCATATGACCAATCATTGATTTTGATGAACTAATTGCGACATTGTAGGCATGATCACCCAATGCGGCTTTCATAGCTTTAGTTTCGCCTATATCACCTGCTGGCGTTGATGTGCCGTGAGCGTTGATATAATCAACATTGTCAACATTGATGCCAGCGTCACGTAAGGCATTGACCATGCATCGAGCCGCACCTTCTCCGCCTTCAGAAGGAGTGGTGATGTGATAAGCGTCGCCGCTCATGCCATAGCCGACTAATTCTGCGTATATTTTTGCGCCACGTGCTTTGGCGTGTTCTAATTCTTCAAGGACTATAACACCAGCGCCATCGCTTAAAACGAAGCCATCTCGGTCTTTGTCCCAAGGGCGACTCGCTGCCTGTGGATCAATATTTCGGCGAGATAGAGCTTTTGCAGATGCAAAGCCACCCATAGCAGTGGGTGAGGTAGTGCAGCGCTCTGCTCCGCCAGCAATCATGACATCAGCATCGCCATATTTAATTAAACGTGCAGCATCACCAATATTATGCGTGCCTGTGGTGCAGGCAGTAACTATGGCAAAGTTAGGGCCTTTTAAGCCATATTTAATCGAAAGGTTACCTGAAATCATATTGATAATGTTGCCAGGTACAAAGAAGGGGGAAATGCGTCTAGGTCCGCCTTTTTCATAAGTGGCATAGCATTCTTCAATGCCGGTAATGCCGCCTATACCTGAACCTATAGCCACGCCAATGCGCTCAGCATTCGCTTCTGTAATTTCAAGTCCAGAATCTTCTATAGCTTGAGATCCAGCAGCAATACCGTAATGAATAAAACCATCCATACGTTTTGCGTCTTTTTCAGGAACATACTGGCTAACGTCAAAGTTTCTGATGACGCCACCAAAGGTGCTGGCAAAGGGAGAAATATCAAAGGAATCGATAGCGCTGATGCCACTTTTGCCGTTAATAATACCATCCCAAGTTTCTGAGACTGTATTGCCTAAGCAAGTGACTGCGCCTAATCCAGTTATTACAACTCGACGTTTGCTCAATTTAATGTACCGTAAGAAAAGTTAAGTAGGGATAGGTGGTCAGTGGTAAGTGATTTAGTGGATGAAAGGGGTTCATCCACTAATATCGATATTTAAGCGTTTTTTTCTACGTAATTGATAGCTTCTTGAACTGTTGTGATTTTTTCAGCTTCATCATCTGGAATTTCACATTCGAATTCTTCTTCAAGAGCCATGACGAGTTCAACTGTATCCAGAGAATCTGCGCCTAAGTCATCAACGAATGAAGCATCAGTAGCGATATCTTCTTTAACGCCTAGTTGCTCTGCAACAATCTTTTTTACTCGTTCTTCAATTGTACTCATAATTATTTTCCTCAAACAATGTAAGCGTTCATTATTT
>QVQD01000132.1 GCA_003584875.1 Methylococcales bacterium
GTCGGGTTACGCTAGCGCTAACCCGACCTACCGATAATAAAGCAAGCCATTAAAATAATTATGACAAGACTAAGCCCGATATTAAAACTTACGGTAAAATGGCGGCAATGATTTAAGTGCTACTATCCCTGATCTGTTTCACTTACAAAATCAATGTAGTTGCGTAGTCACTCCTGCTGATCTTCCAACTCACAAGCTCCTGTCGTTTAATTGACAGATTTTCATCATCAGTAAACCGCCATGACACCTAACTTAAAATATTTACATCCTTATCCCTTTGAAAAATTAGCGCAACTTAAAGCCGGCATCGTTCCGCCTGCCGACAAATCAGCTATCGTCTTATCAATAGGTGAGCCTACTCATACTACGCCTCACTTCATTGAAGAGACTTTGTTAAGCCATATTTCGGGCTTGTCTAATTACCCAACGACTAAAGGCATAGCTGAGTTAAGACGCGCCATTGCTGATTGGATAGCTCAACGCTTTCAAATTCCATCATTAGACCTTAATCCAGAAACTCAGGTTTTACCTGTCAGTGGTACCCGCGAGGCGTTGTTTTCTTTTGCTCAGTTTTTAATTGATCCTAGCACTCAGCCCGTCGTTATTATGCCTAATCCTTTTTATCAGATTTATGAAGGTGCGGCATTATTAGCTGGGGCAGAGCCCTATTTTTTAAACACGACTGAGGAGTCTGGTTATTTAGCTGATTTCGATGCTGTGCCGGCAGCCATTTGGCAACGCTGCCAACTCATTTATATTTGCTCACCGGGCAATCCCAGTGGTGCAGTGATGAGTGCTGCTGATCATGAAAAACTTATTAAATTAGCCGAACAATACGATTTTGTCATCGCCTCAGATGAGTGTTATAGCGAACTCTACGACGATGAACAAAATCCTCCGGCTGGTTTACTGCAAACAGCTTATCAAATGGGCCATCATGATTTTAAACGTTGCGTAGTTTTTCATAGCTTATCTAAGCGTTCTAATGCGCCCGGTTTACGTTCAGGATTTGTTGCAGGAGATGCTGCAATTTTAAATCAGTATTTTCAATATCGGACTTATCAAGGCTGCGCCATGCCTTTGCCTAGCCAATATGCCAGCATTAGGGCTTGGCAAGACGAAGAGCACGTCATTGAAAATCGTCGTTTATATCGTGAAAAATTTGCTGCATTCATCGACATACTTTCAGAGGTCTGTACTATTAGCAAACCACCTGCTGGATTTTATGTTTGGTTGAAAATCCCCCAGCCTTTGGCCTCCTCCGTTGACAAACGGGGAGTGAAGGGGATTTCAGATACCGACTTTGCCCAACAGTTATTTGCTAGAGAAAACATCACCGTACTACCGGGTAGTTTTTTATCTCGCGAATTTGAAGGACTCAACCCTGGCCTCAACCATGTTAGAATTGCTCTAGTTGCACCACTCGATGACTGCATAGTAGCCGCTCATCGTATTAAAAATTTCCTTAACACACTATAAAGAAGAATCATGTCACAACTTGAAAACATTATTAACGACGCTTTTGAACAACGCTTAGACATTACACCCGCTAACGTTTCTGCTGAGATTCGCTCTGCCGTAACAGAAACGCTTAACTTGCTTGATCAAGGCACCTTAAGAGTCGCTGAAAAAATAGATGGCGATTGGGTCACTCATCAATGGCTAAAAAAAGCAGTGCTTTTATCATTTAGAATCAACGAAAACCGCATGATGGATGGCGGCAATACGCGTTATTACGATAAAGTTGAATGTAAATATTCTAATTACAGCGAAGAAGATTTCGCTAAAGCCGGCGTGCGTGTGGTACCTAATGCGGTTGCTCGTCACGGCTCTTATATTGCCCCTGGTGCTATATTGATGCCTTCTTACGTGAATATCGGCGCTTATGTAGATAGCGGCACTATGGTTGATACTTGGGTTACCGTTGGTTCTTGTGCGCAAATCGGTAAAAACGTACATCTTTCTGGCGGTGTGGGTATTGGTGGTGTCTTAGAACCTTTACAAGCAGGCCCGACTATTATTGGCGACAACTGTTTTATTGGTGCTCGTTCTGAAATTGTAGAAGGTGTTGTCGTTGAAGATGGCTGTGTTATTTCCATGGGCGTTTATATCGGCCAAAGCACCAAAATTTTCAACCGTATGACGGGTGAAGTCAGTTATGGTCGCATACCTGCTGGCTCAGTGGTGGTATCAGGTAATTTACCTTCAGCAGATGGCAGTTACAGTCTTTACTGTGCGGTTATTATCAAACAAGTTGATGAAAGAACTCGCAGTAAAACAGGCATTAATGAATTGCTAAGGGATTGATTGTGCTATCTGGGATTTTAAAGGATCAATAAGCTTATGGCATATACAGAATTTAAACATAAACATAATTTCGCAGTTTGGGCAGGAGCTAGAGCTGCTCAAAGAGGGTTCACTAATGTCGAATTGCTAAGAGATGCACTTGATCAATGCGGAATTACTGATTTTTCTAAAGATTTAAATTTAATAAATAATGTAAATGATTTTAATATAAACCATAAAGAATGGTGTGAGAGTATTTGTGCTTACTTAAACGAGAAAGGTGTGCAAAAAGTTACCTATGGAAGAGCAGCAAAATTGATCGCTGTATATCTTAAATCCATTATTGTTTTACCAAATATTCATACACCTCAAGCTAGCTTTATACATCCACCAATTGATCGAATATTGCTACAAAACCTATCGAAGCAAAGCTCCGTCACTAAAGAAAATAAAAAGTTGCTTAAAAACACAAACTGGACTGAACTAGACGAGGTTAATTATCTTAATATAATTAGTGTAATTCTCGCTATTATTGGAACCGAACCTAATTGGAAAATTGAAGAGTTTTGGACAATCACCAATGATTAAATAAACTATCATTCCTACGTACTGCGTAGGAATGCCTCCAGCGACGCTGAATAGGTTACAGAATTAGTATCTTATAACTTCACAGAATCAATAACCACTATGATTAACAACGATGTATTACGCCGGGTACGCTATGCTTTAGAGCTTAACGACCAAACTATGATTGAAATATTTGCCTTAAATGATGTGATTATCGAGCGAGATGAGTTACTACACCTACTCAAAAAAGATAACCTAGAAGGTTATATTGAACTTGATAATGAGCGTATGGATGCTTTTTTGAAAGGACTGATTACCTTTAAAAGAGGTGTATTAGAAACTCCGCACGGCCAAGCCAAGCCGGCAGAATTACCACTCACAAATAACAGCATACTTAAAAAATTAAGAATCGCCTTAGACTTTAAAGAAGATGATATGCTCAGCACCTTAAAGCTAGCGGACTTTCAAATATCAAAGGGCGAGCTCAGTGCTTTTTTTAGGCAAAAAGGCCATAAAAATTATCGGGAATGTGGCGACCAAATTATTAGAAATTTCCTGCAAGGTCTTACTATACGCTTTAGAGAACAAGATTAATCCAAACGTCAACACAGACAAAAGGCTCAAAGTGAAAGATTAAGTCTAACAAATACTAGGCTTAACCCTTTCGCCTTTCGCCTTTCGCCTTTCGCCTTTCGCCTTTCGCCTTTCGCCTTTCGCCTTTCGCCTTTTGCCCTTTGCCTTTTGCCCTTTGCCTTTTGCCTGTTCTTGAAAAAAAGTAAACGATTAAGCTGAGTGTCCCGCCTTAAATTGTAAGCCCCTTAATAACGCATGTTACGCAGTAACGTCTATTTACTCTCGTTTGCCGCGCCGAGCACCGCAGGTTTTGTTGGGATTAGCCCGTAGGGGCGCGGCATGGATGCCGCGAGGCGGTAGGAGGGCAGGAAGCCCTCTCTACCGACCCCCAACAAAACCGAGGAGCGCAGGAAGCAGCGGCAATCGAGCCGCCTTTTCTTTGGATACTTTCTTTTGGCGGAGCAAAAGAAAGTATCTCGCCCTCGGGTGCGATTACCCGATTAAATATAATTGTCGCGATAGCGACCTCATTTTTTTTATAAACCGCTGAATGGCTGCGTAACATCAATTAATAACGCCCCATGAGTTGCCGATAATAATCGGCCTCTAGGGTTTTTTCTCGCTTAATAGCGCCATCAAAATAAATCTGAGCTTTTTTTAAAAGTAAGCCGATAGCGGACTGTTGGTTTTCTTGTGATAACTGACCGCTATCAATGATTTTTTGCAAGGCTTTGATACGAAATCGATCCATACCCCAATACTTTTGCGATAACTGATCTTCATGTCCACCGTACTTCTTTATCTGCGGTTCTGTAATCAATAACACCGGATAATGGGCAGTGATTCTAAGCCATAGATCGTAATCTTCACAAACTGGAAAGTCAGTATCAAACACACCAACAGCCTCAAATATCGAGCGATGAATGATAACGGTTGAGGGTGATATCGCACATAACTGCAAGCAATCATTAAATATCCAACCCCCTGTTTTAGTGTATTTCTTAGCGGGATTGACGCGTATACCATTTCTTATCCACATTTCTTCGGTATGACAAATCTTGCTTTCAGGATTATCAAGCAAAGCTAGGCTTTGTTGCTTTAATTTATCGGGTAACCATTCATCATCTGCATCTAAAAAGGCCAACCAATCACCGCTAGCTTGAGCTATACCCACATTTCTGGCGCTACTAACACCTGCGTTTTCTTGGTGATAATAACGTACCGTTGCAAACTCCGTTGCTATCATAAGCTCGGTACCGTCGGTAGAGCCATCATCTATAACGATGATCTCAGAAGGCAACAAGCTTTGAGAAAAAACAGATACTAACGCGCGCTTTAGTAAATCACGGCGATTATAAGTAGGAATAACTACAGAAATAATCATATAGCTGGTGAATGTTGTTCATTTGTAATGGACTTTCGAAATATCGGCTAGCAATTTAAGGCGTGACAAATATTTGGCTTAGCCTTTTGCCTTTTGCCTTTTGCCTTTTGCCTTTTGCCTTTCACCTTTTCTTGGGCTTAGCCGAATTGTCGGGTTACGCTATCGCTAACCCGACCTACGCGATTAAACCGAAAATCGTGAGTCATTATCTTTGTGGATTAAAAATCGATCTGGGTGTTTCTGACCCATCACTTTCAGCTGCATTTTTGATAAAAATTTGCTTTAAGCGATTAAAGGCCGACCATAATGTTGTATCCATAATGGTTTCATTACCCACAGAAACAATCACTCTCGTTAGTTCGGGAATTTTGTTTTTGGTTGAAGCCATATAAATAGGATGGACATAAAGTACGGTATTACCCATGGGTAGAATAATCATACGCCCCATTTCAACAACAGAACCATGCTGATCCCAAAGAGTGAATTGCTCAGATATTTCAGGGTTTTGATTAATCAAAGCCTCAACTTGTGCGGGGCCATTGACTTGCACATCTTTACCAAATTTATAAACTGTAATACTCGGCTTATAATCTAATCCGCACTTTGTCTTATCTAAAGTGCCCGCTACACCAATCATACTCAGATTAGTTCTATTAACGGGCGTCATAGGGTTAATTAAGACAAATTCTTCGCTATCATTACAATTACCAAAATCCATGGTTTGATAATAGGGTAAAACGGGTTGCTCTCTAACATTTGCCTGCGCCCACGTTTCTGCCTGCTCATAAAATAACTCGGGATTTTGCTGATGATATTTGGCATACACCTTCATTTGTAAATAATAAAGATCACGTGGATAACGTAAGTGTTGCTTTAATTCAACAGGCATTTCCTCTAAATTTTTAAACAAGCCTGGGTAAGCATTATGATAAGCCTGAATAATGGCATCTGAAGGATCAGAAATATAAAAATCCACATCTCCATCATAAGCATCTACTACAATTTTAACGGAATTACGAATGTAGTTAAATTTTTGATGACCGGATAAGAAATCCGCTTCTGCAGGTTTAGAAACAGGATATTTATCCGATAAAGTGTAAGCATCTTGCATCCAGTAAAGTCGATCTTTGGTGATAACTAGGTAAGGATCTTTATCAAGATGTAAAAAGGGCGTTAAATGATTAATGCGCTCGGTAATATTTCGGCGAATTTTGACTTTACTTTCATTTGATATATTAGTTGAAAAGAATATTTTTTCGTCTTTAAAATAAAGAGAAAATAAAGCCTTTCTAAATAAAGAGGGAATCGGAACCCCACCTTCACCATGATATTCTTCCGAAACACTTGGGTCAGAACTTGCAATACCAGGGATCTTAAGTTTATTTGGCACAATGGCGTAATCGTATTTCTCAAGACCATAGTAGATATCTGGATGTACGACATTAAAACCAACATCTGAATGCATATTCAAATCACGCAAATACCAAACCAATGGATTATCAGCATCTTGAGCAGCAGGCGTTACAACTGCACCATAACCATGAGTATAGCGTAAATGTATGTTTTCCCAATTTTGAGCTTCTTTGGGTAACTTAGAGGTATTAATTTCTCTGGCAGCTATATCAACCTGTCTTGTATGATCGAGAATAAAATAACGATCTTCATCAACAGTCAACATGTTGTAATAAGGTCTTATTTCTTGCAATTGCTTATAGCTATCAATGATATATTCTCTATCCCATACTGGAATATTCTCAAAATGCTTTTGTGTACTCCATGTTTCTATATCCTTAGCCGCATCAAGCTTAATGGTCATGTCAACGGTTTTAACATTCTTTAAATCATAAGCCGCTAGCGTTGAATCAATATTCAACTGCATATAGGGTTTGTTAGATTTAACAGGGTTTGGATTAACGATATATCTTTGAATAGCATCAGGAATTGCCTGAATTTTAGGTAGACCTAATACGCATATAAACGCCGTCAAAGTGATTAAAAATGGCGTTTTGATACGATGTTTTTCTGAAAAAATAAACAAAACAGCTGACACCGCTGTCGCCATAAATGTGACGATAGCTAACCATATTAGCGGTAATTTATAACGGATTTCGACAAACCCTGGCCCAGAAAATATGGGTTCATAAGCGTTGGTATATAACAGGTCATAGCGTTGCAACAAGAAACCCCATACCACAAAGGCTACGACGAAGCTTATTAAGATAGTTAAATGAACTTTGGCACCTACAGGAAATTCTTTATTTTGATTAGGTACAAAGATATGTTCTAGCCAATAGAGCGCACCTACAAATATAAAAATTAAGCCACTGGTAATGAGTAACTCTTTTTGAATGAGTAGGTATATCGGATAAGAAAGTAGATAAAAACTAACATCTCGTCCATATACACTTTCTGTTACGCCTGATTCAGCACCGAAAAAATAAAGTAATGAGGTTTCCCATTGATTATAGAAAGGTAGGGCGACAAAAACAGCGAGTGCTAACGAAATCGGCGTATAGACTTTAACTGAACCACTCATAAACATATCAGCAAAACGCTGAAAGCGCTGACGTTGGTCAGCATTATTTAGAAACTCATCAGGTGGATTTAAGCCTAAATATCGAGAGGCGATCCAGAAATGAAAAAAGAACAGCGCAAAGAACGCCACTGTGACGCCACCCGACAAGAAAAACTTATAGAGTAATCGTAGCCAAAAATAAGCTTCAAGCTTTAAAGACTGGAACCACCAAAGGTCTACAAATAGATCAATAAATATGAAATGAAAAACAACATATAAAATGATTGTAATAGCGAGTATCGCGCCTATCGCGATAGGTAAGAACTTCAGATTCCGCATAGTGCCCTCAGAGATCGTATTGTTAATCAGTTCAAAAAACTCTTTAAAAAATTAAGTGCCAACCACATCAATTAATTGAGAATAAATAGTCACTATCGTTAGTGAATATTTTACTGCTGGTAAATTTAAACCCAGTCGCTAGCGCCTTGCCAGTATTCTAACACTCTATAACCGTTTTTATTGCTGGGAATTATCTCTTATTCAACACTTTTGTTTTATGTGCAGACTTCTTATTGAACTTAAGGTTCTGTCGCAAAGTTTAGCTAAAGCTAAAATGTAGTGGTCTAATAAAAACAGACACCCAGATAGGTTGATATACTTAATCAATCAAAATGGGGAAATCATCATGAATAAAGAACGTCGAGTATTTGATACTACGTTTAAATTAGAAGTCGTTAAACTTATTAAAGAACAAGGCGTCAGTATTGGCCAAGTTTGTACCGACATGAGTATTGGCGAAACTGCGGTGCGTCGCTGGGTAAAACAGGTGGAAGCTGAGCAGCTTGGCAATAGTGGTAT
>QVQD01000141.1 GCA_003584875.1 Methylococcales bacterium
CCAGCAAAAGCATATTGTTTTCAGCAAAAGCATATTGTTTTCAGCAAAAGCATATTGTTTTCAGCAAAAGCATATTGTTTTCAGCAAAAGCATACTGTTTTCAGTAAAAGCATACTGTTTTCAGTAAAAGCATACTGTTTTCAGTAAAAGCATACTGTTTTCAGTAAAAGCATAATGTTTTCAGTGAAAGTTCAAGCTGATCTATCTGGTATTAATCGTTATAAGTTTTTGTCGTTAACTTTAATGGCGCTTGTGAATAGGGCTTCCTGCCCTCCTACCGATTAGCGGCATCCCGGGCGTTCTTCGTGCTAATCCCAACAAAAACCGCGGCAAACGAGATCAAAACAAGGTTATTGCGTAACATCAATTGGGCTGGCTTCAACGCGCTCTGAGAAGAGCTACAGTTTATGTGGTTTTAAAGGGCTATGAATTTTACTAGAGAGTATGGGGCTGATTTCAAAGATATGGAGTTGTAGGACTGTTTTTTAGACTTAAAAGGTCGGAATGCTTGTAGATAAATTATTGCTTGGCGTGGAGGCGAAAAAAAACAGGGTAGGGGCCAATGTCATTAAGTTAAGGGCTGGGGGAAAGCAAATAATCTGTAGGGGCGAATTTGTTGCCCAGTAACTCAGTCATTAATGATACTGGGCGAATGTGTCGCCCCTACAAATCCTTAACTTAATGACATAGCCGTAGGGGCGTATTGCATACGCCCATTCATTGAAAGTCCAATGTTATGGAGCTTATTTTATAAGGGCCTATGCAATACGCCCCTATTATCAATTCAATCAACAATTATGGTTCAGTTTAGGCTGTCGGTATTGCTTAGAATTTGACTGTTTGTCCAATTTCGCGTACTTCGTGTTGTAGTGCCATACGTTCGAAATTATCTGGGTTTAGGCTGGTCAATAATTGAATGCGACGCTCTAGCATGACGAATGTTTTAGCAAATTCTATGCGTCGTTCGTTTTCATCTGCCCCAATCGGATCAGGTATTCCCCAATGAGCTGTAATGGGCTGGCCTTTCCAAATTGGACGAACTTCGCTGGCAACGTTGTCGCAAATAGTAATGACTAAATCTAGTTCTGGTGATTCTGGTTGGTTAAACTCATCCCAGCTTTTGCTGCGGGCATTGGAAACCAATACACCCTCTTTTTCTAAGCGTTCTATGGTATGAGGATTGACTTCACCAGTAGGATGACTGCCTGCACTAAAGGCATTAAATCGACCTGCACCTAATTTGTTAAGTAAAGCTTCCGCCATAATACTACGGGCAGAATTTCCAGTGCACAGAAATAAAACATTAAAAACTTTTTTACTCATTGATATTTACTCCCCCGTTGATGCAGTGCAGCAAAGGGATGTTGTTTTGATAGGATTGGCAGAGATTTTGCCAAAAGTTGAGGTTGTTGTTACGGTAAATTCGATTGTAAGCATTGTCAAAAAAAAAGTGGTTACTCATAGTCCTTAGATTGTTGATGATCATAGTGGCATCAAAAATTTCATTGGGTAATGTCTGTTATTTAAGGGGTGTTAAATAAAGGATATATTTGTCAAAACAGTTATCGTCTTGATGTTTAGAGTGCTTTTTTTATTGGATTATTTAGCTTGCATAATTTGAACACACTTTAATCTAGTATTGTTACCTTTTGATTAAATCTCTTTACAAATTTGTATTCAAGGGAGGTTGGAGTAATGCTGTTTCTGTTAAAAGGGTGATGAATTCATGTAAATAGCCTATATAATCAATTATTTAGTTGTGCGATCAATAGTTAAAAATCTTTGGATTTAAATGATGATTAGGAAGACATTAGCTTAAATTTTGTTTCATAAGCACTTAAGAGAGAGTTGAATTAGTATTTATTAGGGGGTTAAATAAACAATAATGAGTAATGTTATGTTAATCAAATTGGGTAGATGCTTAAAATTAAGTACAATGACCAGCATTACTTAGCAGAAATGATTGCTTATGATAGTTAGAACGGTGCTTTTACTCAGCTTGGCAGCTTTTGGTTTGATGCTGCTTGCTGACTTGTTACTAAAATTAGGCTTGCCTAGTCTGCCAGAGTTGGTCACTCAGATAAGTATCATTACACTGTTAAGTGCTTTTTTGTTGTTGGTGGCAACAGGATTAATAATCATTGGTCGGCGTATTATTATGGCCTGGAAAGTCTATTTTTCGGCTAGTCAACGTTTACAGCGACGCTTATGGTTTAATCAAGCTAAGCAAGATAGATTGGTTCGCTTGTTGCACTTTAGACGTTTGCAAATTAAGTATTTTACTAAGATAAAAACCAAGCAATTGTTGAGTGATAATGATCAACAGCAGTTACAGCTAATCTCTAAAAAGATTGCCAAAGATTTATCACGACTTAAAAAGCAGTTGCCTAAAGCGACTTATGTGCTTCTAAAACAGGAGTATAGGCAGTGCTTGGCGCTTAGAGATTTACAAGCGTTGTTATCGCTACAGCAAAAAATAGATGATTGTGAGTTGTCGTGAAGTCATTGTAGTTTAGGTTGATGCTTTTGGGATTTATTGTAGGGATAGGTCGCAACTTATTCGTACTTACATCGTTCTTGTGCTTAAGCTTTTATGTAGGTCGGGTTAGCGTAGTGTAACCTGACAAATTGGGCCACGAAATGTCGGGTTACGCTATGCTAACCCGACCTACAAGGAAACCATGAAATTTATATTCGTAGGTCGGAATAAGGCTTTTGAGCGTAAGTGAGAAAAGTGTTTTCGGCAGATATTGGCTCGATTTGCCAGAAACGCCTGCTACTGGTCTAGTTTAGATCTACAAATGCTTAATTGTAGGGAGTATGAGCAAGGTGAGGGTGTAGTAATATAGAGCTGCATGAATAATGCTCACAAACAAAACAGGCAAGATTAGATGCAGGTTATTAAAGAATGATCATATTAAAACGCTGGGCTTATAGGCTGGTCAGGTTTTTTTATAAGCTGAAAGATGAAAACTTGCAGTGGCAAGTAGTTAATCAAGAGCAATTGCTAAAGTTAAAGCATGAGCGTGCTTTGGCTGAGAAAACCCTAGAAATAGAGTTAAAAAATAAAAGTGTGTTGTTAGCTCATGAGATTTCTTTGTTAGAAACCAAAAATGGCGCAGAGCTTGAGATGCTTAAGACTCAATGTAAGCAAGATATTAAAGACTATAAACAGTATTTAAGTTCTTTAGATCAGCTTAAATACTCTATACAGCAAAGTTATGCCCATTTACCGATAGCTGTTGCCTATACAATTCATCATCATGCTAAACAGTTGTTGAATAAAATGTGGGAAGCCGAGGATCTTGAAACAAAATTGCACTTTGAAATGCAGTTGTTACAGTTTATGACCACGGTACATGAAGATGCTAGGTTAAGCTTAGAGCAGTCATCAGAGCAAAATCTACCCAAAAATACCTTGAATTTAATCGAGTTATTAACGGTTAATGATCATGAGTCCCGTTAGATAATCGTCTTATAATTTTCGCTCAATTGATTAATCCTCCATACTAGTGCTTGATAAGCCCCTCCCTTGGCCATAGGTATCTACACAAGTTTCTTATCGGCGTGGAAACGAGAAAAATCACCGTAGGGGCGTATTGCATACGCCCAACATCGAAAGTCCAATGTTATAGAGCTTATTTTATAAGGGCGTATGCAATATGCCCCTACGATCTTCACCACAATGTTATCGTTCTCGCGTGGGAATGCTAACAATTATTTGTGTAGATACCTATGCCCTTGGCAAGGGGAGGTTTGGGGTGGAATTTTAATAAAAGCAATTATATCCACTCATAAACGATGCGCTTTATTTTGTTGAGCGCATTTTTTGGACTATAAAATAACTGATGACGGCTAATAGCAGCCACACTGTCACTAAAGGTCCTATGACACCATCATAACTACTCACTAGATAGTGATAGTCTGAATTAAAGTCGATATTAAATAAGGTTTTATTCATTTTGATTTGCCATACCCAGCAGGTATGGCAGCCGATACAAAATCCTAAGCTTGATTTTAGTTGTGTTCTAAGTACGCCCAAAAAAATACCGACCATTAATAAAGCCAGAAAAGCAGAAAATATTGCAGGGTTTAATAACTTAGTGAAGGCTTCTGTAAGCAGGGTAAAACCGCTATAAATGTTAATATCTTGGGCTGCGATGTGGCTGTTATTGTTTATAAAATGCAAGGCAGCATAGTAGCTAGCACTAATGACAACGGCAGAGATGGTTGAGAGTTTTTTATGTAGGCTGACTAAAAGTAGTCCTCGAAATAAGGGTTCTTCAATCAGTGAAATCAGTAATGCGAGTAATAGGCTGATCACTAGGTTTTTGAAGACGAAGCTTGTGGTCCAAATTTGAGCATTATCGATTATATTAACACCGAGTAAGTATAAGACTATAAAAACGGGCATTAAAGTGATAAAACCTAAGCCAAAGCCTACTAATAATTGTTTTAGAAATATGAGCAGTGGGGCAAAGCCTAATTCTGCTTTACTTATTTTAAGGTAATAGCTGATAGGGAATATGCTTAAGATAAGCAATATCTGCGTGCTTTTACTGATAATCTTACCAAATTCAACAAATTCACCGAAGCCCAGTACGACAAAATAGCTGATCAGGCAGGCTAATGCTATCGCAAATAGTAATATCAATAAGGGTAGCAGGGCAAAATAAAGTGTGCGGATCATTTAAGAGTTTGAGTTAGGTAGGGCTGGGGGTGCAGCAAAATCTCCCCAGAGCATTTGTACTGCTGCTAAGGCTGCAAAAGACGCTGTTTCTGTTCTTAATATTCGTTTACCCATGCTGACGGGTATAAAGCCTGCGGCTTTGGCGACTTCTCGTTCTTGATCAGCAAAGCCCCCTTCGGGGCCAGTGAGTAAAGTCACTTGTCCATTGATGGGCTGAAGTTCGGCTAATGAGGTGCTGGCATAAGGATCAAGAAATACTTTTAATCCTTGCTGCTGATTTACCCAATGATCTAAGTGACTGATGTCTGTTAAAGGAGGGACTAGGGTTCTACCACTTTGTTCGGCGGCATGTTGAGCTATTTTTTGCCAATGCAATAAACGCTGGGGTCTTTTTTCACCTTTAAGTTGAACTACACAATGTTCGGTTAATAAGGGGGTGATGTGATTAACACCTAGTTCCACGGCTTTTTGTACGGTTAAATCCATTCGATCACCGCGTGAAATGCCTAAGCCTAGAGTGACTATTAATGGTGATTCTGCACTACGATCTATCCAGTGTTTAATATCTATAAGTACCGCTTTGCGACTAACTTCAATGATACTGCCTAAGTATTCTCCACCGTTACCATTGAATAGAATAATGTCGTTATCTTTTCTTAAGCGTAATACCGTTCGTACATAATGGCCATTGTCTTCATCGAGTTCGATTGTTTTACCCGTCGATAAGGGGGTTGTTGTATATAATCTGGAAACTCTCATCTCAATCCTTAAGTGCCCACTGTATGCCATCAAAAGCCACTTTTGCGATGAAGTTGAGTTCTTCTTCGCTGATGATGTAAGGCGGCATAAAATAAATAACATTGCCTAGAGGGCGTAATAAAACGCCTTTAGTTAATGCGTATTGGTAAACTTTATGTCCACGACGTTCTTGCCATGGGTAGGGTTCTTTACTTAGTTTGTTTTTCACGAGTTCGATTGCGACTATCATGCCTATTTGCCGAACCTCGCCGACATGAGGATGGTCGATAAAATGAGCGGTCATCTGCTTCATGATAGTAATGAGTCGTTTATTGTTTTCGATAACGTTGTTCTTCTGAAAAAGTTCTAAGCTTGCTAAGCCCGCTCTGCAAGCTAAGGCATTGCCTGTGTAACTATGTGAATGTAAAAAAGCATTCAGTTTATGATAGTCGTCATAAAAGGCTTGATAGATTTTGTTAGTGGTCATAACGGCTGATAAAGGTAAATAACCTCCAGTTAAACCTTTAGATAAGCACATAAAGTCCGGGCTGATCGCTGCTTGTTCACAGGCGAATAAAGTCCCTGTGCGCCCAAAACCTACCGCTATTTCATCGGCAATTAAATGTACTTGGTATTTATCACAGGCAGCGCGTAGCAAGTTTAAATAGATTGGGTCATACATGCGCATATTGCCAGCACATTGCACTAAGGGCTCAATAATGACGGCACAAACACTTTCTGCATGTTGTTGTAGGGCGAGTTCCATCAAGGCAAAGCGGCGTGTGGAATAATCTGCCCAAGACTCACCGGACTCTCGGTGATAGCAATCGGGGCCAGGTACGGTAATGACCTCCATTAATAAGGGTGCGTAAGTTTCTTTGTATAAGGCAACATTACCTACGGCTAGTGCGCCTAATGTTTCACCGTGATAGCTGTTTTCTAAGGTGATAAATTTTGTTTTTTGAGCTTGATTATTGTTGCGCCAGTAATGAAAGCTCATCTTGAGTGCGACTTCTACGGCTGCAGAGCCGTTGTCTGCATAAAAGCAGCGTTCAAGTCCTGGTGGTGTTACTGCGACCAGTTGTTCTGCTAATTTGATGGCAGGTTCGTGGCTGAAGCCAGCAAATATAACTTGCTCTAAATGGTCGATTTGGTCTTTTAATGCGGCGTTTATGTGCGGGTTTGCATGGCCGAATAAATTAACCCACCATGAACTAATGGCGTCTAAATAACGATTGCCGTCAAAATCTTCTAACCAAACACCGTAAGCTTTTTTAATAGGAATAATGGCTGAGCTTTCATGATCTTTCATCTGCGTGCAAGGATGCCACAAGACAGAAATGTCGCGTTTAGAAAGAGATTGATTGCTCATGTGATCGCTAATAAAAGCAGGCTGGATCTATATTTTGAGTCGATCTAAGATGGCCAAACAAGGGACAGACTGGTTCATGGTGTAAAAATGGAGCCCCGGTGCGCACTGGTCTAATAAACGCTGGCAAAGTTCGCTAACGACATCTAAGCCAAATGCCTGTACAGAAGCTTTATCATCACCAAAACTTTCGAGACGTTTTCTCATCCAGCGAGGAATATCTGCTCCGCACATTTCTGAAAAACGGAATAGCTGGGTATATTGAGTAATTGGCATGATGCCCGGCACGATCGGAATATTGATGCCAGACTTTTCACATTTGTCTACGAAATAAAAGTAGGCTTCGGCATTGTAAAAATATTGAGTAATCGCAGCATTTGCGCCGGCATCGACTTTACGTTTAAAGTTCTTAAAGTCTGAAGTTGCTGACTCAGATTGTGGGTGTACTTCTGGATAAGCGGCCACATGTATTTCAAAATGATCACCGCTTTCTTGGCGGATGAATTCGACTAATTCATTGGCAAAACGAAATTCACCTGCTGACATCATGCCAGAAGGCAAATCACCTCTTAGCGCGACTATCTTGCTGATACCGTTATCTTGATAGTCTTTGAGTATGGATCGAATATTAGCTTTTGTTGAGGCAACACATGATAAATGGGGTGCTGCAGCAGTGCCTTGGTTTTGAATGTCGACTACGGTATCAAAGGTTTTATCTCGAGTTGAGCCGCCTGCGCCAAAGGTTACCGAGAAAAAGTCAGGGTTAAGTTCTGCGAGTTTGCTATAAACCTGTTGTAAAGATATCGCACCTTCAGGTGATTTTGGGGGGTAAAATTCAAAGCTAAAAAGTTGACTGTGTTTTTCTGGTGTATGCATTTCATTAAGTATAGGTTGGGTTAGTAAGGTGTAACCCAACCATAAGCCTTTAAAGTTTGGGCTATATTACACTCGATCACTCACAAATCAATAACGATAATGATCGGCTTTGTAAGGGCCTTCCACAGGTACGTTGATGTATTTAGCTTGTTCATCAGTTAATACAGTTAGATTTACGCCTATTTGTTGTAGATGTGATCTTGCAACTTTTTCGTCTAATATTTTAGGTAATATGTAAACTTCATTCTTGTAACTAGCTGAATTTTTCCATAACTCTATTTGCGCTAAAACTTGGTTGCAAAAGGAGTTAGACATAACAAAGCTTGGATGTCCTGTTGCACAACCTAGATTAACAAGGCGGCCTTCAGCTAAAATAATCAACCGTTTTCCATCAGGAAAAATAACGTGATCGACTTGAGGTTTGATATTTTCCCATTCATATTGACGC
>QVQD01000098.1 GCA_003584875.1 Methylococcales bacterium
ATCAGCATTGAATAACGTTCATTAAGGCTAGAATTTTTGTAATAACGATTCACATAGCACTAAGTAAGCTACGCTAAACCCTCTGTAAAGTTTGTGTAGCATTCATTAATCAACCAATATTTAATCCTAAGGAAATATTATGACCAGTAATGCATTTATGCCCAGTACCGATAGCGGAAAAGCTGATTTGTTAGACCATGTTGCAAGTATCTTAGTGAATTATGCAAGCATTTTGGAAGTGACAGCAGAAGATTTGGCCAGCCTTCAGGCCGATGCACACGCCTTTCGTTATATCTTGAAAAGCATGGCAGATATGCAAGCCTATGCTCATCATTTAACAGAATTTAAAAATATATTGCGTGATGGTAGCGCCGCCATTGTGGGTTGGACGGTGCCGCCTATGTTGATTGAGCCAACTCCATCCGCAGTGAGTTCTGGCATTATTCCAAGGTTATCGTCTTTAGTCGCACATCTTAAAAGCCATAAAAACTACACTTCGGCAATCGGTTTAGATTTAGGTGTAATCGGAACAAGCACAGTGGTAGATTCCAGTAGCTGGAAGCCTATCTTAAATGTTCAAATTAAAGCCGGACATCCGATTGTTACTTGGACTAAAGGTTCGGCAGCCGCCATAGAAATTTGGGTAGACCGAGGTGAGGGTGCTGGTTTTAGTTTTCTAACGATCAACACCGAGCCTAATACCAGTGATAACCAACCTTTACCCACTACCAGTGCGGTATGGAAATATAGAGCCATCTATCGATTACATGACGAGCAAGTCGGACAATGGAGCGATGTGCTGAGTATAACTGTGGGTGTTTGATGGGTTTCGCTAGCGAGATTGTGAAAGTATTCTTTTTATTTCCCCTCTTTAGCAAAGAGGGGTTAGAGGAGATTGGGTTTATTAAAAATAATCATTAAATATTAGTAGTCTATAACACAAAAATCCCCCTCGATCCCCCTTTTACAAAGGGGGAAGCTAAAATCATAATACTTTCACAGTCGCTAGCGCTCTACCCATCCTACGGATTATAGCTTTATCATGATGGCCAGTAGGGGCGTATTGCATACGCCCTTATAAAATAAGCTCTATAACATTGGGCTTTCGATGTTGGGCGTATGCAATACGCCACTACGTTGATTTTTATCGTTTCCACGCCGATAAGAAACTTGTGTAGATTGTGGGGGATTATCGCTATCGCTTCGAATCCACCCTATAGATTGATCCGATTTAAGACCTTATTTTACTTGGTTGCGAACGTCTATCCTGTTACTTGTTTATAATTCATTGAAGTATTGATTGCTAAATAGTGTCATGAATATTTCAAATGCTTCTGCTCTATGTTCTGGGGATCCTGCAAAAGATGATTTGTCAAAAATGGGGCTAATAATAGCTGTTTCCATACATTTCAAACGAAGCTTTGTTGTATTTTGACTGAATTTAAAAAACTAAAAGTCATGTCTTTTTCACAGATTTGTAACCAAAGCGGGGTTAATAATTCAACATCGATATGATTCATGAACGGCAAATTTGTTCGTTTAATAAATAGACTTGCACAATATTTTAATGATTCCGAATGATGTTTTGAAGATTGAGGAAATAGATAAAGCGAGTTAAGTATGTTGTCAGCTAAAAATTGTATGGGATGGTTTGATGGATGGTTTTGTAAAATTAATAATAGATTTGCGTGCCATCTTTTTTGTTGTAATAGACAAGTATAAAGAATGATGTCATCAAGATTTTTAAAGTGATGAAATATAGTGCCCATAGCATAACCAGATCGAAATGATATTTCTTGAGCAGTGATAGTGTTGACAGGTTTGGTTTTTGCAAGCTGTAATAAAGACTCTACAATGTCTTCAATGGTATTAAAAGAACGCTTTTGATTGGGGTTTATGAAGTTAAGTTCGTCAAAAAAGTTCATAATTAATTGCGAGGTTTAAGTATAGACATTGTCTTACTTATTTTTATTGTAGTTAATAAATTATAAAGTCAAAACAATTTTTTGGCTAAAAGCATTAAAAAAACCGAGTGAACTGCTTGGTCTATTTTTTTTTTCGATTTAAATTAGAAGGTTATCTGTTTTTTTATAGTTCTATAAAGTCGAGTGTTTCTAGTCTAGTAATTATGTAAAATCGGTTTTTGTTGTAGGATTTGTGTCAGTAATTAACTTGGATTAAAGCTATGTATACAGTGCTAGTAGTGGATGATTGTCAGTTTACTCGATTCATGTATGTCGATGCATTAAGCTCTGCGGGTTTTTTTGTTGTTGAGGCTGAAAATGGGTTTATAGGACTTAATCTAGCACAAAAAGTAGCTTTTGACATCGTGTTAACAGATCAAAATATGCCGCATATGGATGGTACAACCTTGACTAGGGAGTTGAGAAACTTATTCCATTATATTAATACGCCGATTTTAGTTTTAACTTCCGAGTCTAGTGATGAATTTAAGATGGATATTGGTTTAGCAGGTGCTACAGGTTGGCTTGAAAAGCCTGTTAATTCTGAACGCTTAATTGCTGTGATGAATCTTGCAATTAGTAAGCATCAGAAAGTAATGCGACGAACAGAAAATTATTATCAATGATTACAAACCAGGTAAGTCTTTAAATTGTGGGTGGTTTCTCGATAGAGACTATGAAAGTATTCATTAACTTATGAATGGTCTTTAATACATTAGTAATTGCCAAAGTAAAAAATGTTTCACCTGTAGTGCATAGGTATCTATACAAGTTTCTTATCGGCGTGGAAACGAGAAAAAACTCCGTAGGGGCGTATTGCATACGCCTAACATTGAAAGTCCAATGTTATAGAGCTTATTTATAAGGGCGTATGCAATACGCCCCTACGATCTTCACCACAATGTTATCGTTCGCGCGTGGGAATGCTAACAATTATTTGTGTAGATACCTATGCCTGTAGGGGCGACAGATTATTTGCTTTCCCCACAGTCCTTACATAATGACATAGTCACCCGCCCCTTTTTTACAAAGGGGGAGATAAAATCATAATATTTTAAATCTTCTAATGCTCACAGATCGCATTAGCTTTAATAAAATATGTTTTTAATGACTGCCTTCATGAGCTGAATTAGCCGCTGAAATATGTGCCACAGCGGCTTGTGAATACGAAATAGATGAATTATATTTTCCTAACCTACCCTGATCGATTGCTTTTTGAAGTTCTTTAGCTCCTTCGTCTAAATGACTCTTAACAAGACCTTTTGCACTTATTGATGCTGATAGAGTGTGTTCTAGTGCTGCTCCAGCATGATGAACAACTTCAGTGGCATTTTCAGCGGTGGCGGCATTTTTTGCATGGTCAAGGGCAACATTTGAATGATCTTTAAAAATAATGTTATCTAATGCAAACGCAACGTTTGTACTCAAAAGTAAAGCAGATACTACTAGAGCAATTTTTTTCATATTAAAACTCCGAATTTTATAAATATTGAAATTAATTCAGTTAAGCTGATTAATAAGTTCTATTCCATATTGACGGTGTTACTATTTTGATTTGTAGAAGTTTTTTAATTATTGGTAAAAATTATTTTCCTTTGAATATTGTTAGGTTTTATTTATAAAGCAAGAATAACGAACTGATCAATTTAGTCATTTCAAAGAACAACATACCTTCAAAAAAATAAAATACAACCAGCAATTTAAATTTAATGTATTTACTAAGATTATTCCTACTCAAAGCATATTGATTTAATAATTCATTCGCTAATTAATGGACTATCAATCTCAAGTCCGAAAAGTTTTACCACTTACAGCGGTATTGAATCGTTAACTGATATCTTATGATTTCCTGCTTAAGGTGTAATAAGGCTATCGCCTATTAAACCCTACTGGCTACAACAGGGTGATGATGGCCAGTAGGGGCGTATTGCATACGCCCTTATAAAATGAAGACAGTAAATTGTAGGCTGGTTTCTCGACAGCAAAACCACCTCGCACAGACAAGATCAAAAGCATACGAACAAAAAATCTCACGAAGAAGTATTCAAGAAGACTTAGTTGGCTATCAGCTTAACAAATTACAAAACCCGTCCTACGCCTACAAACCTTTAATGGAGTCAAAACTCACGAGTTTTGTTGCTTGGCGTAGCGATAGCGTAGGCCAAGCATTTCCTGCGCATCCTGTCGGGTTACGCTATCGCTAACCCGACCTACGCCTACAAACCATTGCCATGGAGTCAAAACTCACGAGTTTTGTTGCTTGGCGTAGCGATAGCGTAAGCCAAGCATTTCCCGCGCATCCTGTCGGGTTAAGCTATCACTAACCCTACACTTAATAATATTATTCACACACCCGCTTTTCTAAATGATTAAAGTACGACAGTTATTATTGTAAATATCATTAGCTCTAAGTAAACTTTCGCTGTTTTTGAAACTGCCTGTAACTTTGAGCGAAAATAGGGTAACGGATACGTTATTGATTTTTTTATTTCTTCGGCTGTCAGTACCATCAGAAATATTCCCCTTAAACTTTATAAAATTGGATGTGTACCAATGACTATTGGCTATGATGAACGTTAAGATTGCAACTGCTCAATACGATATTAGTTTTCTGGCCGATTGGTCAGCTTATCAGCAAAAAATAGAGCGTTGGGTAGCAGAGGCTTGGGCTCAAGAGGCTAACATTTTGTTGTTTCCTGAATACTTTAGTATGGAGCTGGCTTCATTATTTACTCAGGATATTTATTCATCTTTAAGTAAACAGTTAGTCGCCATGCAATCATTACATGATGGTTTTATTGCGCTGTTTACACGCTTAGCGGCACAGTACAGTTGTATTATTCAAGCAGGAAGCTTTCCTGTGCTTATTGAAGGCGATATTTATCATAACCGTGCTTATTTATTTATGGCTGATGGCTCGGTTGATTATCAAGATAAATTAATGATGACACGTTTTGAAAATGAGCATTGGTTAATTAAAGGCGCTAAAGAGCTAAAATGCTTTGATACAAAGTATGGAAAAATTGCTATTAATATTTGTTATGACAGTGAGTTTCCTTTATTAGCCAGAAAACAAGTAGAAGCGGGTTGTGTTTTGATTTTGGTGCCTAGTTGTACGGATACTGTGGCCGGCTATAATCGCGTCAAAATTGGCTGTCAAGCTAGAGCCTTGGAGAATCAATGTTATGTCGTGCAGGCTTCGTTGGTCGGTAATGCGTCGTGGTCAGAAGCTGTGGATGTTAATGTAGGCGCGGCTGCTATATATACGCCAGTGGATAGAGGGTTTCCGGACAATGGTATTTTGTCAGTAGGTGTTTTTAATGAAGTGCAATGGGTGTTTGCAGAAATAACGCCTAACGCTTGTGCAACGGTTAGAGAACAAGGGCAGGTTTTTAATCATAGAGATTGGCCGTTGCAGGTTGATTTATGTACTGGCTACTCAGTTAAGATATAGGTCTCTACACAGTAATTTTAGCCAGGCTTGGCCGAGCTTAAAAAGCCCTAGGGCGGCTAGTCATGTAGGGGCGAATATATTCGCCACCTTCAACAAACGAATGTACAGGGCGAATGAATTCGCCCCTACAGTCGGTAGGTCGGGTTAGCGCTAGCGTAACCCGACATTTCGTAGGTCATTTGTCGGGTTACGCTAACGCTAACCCGATCTACATAAAATATTAACTTTGGGTAGTTTGTTGTAGCCAGTGGTTAAGATTAGGTTGTTGCAGTAATCGATCTACAAACAAATTAGCCTGCTGCAAATTATGTTCAGCGCTGCTGCTTAAGCCTTCGCCTAACTCCATACTTTCAGCTTTAATGCTTAAGAGAAAGCAGGGCGGTGGCGTTTGTTTTTTTATGGAAACATACACCGCTAAAACTGCCGCTGGACTCATGGCATGGGTGGTATAACTTTTGTCTCTGGCTGCTGTTAGTTGTGAAAAATTAAGGCTATCAATATTGGCAACAGAAGCATCGACAAATAGAACTAAGGAGCGCTGTTCTAAATCCAGTGCATGTTCTATTTGTAGCTGAAAGTCGTTTAATAGCTCTATATTGCTTAAATCAAAATGGCTTTCAATATGCTCCAATAATAAGGGGCCTAGCGCATCATCACCCCGACTCAAATTGCCGTAACCGAATATTAATATCGGCTTAATCATACTGGTCGTTCGATTTGACCATTACTATGTTTAACCAGCTTATCAATTAATTGACCGCTGGCATCCATTAGCTCTAACTGCAAGGGCATTTTGCCCATGGCATGTGTGGCGCAAGATAAGCAAGGGTCATAAGCGCGGATCGCAACTTCCAAATTATTTAATAAAGGCTCGGTTAGTTCTCGTCCAGATAAATATTCAGCCGCTACTTGACGGACTGATTCATTCATTGCTCTGTTATTGCTGGTGGTCGATACGATTAAATTGGCTTTGGTGACGATGTCATTTTCATCAACCTGATAATGATGAAATAAAGTGCCGCGAGGTGCTTCGATAACGCCGACACCTTCATAACGCTTCTCGCCTTTGGCTACTAAATCTGAACCCATAATGTCGGGATCATGTAGCAGTTCTTTTATGGCTTCAGCGCAATGTAATAGCTCTATCAAGCGTGCCCAATGAAAGGCTAAGGTGCTGTGAACCATCGCACCAGAGCTGTGAGCTTTAAAAACAATACGTGCGGCTTCTGCCTGTGGTGTATTAATAAAATCACAGTTATTGACTCTGGCTAAAGGCCCGACTCGATACCAGCCATCCTCTTGCCCTAATGATAATAAATAAGGGAATTTCATATACGTCCATGAACGGACTTCTTCATGGATATAATCGTTATAGTGACAATAATCAACATGATCGATGAGGGTTTCACCTTGCGCATTCTTGGCGCGTAAGCCACCATGATAAAGTTCTAGCCCGCCCTCTTTTCCTGTTAAGCCCAAGTAATTAGTGGCTATGGTGGCAAAGTCATCGAAATAAGGTAGATTCGATTCATGTACTGTTTTAATGAGTTCAACAGATGAAGCTGCCCAAGCAATAATTTGGTCGATGTCTTCTAGTAAATAGTCGCGCTCAGCTTTGGATAATGATTTATTCATGCCACCAGGTATAGCGCCTGTACCATGGATACGTTTTCCTGAAACCATGCGTATGACTTCTTGGCCATATTTACGAAGCTTAACGCCTTGTACGGCTAAATCAGGATAAGCAGCAAGGACAGCCATAATTGAACGTTGGCTAATATCACTTTCAAAGCCAAACAATAAATCGGGGCTTGATAAATGAAAGAAGTGCAGGGCGTGAGATTGCAGGACTTGTCCAAAGTGTAATAAACGCCTAAGTTTATCGGCAGAAACAGGCAGATTCTCTGGATCTACACCAACTAATTGATCGATGGCTTTAGCGGCTGCTAAATGATGGCTAACGGGACAGATGCCGCATAATCTTTGTACTAAGACGGGTAATTCCCAATAGGGACGTCCTTGAATAAAACGTTCAAAGCCTCGAAATTCAACAATATGTAATCGAGCTTGTTGTATTTTATTGTCTGCATCCAATAATAAAGTTACTTTGCCATGGCCTTCGACACGAGAAACAGGGTCAACAATGACGCGTTTAAGGTTTTCAGGATTTTTAGCGGTTTCTAAATGCTTATACATAATAATGATGACTCCTAAGAAGAACAGTAAGGCTGCTCAATGGATACCGGAAAATAGTTAGTTAGGACTGGAAACAATAATAGTGATAAAGCGAGAGTAACTTTTTAAGTCTGGTTGTGATGTGATAACTGTTTAATCTGTTTGCTGATTCTACGCAGGTATTCATAATAAGCAATAGATGTTGTGAGCTCATTTAAAGAAGTTTGTAGTTATAACTGATGTTATGTAGCCATTCAGCGGCTTAAAAAAAATACATAATGAGGTCGCTATCGCGACGATGTGTTAATCGGGTAATCGCACCCGAGGGCGAGATACTTTCTTTTGCTCCGCCAAAAGAAAGTATCCAAAGAAAAGGCGGCTCGATTGCCGCTGCTTCCTGCGCTCCTCGATTTTGTCGGGGGTCGGTAGAGAGGGCTTCCTTGCCCTCCTACCG
>QVQD01000190.1 GCA_003584875.1 Methylococcales bacterium
CGTAGGGGCGTATTGCATACGCCCTTATAAAATAAGCTTTATAACATTGGACTTTCAATGTTGGGCGTATGCAATACCCCCCTACGGTGATTTTTATCGTTTCCACGCCAATTAGAAACTTGTGGAGATACCTATGCCCTACAGGTGAAACACTTTTTTCTTATCCTTAACTTGGTGGCAGTGACGTAGAACGTGGGAACGATACATCTTCGATCTGATTTGTGGAACTGATCAGATACAATCCAGTTCCCTGTGCTATTTAATTAAGGCATATATATATCACTTTATATTGTTTTTCTAGGCAGAGAAAAAAGATTAAGCTGTCAGATGTGGTATCAGATATAAGGCATATAGCTTTATATCGAATACTGATTAAGCTTATGGCAATGCCGTTTTTTTGAAAAATAAATGAGTACCTTATTATGGACAGATTTTCAGAACGACTTCTTGATGAAAAGCAGGAGGAAAAGTCTTCAACGTTATTAACCTTTGATGAACTGCAATCACGTTCAATGTCGCTTTCTATTCGAGCGACTGCATTAGTTTTTGAAGATCCTGTTTCAAGACGTTTATTGGAAGAAATTGAGCGTATCGCACCCAGCGATGCAACTGTACTTATTATTGGCGAAACAGGAACGGGTAAAGAGCTGGTGGCTCGACACATTCATTCCCTTAGTAACCGTAGAAATAATGTTTTTGGTGCCTTAAATTGCGCTGCACTCAGTGAAACCTTGATTGAAAGCGAATTGTTTGGTCATGAAAAAGGCGCATTTACTGGTGCCTTGATGAGCAAAGAAGGTTGGTTTGAAAATGCCAACAAAGGTACTTTATTGCTAGACGAAGTAGGTGATTTACCCCTTGCCATGCAAGCTAAATTACTGCGTGTGTTACAAGAAAACGAAGTTGTAAAAGTGGGTTCTAGGCAGCCTATTCCTGTCGATGTGAGAATTATTGCGGCAACCAATGTTAATCTTGAGGAAGCTGTAGCGGCTTCGCATTTTCGAGCTGATTTATATTATCGCTTTAATGTAGCGATGATTCATTTGAGCCCCTTGCGTGAAAGACCCAAAGATATTTTGCCTTTGGCTAGGCACTTTCTAAAATTTACAGTGAGCGTTTGGGTTATAGCGAAGTGAGCCTTTCGCCATCAACTGAAATGACGCTATTGAATTACGATTGGCCGGGTAATATTCGTGAATTAGAAAATGCAATTCATCGTGCCTTATTAGTTTGCCCTAGTAATCGTTTGCGTCCTGAGGATTTTAAATTATCAGGGATTAGAGTGCAAAATCAAGCCCCTGCTGTTTCAACGACCTCTCTGGAAACATCTATAAAAACCCTTTGTGAACATGCACCTCCGAAATTATTTGAGCTGTTAGAAGAGACTATTGTTAAAGTAGCTTTTGAATACTGCGAGCAAAATCAGGTTCAAACTGCACGGTTGTTGGATATCAGTCGTAATGTTTTAAGGCATAAGCTCGGCTTATATGGGATGTTACCGAATAGCCATTCTTTATCATCACGATAGCAAGGGCTTGATGCTGATGTGTTTAGTATTAATTATAACTATCAGTATCTTAACTGATGTTACGCAGCCATTCAGCGGTTTATAAAAAACAAACAATGAAGTCGCTATCGCGACGAGTATGTTGACTCAATGTAAATTAGAGTGGGAATCCTAGTGATTTCTTATGCAATAGATACAATGTTTTATTACAGGGGGCGACAGATTCGCCTCCTATAATGCTTAACTGTGAGCAGTGACGCTCCGCGTAAATGATGAAAATAGCTGCGTAACATCAGATCTTAAAATGCTTAGAGGAGTCTACATTATTATAAATAACAGCAGAACTTGATTGTGTTGAGATAATTTGCTATTTTAGCTTCAAGATAAGTAGAGTTTTAGTGTTAGAATTTATTTAAACTCAAAGTACGGATGCAATATTAAATACAAACTTTTATATCCATTCGATTTAAATATAGTAATAAACAAGACACATTGTTAGTTCAGAAAAAGCAATAAATCATACTCATAACTATTATAGTTTTGACTCAATATCAGCATAACTACCTTCTTCGAGTAAGCATTATGAGTAGTATTTACGGTTGGTTTTCAACTACAGAAAAAGTTTTTGACAGCAGTTGTATTGATCAACAAGGTGTTACATCAAAATCTTTAAACGCAGTCTATTCATGCGTAGCAAAGCATCAAAATCTTGCCGAAATGACTGGTTATGGGCTTATCAAAGCGCCGAATGTTTATCAATCTTCGCGATTATTAGTGATAATCGAGGGTGATCCTTATTGGAGTGATGAGCAATTAAAAAACATTGCAATTAGTAGCAACTCAGCTGAGGCATTAGCGGCTGGTTTTTTAAAATACGGACGTTTAGTTCTAGACAAAATTCATGGCCCATTTTCATTTTGTATCAATGAACCTGATCGACATTATGCCTTGCTTGCCAATGATCGACTTGGTATTCGACCTTTGGCTTATTATTATCAACAGGGCTTATTGGTTTTTGGTTCTAAGTTAGATCATATTATTGCCCATCCTGGCGTTAAAGCCGTTATTGATCCACAGGGCATCTTTAATTATCTTTATGCTCATATTATTCCAAGTCCTGGATCTATTTATAAGGACATTTCAAAATTACAACCTGGTGAATTTATTGAGATTGATACTGATCAACTCATAAGACATTTTTATTGGCAGCCTGATTACACTGAAAGTACTTTTACAAAACAAGCACTCATGGAACAACTGCATAGGCAACTCGATCGGTCTATAGCAGTCTGTTTACCGGATAAACAAACGGGTGTTTTTTTAAGTGGAGGACTTGATAGTAGTACGGTAACAGGTTTTTACCAACAATTTTCTCATCATAAAGTGGATGCCTTTACGATGGGCTTTGATGCCGAAGGCTATGATGAAATGGCTTATGCTCGTTTAGTCGCTGCTCATTTTAAGGTGAATTTACATGAATATTATGTATCACCCGCAGATGTTTTAAATTCAATACCACTTATTGCTCAAACCTATGATGAGCCTTTTGGTAATGCTTCGGCTGTACCCAGTTATTATTGCGCTAAATTCGCTAGGGAAAGAGGTATGACAAGGTTGTTAGCCGGAGATGGCGGTGATGAAATATTTGCCGGCAATAGCCGTTATGCTAAGCAAAAGTTATTTGATTATTATCGCTATCTGCCCGATTTTGCTAAAGCAGCTATAGTCTCTATGGCAAATAATTTGCCGTTGTTAGGTAAGTTACAAAGTTATATTGAACAGGCTACTATCAATATGCCTGATCGCTTGGAAACGTATAACTTTTTACATCGTAGCCCATTATTGGAGTTTTTTACTGAAGACTTTTTAAAGCAAGTTGATCCAGAGTTGCCGATAGCAAATAGTCGATTAACTTATAATCGAGCTAATACTGATGATTTAATAAAACGGATGTTGCATTTAGATGGCAAATTGACCTTGGCAGATAATGACCTAAGAAAAGTAAATCGTATGTGTGAGCTTGCTGGAATGGACGTTCAATATCCAATGTTACAAGAAGAGTTGGTGAGGTTTTCTGCGAGCATTCCATCCAAATGGTTGATGCGAGGTTTTGAATTGAGATCTTTTTATAAAGAAAGTATGAAAAATTATTTACCTAAACAAACCTTAAATAAATCTAAACAAGGCTTTGGTTTGCCTTTTGGGGTTTGGATGACTCAGGATAAAGAGCTAAAACAATTTGCTTTGGATAATTTATTCAGCTTTTCAAAACGTGGCATTGTAAATCCGGTTTATATAAAAAATATCATTGAATTACATGAAAAAGGGCACTCTTCTTATTATGGGGTGATGATATGGCTATTAATAATGTTAGAGCAGTGGTTGATGACTCATGAGGTTGCTTTGAATTAATGTGTGATGTTACGCAGCCATTCCGCAGTTAAAAAAATAATGTAGTCGCTATCGCGACGATATTTTAATCGGCTAATCGCACCCTTTAGAAAGTATCCAAAGAAAAGGCGGCTCGATTGCAGTACAACCAGCGCTCCTCAGCGCGGCAAACGAGAGTAAAAGAGGTCACTGCGTAATGTTATTTAAAATTATAAATTAGAAAGTTAATGTTATTGGCGCATCAGATTAGATGAAAGTCTCTAAAAAGTTAGTTGATAAATATGGGCATGCACTTAATCAAATTAAGCAGAGGGTAATAACATGGAAGATAAGAAAGTTTTATTGATTGTAGAAGACGATCTGGGTCTACAAAAACAATTAAAATGGAGTTTTGAGGCATATCAAACGGTCATAGCCGCTAATAGAAGTGAGGCTGTGGCGGCGTTAAGACGATATGTACCCAGTGTAATCACCCTAGACTTAGGCTTGCCTCCCGATGCAGCTAATGCCAGTGAAGGTCTGAAAACATTGCAAGAACTGCTCGATCTTGCACCTGCTAGCAAGATTATTGTGGTCACGGGTAATGATGATAGATCTAATGCTGTTAAAGCGGTAGCAATGGGTGCTTACGATTTTTATCAAAAACCTATCGATATAGATATATTAAATCTAATCATTGACCGAGCATTTCAATTGAATCAGTTGGAAAATGAGCATCAATTGCTACAGAAACAATCATCAGAACCTTTAGTAGGTCTGATTGCTTCCTGTGAAAAAATGCAAGGGTTATGCCGCACTATTGAAAAAATATCTCCCACTAATGCGACTGTTTTATTACTGGGAGAAAGTGGTACTGGAAAAGAAGTACTGGCAAAAGCGATGCATGGATTAAGTGATCGTTCAAGCCAAGCTTTCGTAGCCGTAAATTGCGCTGCTATACCAGAAAATTTGCTGGAAAGTGAGCTATTTGGTTATGAAAAAGGTGCTTATACTGGAGCAGCTCAGCAAACAAAAGGGAAAATAGAATATGCTCATAACGGCACCCTATTTTTAGATGAAATTGGTGATCTGCCTATTTTATTACAGTCCAAATTATTACGTTTTTTGCAAGAAAGGACTATAGAGCGTATAGGGGGGCGTAAAGAAATACCAGTTGATGTTCGTATTATTTGTGCTACCCATAAAAATTTAGAAGAGCAGATTGAGAAAGAAAAATTCAGATTAGATTTATTTTATCGAATTAGCGAGATTGTCATTAATATTCCTCCACTTAGGGACAGAGAGGGTGATGCCATTACTATTGCAACGGCATTTTTAAAACGCTATTGCCTATTACATAATAAGAAAATAAAAAGTTTTAGTTCGGAGGCCGCTGCTGCAATAGAGTCCTATTCATGGCCGGGTAATATCAGAGAGCTTGAAAACAAAATTAAAAGAGCCGTCATTTTGTCGGATGATGTCAATATTAGCTACCATGATTTGGAGCTTGAAAAGAGCTCTGAGTCTGCAATGCGCGTCAATTTAAAAGAAGTCAGAGAATCAGCGGAAATTATTGCCATAAAAAAAGCGTTAGTCCATAGCAAAAATAATGTCTCTAACACTGCAAAGCTATTGGGGGTGACCCGGCCTACGCTATATAGCTTATTTGAAAAATATAGAATCCAAATCAATGAATAAGTTAATGGTAGATAATAAAATTCTTAACAAAGATAGCTCTATAAATACCCAAAACCAATGGCTGTTAGGAGTACTTATAATATTGCTACTGATATTATATTTGCCGACTTTATTATGGCTTTGGGGCAGATGGACGATGAGTGTTTGGCAAAATGGCCACGGGATTTTAGTGTCTGCTTTGGTGATCTATTTAATTGGCAGAGAATTACAAAAATTAAAAGACTTGCCTTCTAGGGCTAATGGTTGGGGATTCATTATCTTAATTCCAAGTTTATTGTTATATATGCTAGATACGGGCATTAACACTCAACTACTTTCTAGTTTGGCAATGATTTCCTCGTTTGTAGGTTTATCCCTATTGTTTTTAGGTGGGGTAAAAACAAAAGCCATACTTTTCCCATTATTATCACTGATACTAACCTTACCGATTCCCTTAGTTTTTACAGAAACGATGCATCTCATGCTCAGGCATATTGCGACAAAAAGTGTTGCTTTCTTGTTAAGTCAAATGGGTATACCTGTTTTTTCCAGTGGAACAGTATTAGAAATAGAAGGAGGTACCTTGATGGTGGCTGATGCCTGTAGTGGTTTTGCAACGCTTTATGCAGCCATAACGATTGCTATATTGACAGCTTATTTTTGTAACTCAAGCAAACGAAGAATAATACTCTTGTTAATAGCCGCTCCTCTTGCTGTAGCTGTCAATATAATAAGGGTGTTAGTGCTCGCATTATTAGTTAATTACTATGGCCTAAATATTCTGGCAACATCAGCTCATGAGTTATCAGGTTTATTAACTTTTATGGTGGCGTTACCTATATTATTCATCATAGGAAAAAATCCAATCAATCCTGAAAATATCGGATAAAAAATGATATCTACTCGTTATGCTAGCTCAGTAATCATCATCATTATGTTGGCATTGATTCCAACTATTATTCATAGTTATTTGGATTTAAAAACAGATGATCATTTTTCGGCACAGAAAATTAGCCAACTATTAGGCTCTTATCAATCAAAACCAACTCAACGTAAGCCTGGCTGGGGTGAAGAAACTTTTGCTAGCTACGATTGGATAGAACGTTTGTATAGTAATCAGAATGGCAAATTAGTTCGTTTATTTGTCGGACGGTCTTATGATCATAAACGGTTATATCACCATCCAGAGCTAGCTTTATCTTATGGTAAAGATCTAAGAATGGTAGGAGAAATCAATTATTCAGAGCAACCTAATATACCCGTTAAATTGCTAGCCAATGAATCAAGGCCTGTTATAGCGGCTTATGCTTTGTTACATGACCAACTATTTGTAGAAAATGCAATTAGCCATCAGTTGTTGAGTTCTTTTATGCAATTGATTACGCCAAGAAAGCCAATGACCTTATTTTATGTGGAAGCGGAAAATAGCTCTGAAAAAACTATTTTCACTGAAACCGATGCGGCATTAGTACTTGAAAGCGCAATTAAAGATTTTTTAGCGAAATCGTCGTAGCGGGTATTGATAAGTTAATGGTAGCTTTCATAAATAGCGCAAAAAGACATATCGTAGCTCACTTGTCGGGTTACGCTGCGCTAACCCGACCTACAAAAAAATTTAACTCTCATTAATAAAGCAAAAAAAGTTAGGAAGAGTAAAGTTTTTGCTTAGCTTTGTCTTAGCTGAGCATACAATATTCCATGTTTAACGGTTGAGAGTGTCCGACGATGAAAAAAATATTGCTTGCAGGTTTAGCTATTCTATTAATTATAGAAGAGTGGCTTTGGGATGGTTTAAATGCCTTAGGTCATCGCTTTATAAAATGGCTAAGACTGGAGTCTTTTGAGTTTTGGTTAAGCCAAAGAACCCCCAATCAAGCCTTGATAGCTTTTAGTATTCCATTGATGATTGTTACGCCCTTAAATATTATTGCCATTAGCTTATTGGCTAGGGGTATGATTTTACAAGGCTTGTTGATGGAAGTTTTTGTTAAGTTATTGGCGACACTTTTAGTGGCTAGAGTTTTTGCCTTAACTAAGCCACAATTATTAAGTTTTAGTTTGTTGCGTAGTGTTTATCAGTTCATTAGTCAATGGCTGAAATGGGCGCATGATAAAGTCGTCGATGCACCTATTTATAGATGGGCTAAGCAGTTTAAGCTAGAAATTAAAGAGAAGATTAGGGCTTGGTATGGCTAAGTACGCTACGTTGTTTAGCTAACAGCGTAGTTTTAGGCTATCACTAATGATGGGAGAGTGTGAATAATGGTGT
>QVQD01000181.1 GCA_003584875.1 Methylococcales bacterium
ATCTAGTTTTTTTCTATGCCCACTATCAGTATGTTTTATGGCATCATTATTTCGATGTTTTTTGAAATTCAAGAAAAACATCATCTGCCGCACATTCACATTCGTTATCAGGGCTATAAGGCGTCGATTGCTATAGACGATGCTAGACTCCTTGCGGGTGAGTTACCCCCCAGACAATTACATATGGTGCAGGTATGGGTTGATTTGCATCGTGAAGAATTGTTAGCAGATTGGTAACTTGCTACAGAAGTTGTCGAACCTTTTCGCATTGATCCACTTATGAACGAGCTTAATATGTTACTAGATATAATCCATGTTAGCGTTCAGTCTGATTTTGTTCTGTTTCTTGATTTTGAAAATGGGGAGAGACGCGCCTTTAATATGAAGGCTTATTTAGATCAAAAACCTTGGTCTAGACTCAAGTCTGGGAATGTGTTTCAAGGTGCTTTTATAGAAAATGGCACTGTAGCATGGCCGGGCAATATTCATATTGATCCTGAAACGCTCTACGAAAGATCAGTGTTAATTGGAACAACACGTAACCTCAATGGCTAAATCTAAATCAAACCCCACAAGCCCAACCCAAACCCAAACTGACAGAAAGTCATTTAATGGGTTGAGTGTGGTATATTTTCATAAGCCCACCGGTAGGGCGTATTGTTCCTCTAGCCCGGCAGGTTGGGGTGAAGCAACGCGATCCCCATCGAGCTAAAAAGTCATAAAAGATTAATGTATCCAATTTTCAGCTACAACACCTGGATACCTAGCAAAATCTTTTAAATTGTTTGTTACCAAAATCACTTTCAATGACAAGGCGTGTGCAGCAATCAATTTATCAAGATGATCTTGCTTACTATCACGCGTTGCCATACGAATTGGACCATATGCCACACTGGCATTTGAATCAAAAGGAACGACTTTAATATCTTGAATTAAATTAAACAAATTCCTTTGCTCTTTTTCTGGATCAACCGATCTAGCAACACCGTATTCTAGCTCAGCATAGGTTATGGCAGACATAACGACATCCCCCACATAGCATTTAGCAAAGCGCTCAGCGACTTCCTTAGGTTGATTCTTCATCAAATAAATACATATATTTGTATCAAGCATGTATATAGCCATCAAAGCATATCTCGTTCAATTTGCTCATGATCTTCCCGACCTCCACTCATAAAATCATCTGAGAAACTAGCAAACTTCTCTAAAACATTATTTAATGGCTGACGAGCAGGACGAATGATAATTTCATCACCTTTTCGCTCAATTTCAAGTGGTATATCATTACGTTCGTATGCTAAATCAGATGGAATGCGTACCGCTTGTGAGTTTCCATTTTTAAATAGGCGTGTGGTGTGCATTTCACTATCCGAAAGAATTAATTTAACAAATAAATTACACTAAACCCATAATACTGTAAACACATGGATGTACGCACAGTACAATAAGAGACCGGTAGGTTGGGGTGAAGCAACGCGAACCCCAGCAAGTTGCGTGTTGCGTTGGGGTTCGTTATCACCAATGCTGGTCGGGGGTTATAAACCCCGTCTAGCTTGAGATGTAGCAACAGCGGAAAATCTCAGCAATCAGAGCATGGAAACGATTAATATTACGACAAACAAGCTTATTTCATAACACCTTGCTTTAATGAAAAAGCGGCATCATGTAGGGCTTCTGATAAAGTGGGGCGGGCATGTATGGTTCTTGATAAATCTTCGCTACTGGCAGAAAACTCCATGGCAAGCACTGCTTCTGCAATTAATTCAGAAGCTAAGGTACTCATAATATGAACACCCAGTATCTTGTCGCTAGCTGCAGAGGTAATAATTTTAACCATACCCTCAGTTTTGCCTGTAGCCTGAGCACGAATATTTGCATGCAATGGAAAGCTACCGACTTTAATAGCCACTCCAGCAGCGCGTAAATCTTGTTCTGTCTGCCCTACCCAGGCAATTTCAGGGCCGGTATAAATAACACTAGGAAGGTTTTCATAATTGATAGGGGTATGCTGCCCTGCTATAAATTCTGCAACAAACACACCTTCTTCTATTCCTTTATGTGCAAGCATAGGGCCATGCAAAGTTAAATCACCAATCGCATAAACGCCAGGCAGATTGGTGCGGCAGTTCTTATCAACATAAACATAGCCATTTTCATCTAATAACAAATCTGCTTCAGGTGCTGCCAACATCATAGAATTTGGTTTTCGACCGCATGCTACTATCAACTGATCAACACGCAAATTATGGGTACCTTCTTGATCTTGATAATCTATACACACTTTTTTGTTAAGCGTTTTTGCTGAGATAACACGCGCCCCTAACCTTATATCTAAACCTTGTTGCGTAAATATACGGTAAGCTTCTCCGGAAATTTGTTGATCAACCACTGACAAAAAATCTTCTTGAGCTTCTAACAGTATTGTTTTAGCACCTAATCTATTCCAAATACTGGCCAACTCTAACCCTACTACTCCAGCGCCCACGATGGCTAGTTTTTTAGGGAGTGTTTGAAGATTTAGGGCGCAGATGGAATCAATAATAAACTCATTATCTACCGGAACATGATCCAGTTTCATAGGTGAAGAACCTGTCGACAATATAATATGCTTAGCCGTCAAAATTGACTTCGTTTGTTTATCTGTCGAAATTACTTCTACTTGCCTTGCATTTAATAATCGTGCTTTAGCTTGAATATGATCTATACGATGATGCACTAAAGACTTAGCCATATTATGACTAATGTCCGCGACAACCTTGTTTTTACGCTCAATCATTTGAGGAAGATTAAGTGAAATAGCTTCAGCATATATACCATGCTTAGCTATATCATGATTTAGCTGATGATAAAGTTTTGCTGATTGCAGCAGTGTCATTGAGGCAACACTTCCAGCATTAAGGTGCGCGCCTCCTAATTGGCTTTGACCTGATTTATTCCGCCAATTATCGATACAAGCCGTTTTGAAACCTAATTGAGCACTACGCACAGCACTAGCAAAACCTGCAGGTCCTGCACCGACAACAATCACATCATAATGGCTAGCACTTTTAGTAGACATGGACTTAAATATTCAGCAAAAGATGAGCAGGAGACTCTAAACATTCTTTAATAGTTACTAAAAACTGTACGGCTTCTCGACCATCAACTAAACGATGATCATAAGACAACGCTAAGTACATAATAGGCCTGATTACGATTTGTCCGTTTTCTACCACTGCGCGCTCTTTAATAGCATGCATACCTAAAATTGCACATTGCGGTGGATTGAGTATAGGTGTTGATAACATAGAGCCAAATACGCCACCATTAGTAATGGTAAAGGTACCGCCTTTTAAATCATCATAAGTTAAGCTACCGGCTTTAGCCTTAGCACCAAAATCAGAGATACTTTTTTCTATACCAGCAAAATCCAGTTGATCAGCATCATGTAATACCGGCACAATCAAACCGCGTGGCGTGCTTACAGCAATACCTAAGTCATAGTAACCGTGATAAATAATGTCGTTATCGTCAATAGAGGCATTAATAGCAGGAAAACGCTTTAAAGCTTCGATTGAGGCTTTAACAAAAAACGACATAAAGCCTAATTTAACTTCATGTTTTTGTTCAAATCGGGTCTTATATTGATTTCGTAGATCAATCACATTTTGCATATTGACTTCATTAAAGGTAGTCAACATCGCGGCATTTTGTTGTGCTTGTAACAAACGCTCGGCAACTTTTGCTCTCAAGCGGGTCATCGGCACCCGTTGTTCTGGTCGCAAATTAGACGCTATCGTAGCTGAAGTTACTAAAGGAATACTTATTTGACTCTTAACTTCCTCTTTAGGCGCCTGTTCTGGAATGTTCGGTTGTTGATTTAGATGATCTAAAACATCCGTCTTAGTTAATCGACCATTTTTCCCTGTACCTTTGATGACACTGGGATCCATAGCATTTTCATGAATCAGTCTGCGTACAGAAGGGCTTAACGGGATATCATCACCATTAAAATCAGTTGCTTTAGACTGCTCAGTAGACGTATGAGTACTAGCTGGCTTTTGATCGGTTTGAACATCCAATACTGCCAGTATTACCCCCCCTGTTACAATCGACCCATCTTCTTTAAGTATCTGAGTTAATACACCTGATTCTGGAGCAGGAACTTCTAAAACAACTTTATCCGTTTCCAAATCAACGAGATTTTCGTTTTTAACAACGAAATCTCCAACTTGTTTATGCCACGTTATTAATGTGGCATCAGAAACAGATTCGGGTAGTTGGGGTACTAAAATGTCAATACTCATGTTATTTTCCTGAAGATTTTCCGTATAAGGCTGCTTGAACCACAGCTTTTTGTTGTTCTATATGAATATGGAATTTACCAACGGCAGGAGCCGCAGAAGCGTCTCGTCCAGCATAAGTCAAACTAACATTGGCAGGCAAATTATCCATAAAGTGATGTTTAGATTGATACCATACCCCTTGATTCTTTGGCTCTTCCTGACACCAGATAAATTCTTTTAACTGAGGATACTTTGCTATTTCAGCTCTAAACAATTTATCTGGAAATGGATAAAGCTGTTCTATTCTGGCAATGGCAATATGTTGCAATTCATCTTGCTGACGTGCCTCTATAAGATCGTAATAAACCTTACCTGCACACAACACAAAACGGGTAATCTTTTTAGCATTAACCTTATCTTGCTCACCAATTAAAGGATGAAATTGACCCTCGGTTAAATCTTCTAAGCTTGAAACCGCCATCTTATGTCGTAACAAACTTTTAGGACTCATCACTATCAAGGGTTTTCGATAGTTACGCAATAACTGCCGACGTAATAGATGAAAAATTTGAGCGGGTGTAGTTGGAGTACACACTTGCATATTATGCTCAGCACAAAGTTGTAAATAACGCTCTAACCGCGCAGAAGAATGCTCTGGACCTTGACCTTCAAAACCATGAGGCAACAACATCACTAAGCCACATAAGCGCCCCCATTTTGTTTCACCCGAACTTATAAATTGATCAATAACGACTTGTGCACCATTAGCAAAATCACCAAACTGCGCCTCCCAAACCACTAAAGTATTGGGCATGGTTGAACTATAACCGTATTCAAATCCTAGCACCCCTGCCTCGGATAATAGAGAATCAAAAATTTGCGCACGACCCTGATCTTTATCCAAATGTCTAATCGGCGTATAGGTTTTATTACTTAATTGATTATGCAATACCGCATGACGGTGAACAAAAGTACCTCGTCCGACATCTTGTCCTGTTAATCGAACATGATACTTTTCTAATAAAAGACTGGCATAAGCTAGGTTCTCTGCAAAACCCCAGTCCACAGGCATAGCACCCGCGGCCATTTTGCGACGATTATCCATCACCTTAGCAACACGGGGATGTAATTCAAATCCCGCTGGCAGCCTTTGCATTCTATCGTTACAGTAGCGTAATTGATCCCTAGATATTGCCGTTTTACAAGGAATATCCCAACTTTTACCATAAAAATCATTCCATTGATCAGTATATAAATAACTTGTATCAGTTAATACAGGTCTAGAAACTACTTGACCAGCATCTAGCAAGTTTTGATAATCTTGCGACATTTTTTCGACTTGCTCTGCTGTTAACAACGACTCATTAATAAGCTTTTGCGCATAAATCGTCCGTGTAGTGTCATGTGCACGAATTTTTTTATACATCAGAGGTTGAGTGGTTGCTGGCTCATCGGCTTCGTTATGCCCCAATCGGCGATAGCAAACTAAGTCAATCACCACATCCTTATTAAAGGTCATACGATATTCGAGAGCTAGTTTAGTCACAAAAATCACTGCCTCAGGATCGTCTCCATTAACATGAAAAACCGGTGCTTGAATCATGCTGGCAACATCAGTGCAATACAGCGTAGATCTGGCATCCTGCGCGTTACTGGTGGTAAAACCAATCTGATTATTGATAACAATATGGACTGTCCCACCTGTGTAAAAAGCACGAGTTTGGGACATGTTCAAGGTTTCCATAACAATGCCCTGCCCTGAAAATGCCGCATCACCATGAATTAGTATTGGAACGACTGTATTGACACCCTCAGGACCAGTTCTATCTTGACGCGCTTTAACTGAGCCTTCAACAACCGGGTTAATAATTTCTAAATGAGAGGGGTTAAAGGCTAGTGTTAAATGAACTGGACCACCCGGAGTCTCTACATCAGAAGAAAAGCCTAAATGATATTTAACATCTCCAGAACTCACACCGGGTGAAAGCGTAGATATACCTGTAAATTCATCAAACAGACTAGCCGGACTTTTACCTAAAATATTAACCAATACATTTAAACGACCGCGATGCGCCATGCCAATCACAATCTCTTTAACACCCTTGTCGCCAGCCCCCTGAATGAGCTCATCAAGTATAGGAATTAAAGACTCGCCCCCCTCTAAAGAAAAGCGTTTTTGACCAACAAAGCGATTATGTAAATGACTTTCTATACCTTCTGCAGCTGTCAACAGCTTCAATAACCAGCGTTTTTTATCAGCGTCAGTTATTAAACTAAGCTTAGAGCTTTCTAAACGATTGATCAGCCAGCGCCTAATATGGGTATCAGCGATATGCATAATCTCAGAGCCTATGCTATCGCAATAAATACCCTGCAGATTAGCGATAATCTCTCGTAAGGTTAGACGATCAACATTGCCATAAAGAGCACCTGAATCAAAAAGGGTATCCATATCCAATTCAGAAAGACCGTAATAGGATGGATCCATGTCCGCTGGTTGTATCGCCGCTTTACCTAAAGGGTTAGTGTTAGCTATTTGATGGCCACGGACACGATAATGATTAATCAATCGAGAAACTGACGCTTGTTTTTTAACACTGGTTTCGGTAAAACCTTGTAACTTCGCAAGTCGATCTTGAGATTTAATGGCCAGTTGCGCAAAACGATCAACAATAGGACTATGGGCCGTCTCATAGCTATGACCACTCTGAATGCTCTTGAATACCTTTTGCCAACTCAACTCAACTGATTCAGGATTTTCCAAATAACATTCATATAAATATTCTATGAAACTAGCATTACTGCCTTGTAAAGAGGAAGTTTCTTGAAACAATTTAAGCAGTTCAGTCATTAGATATCCAAATATATTCAGTTTGTTCTGGCGTTATATTAATAGCTGAAATCTCACATTGCTAATATTTTATAAAATTTGTTGCTAATGTTAGTGTAAGACACTTAAAAAACATTTTAATGACATAGATAAAAATGCTCATAAAGTCGACTTAATTAGAAAAATAAGAAAGCTTCGAGTTATATTTACCTTTAGAAGGACTATCAGCTTAACAAGGCACAAAACGCTTGCATAGGTCGGGTTAGGCTCTAGCCGCAACCTGACTCATTCAGATTTTTTTAAGCAAAACTCATGAGTTTTGACTCCTAAAAGCAATGCACAACTTGTGGCTTAACTGTGTGTCGTTTTGTAATGGAGTCAAAACTCACGAGTTTTGTTGCTTGGCGTAGCGATAGCGTAAGCCGAGCATTTTGTAGTGCATCTTAATTAAAAAAAGGCACAAAACGCTTGCATAGGTCGGGTTAGGCTCTAGCCGAAACCCGACTCATTCAGGTTTTTTTAAGCAAAACTCATGAGTTTTGACTCCTAAAAGCAATGCACAACTTGTGGCTTAACTGTATGTCGCTTTGTAATGGAGTCAAAACTCACGAGTTTTGTTGCTT
>QVQD01000018.1 GCA_003584875.1 Methylococcales bacterium
TGAAGATCGTAGGGGCGTATTGCATACGCCCTTATAAAATAAGCTCTATAACATATAGACTTTAAATGTTGGGCATATGCAATACGCCCCTACGGTGTTTTTTATCGTTTCCACGTCGATAAAAAACTTGTGTAGATACCTATGCCTATGGCAGATATCAGGCGATGTGTTGATAACACAATCGACGCCAAATAATTGTCTAGCATCTTTGTAAACTGATACAGTTACCGACTTTAAGGCAGCTGAGTCAAAGGCACGTCAACAACCTTATTAGCTAAAGCCATTAGAATAGGCACCGCTTTAGCGACTTCATTAGCCGCTGCCAGTAACGATTCCTGTGATAAATGAGCATAACGTTGAGTAGTCTTTATCTGCGTATGTCCTAAAATACGCTGCACTTCATATAAAGATCTGCCGCTGTTCACTAAAAACGAGGCAAACGAATGGCGTAAGTCATGCATACGCACATCCTCCAAACCAACTGAAGTCCTAGCTCTATGCCAAGAGCAATAGACACTCACAAAAGGCAATAGGGTTTTAGGATTAACGAAAACATATTGGCATCCCTCAAAACGTGGCACACCGGCTAATAAATAGATGACCCCATCTGAAATAGGCACATGACGTGCTTTGCCTGATTTGCTGGTGGGTATGCGCCAAACCTTTTGATCAAAGTTAAGGTCTTCCCATTTAGCCTTTAAAACCTCCTGTTTTCTTGCGCCCGTTAATATCAGCATTGGCACAATATATTGCAGCATCTTGTTCTCCGATTTTTGCAAAGCAACTATGAGTTTATTAGCCTCATCACCTGTTAGATAGCGTTCCTTCTTATTATTTTCTTCTAATAAAGGAATGCCAGCCGTAGGGTTCTTAGCAATACCAGTAGTCTCCCATTTAATAGCTAGATTAAAGATATAGCGTATCAAAATGATAACTCTATTCACAGAGCCTGGCTTATGAGTTTCAGAGTGCTCAGAAATGAACTGAATGACATCTTTTTTACTAAGCTCATCCATATACATTTCACCAAAGTTAGGCATGATGTGGTTTTTGATTAGAGAGACATCCGTTTGCCAAGAGCGCTTATAAGTTTTAACAAAGGGCAAATAGCTCTCTGTAATAAAAGTTGATACCAAAGGCACTTTCTTTAGTTGTGTTTTGGTGGCGAATGGGTCTTCGCCCATCATAATCATGCCACGATATTTGTCAGTCAGGCTTCTAGCTTGTTTTAGTGTAATGTCATTTGCATCACTTAGTTTAGGTTGGCGAGTTACACTACGATTGTCTTTATAGCGAAAGTAATAGCTTTTGCGTCCAGATAGATTCACTTCAAGAACTAGGTTTTTACATAAGCTGTCGAATATGGTTATTTTGGTTTTATCTGTAGGGCAGTTAAGTGATTTAACGACTTCAGTTGAAAGTGGCATCGAAGGCATAATTATTCCTATTAAATTAATTAAACGAAACCAATAACAGCATATATTTTTACTAAAAATATACTAGATTTATCATCGAATATTCAAATTGCGTTCGTAATGCGATCTGTTGCTTACTGCGCTCTAAAAAGTAATTAGGCTATTGTTTGAAATAGTAGGCAGGTGGTAGGTCAATGTGTATTTGTAAGATATTGTTTTATATGTAAACAGTATTGCCATGACTTGATTTATAACTTGATGCCAAAACCTATTTAGTAGGTGATGAGTAGGTAACTGTAGAGATAGCAGGGCTATCGGCTTATATCTTATTGATAAATAGTAAGATTATTTATGTTTAAACTTGGTCGCTCACTACTGGTACGGACAGCGTAGTTGGTGGCACTTCTGCTGATGTAATCAACGCCGGTGCTAACGCTGGTAACGAAACATTCACTTCTGGTGACTACATTGATGGTGGTGCTGGTAACGACGTTCTGAATGTTGAAATCGCTGGTGGTAACAGCTACCAAGCTGGCACTCTTAAGGCTGTAGAAGATGTTGAAGTAGCATTTACTTCAGCAGGTACTATGTCTTTGTTGGGCGCAACTGGTGTAACCCAGCTCAATGCATACGGTGACGCAGCTGACGCAACATTCTCTGGTATCGGCAGTACTTCAATTGGTCTAGGCTTCTCCAATACAAGGCAATCTGCAACATTTGGTTATGCAACAAGTGCTGTTTCTGGTTCAACTGACTCTGCAACACTGACGCTAACTAGCGTTCAGCAAGCAAGTGCCGGTGCCGAAAGCATTACCATCGACGGTATTGAAACAATTAATTTGGTTTCTTCTGGTTCTGCAAATACAGTCAAATCGTTGACGGGTAACGCAGATACGTCGATTGTAATTACTGGAGACCAAGCTCTGACGGTTTACAGTGCCCTAGATGCTTCTGTTGCGACCGTAAATGCTTCTGCAGCAACTGGTGCGGTTACCTTGACTTTGGGTGCAGTTGCTGCTGCAACAGTAACAGGTGGTGCTGGTAACGACTCTCTGACTGTTAGTTCAGTTACTGGCGTGGTTAGCGTTGATGGCGGTGCAGGTAACGACACCATCGTTGCCAATACTAACTTGGCCAATACCGACTACATCCTTGGTGGTGCAGGTACAGCTGACGTTTTGAGTACTTTGTCTGGCATGGTGGTCGGTTTGACTACAACGAAAATCAGTGGAATTGAAACGCTAAAATTGACGGATGCGTTGGGTGGTGATTTGACAACGGCTAACCTGCAAGCGGGTATCAACACTGTAAATCTAACCCTTGGTGCAGGTGCGGCACGCACTTTGACGTTGGATGCTGGTACTAATACTGTTCAGCTCGGCGCAGCAGCAACGGGTGACTTTACAATTTCTGATACAGGAACAGCAACGACTGACGTGCTAACTGTTTCAAACACTGGTGCAGCAGCTTCATTTATGGGTGCTCACGCAGGTGATTTGATTATTGGCGGTTTTGAAACTGTAACTATTTCAACATCTGGTACAGGTGCAGCAACTGTTCAAGATCTGAAGGCTGTTACTTTGACTGGCGATACAGGTAGCACAACTACTCTTAACTTCACCGGTTCAAACACTGTAACTACGACAGCTGCACTTACAGCTAACGTGATCAGTGCATCTGGCTTGACAGGTACAGCGAAGCTGACAATGGGTCTGGCTGCTGCTGGTGTTACTAGCATTACTGGTTCTGCAAATGACGATACTTTGCTCGGCGACACATCATCATCTATCGATGGTGGCACAGGTAATGACGTGATTACCGGTGGTTCTGGTAATGACACACTGGTAGGCGGTACAGGTAACGACACTATTACAAGTGCAGCTGGTAACGACAGTATTAACGCGGGTGCTGGTAACGACACAATCGTTGTTGCCGGTAATTTGGCTACAGCAGCAGCCGGTGAAGACACTATCGATGGCGGTGATGGCACGGATACACTAAGTGCTTCTAATGCTTCTCTGACCGCATTGGCAGCTCTTTCTATTAGCGGCGTTACCACATTTAATGGCAACGTTAGTAATGTAGAGCGCTTGAGCTTATCAGACGCACTAAACCAAACATCATTCGATGTGGCGCGAATCGATAGTCTTAGCCACATTACTCTGACAGCAGGTTGGACTGGTGGTAACGCTGGTACAACAGCGACTGCAGGTGAAACTCTGTCAGGTCTTGTTGCTAACACAACTGTTGTATTGAATTCTGGTGACAGCGCAGGTACAGACGAAGGTTTGGCACTCACATTGGCTGATAGCTCAGGCTCTAGCGATGCGTTGACTGTAAGCTTGGTTAACGACGCCAGCACTGACTTTGCTGGTGTAATTATTACCGGTACAGAAAATCTTACGCTGACAACCGCTCAATCAACGGCAAGTGCAGCGGTAGTTCGTACGCATACACTCGATGTAACAGCAACAGGCTTAACTACATTGACTGTTACAGGTACTGAATCTATCGATTTGACAGGCATCGCAATCGGCGCAACAACAGTAACCGCTGCTGGATTGACTGTACAGGTACTGCACCAACATTCAAGTTCACAGGTAACTCAGCAAACCAAAATATTACTGGTTCTGCTGGTGCTGATACGATTGACGGTGGTGCGGGCACGGATACTATTAGTGGTGGCGCTGGTGCTGACAGCTTAACTGGTGGTACAGGTGCTGATAGTCTGACCGGTGGTGAAGGTGCTGATACGATTATCGGCGGCTCTGGTAATGACACTATCGTATTAACTGAAACTACTGCAGCTTCGGATAACGTCAATTTGACTTACAGTGAAGGTATATATGTTGACACCATCACCGGTTTCACGACTGGAGCAACAAGCGGGGATGTAATCAATTTTGATTACACAAATCTCGATTTGGCAGCAGCAGGCGGTATTTTCGCGCACGCTGTATCTTTGGCTAATGGCGCTGGTACGGCAGTAGCTGCTCCAGCGGCAGGTTCGGTTGCTGTAATTACTGGTGCAACAACACTTGGGACACAGAATGTGATCGTTCTGTCCGGTGCAACGTTCTCATCAACAGCCGATGTAGAAGACGCTGTTGAAACTGGTGGCGCTTTCGCATTGACAGGTTCTAATACTGCGTTTGATACCCAGTACAAGGCTTATGTGGTTGTGTACTCTGATGGTACAAGCACTCACATCGCAGCAATCGAAGCTCTTGCACAGACAGCTGATAACACAGTGTTTGAAGCTGGTGACACTAAGGTTACTGACCTGGCTGTCATTACTGGTGTTGCAACCATTGGCTCAACAACGTTTGTTGATGGTAATTTCGCATTCATCTGATCATAAGTAAGTATCCCTTTGTTCATAAGCCTAATAGGCCTTGAATTAAGGACTCTGAGCCCACGTCCGAAAGGGCGTGGTTTTTTTGCTGAAAATCACTGGAGTTCGAAATGGCATTAAAAAAACTTTCAACATACAAGTTTTCTATGGGTACTGCGACAGAAACGCAGATTGGCTCATGGGATAAACTTACTGGTACATCGGGTAACGACACACTTACTGTCAGTACAGCTTCAGCAGGAACTGGCTTGGTTGACTTAGGCGCAGGGTCAACCGACTGGTTGAAGTTGAATGTAGCTAATCAGACATGGAACATGCAATTGAATGGTGTTGAGAAGGTGACATCAACAGCCGCAAACAGCATTTTGAATGTGAAGGGCTCGGGTATTTTTAATACCGATAGCTCTATCCTAACCATCAACTGTGGCTCAGGTGATCAGAAAATTACGTTTACTGGGGCCTCTGCTGATTCAACAGTAAATTTAGGTTCTGGTGCTGATGAAGTGTATTTTGATGGCACAAGCACGCAGTGGTCATACAAGAAAACTGCTGACGGTGCTGAAGTTTATGATCTGAATACTGGTAAGAAAGTTACCCTAAACGGTGACGTGGAATACCTAAAGATTCACAGCAACCAAACTGATTACGCTAGTGCTAATACAACTGACATTCTGCTATCCGATCTTTCGACCAATGATACGGGTGGTACTAAGGTTGCTGAAGCTGTCACCGTATCGCCAATTACATTTAACTCAAGCACAATTGGCTTTACTGCAGGGTTTGGTAGCGGCCAAGGTTATGCCTATGCATACGGTCGTATCGATGGAAATGCTGACGTTGGCTTTATTTCATCAAACCACTTTGCATATTTGGGTGGAACGCAGCTCAACGGTAGCGCTCAGACAATTACGCTAAACCCGGGTGGAACGTATTACTACCTAGGTGGTAGTGATGCTGGTGGAGCACATGTGATTGATGGCTGGTTGTGGACGTATTTCTTCAACAATTCATCAGCAATTTCGAGTTCAAATGACACACTATCAAGTCAAGGTGCTTACCGTTTGATCGTTGGTGATAACACCGACAACTCAGGTGGTGCCATGACCCAGACTACTGACACTCTAGTAGCTACAGGGGGTTTCGGAAATTATTACGATTTCTCGAGCTCCAAAGGCTACGCGATGTATGGTTTTGGCGGCAACGATGCCATATAGGTGGCGCTAACAATGACACGATCTGGGGTGGTACTGGCGCTGACACAATCACTGGTGCGGCAGGTGTCGATAGTCTGAATGGCGAGGCTGGTGATGACGTATTCAACTTCGCTACATCGGCTGCGTTCTTGACATCAAATGCTGTTGTAGATTTGATTGATGGCGGAACAACTGTTGAAACAAATGGCGATAAGGTAGTTATTACCGGTGCTATTAGTATTGGTTCAAGTGCTACTTTGGCACGCGCAACTAATGTTGAATCTTTGACTGCAGCTACACAATCTGCATCTGGTCTTGCTCATAGTATTGTCATACCGACCGACGTTAAACTCAGTAACTTTACTAAGATTGATTTGAGTGGCGACACTCATGCATCGTCTACCGGTGTTGTTACACTTACCGGTGTAACAGGTAATGAAACGATTTACGGTGTGGGTGCTGGTAACAATACGCTGACAGGTGGTTCAGGCAATGACACTATTCTAGGTGGTTCTATCGCTGATACATTAGTTGGCGCCGCAGGTAATGACGTCTATGTATTTGCCAACTCGGCAAATGCTGCTGATGTAGTAACTGAAATCACTGGCGAAGGTACTGACACGATTTACGTTTTTGCTGATGCAAACTTGTCTCTGTTGAAGGTTGGCGCAGGCCCAACGACAGGCGCAACTTTGAAAACAGTTGGTTTCATCGACCAAGTTCTGATTAAGTCGGGAGCCACAGGTACATTTGCGGGTACTCAACTAACTGGTGAAACCGTTGCCGTAAATGCTGATGCTACGGGTGCTGCTCATCTGGCAATAACAGTTGCTGATACAGCAGTAAACACCTTCAGTTCTCTAACGTTTACCACAGTTTCAGGAATGGACCCTTTTGACACTGGTACTGATACGGTTGCGATCACGATTGGTGCAGGTGGTGTTGGTGCAAACGTAACAGGTACAACCCTAGCCGATTCTATTACTGGTAACTCAGGTGCTGACACTATTTCTGGTGGTACTGGTGCAGATTCATTAACTGGTGGAGCAGGTGCAGATTCATTAACTGGTGGAGCAGGTGCAGACATATTCAGATTTGCCTCAGGTTCTGGTAATACGACAACTACCATCGATGAAATCGTTGATTTGCTGACAGGCGGTGCTGATACCATCAAGACCGGCACAGCAGCGTCTGGCGCGAATTACGTTGAGCTCACAGCTCAAGACTACGGCAAAACTGTTGCTTTGTCGGAAATCGTTACCGCTGCTGAAACAGAATTTGATGGTATGGCTGGAGGTGCAACTCAGTATGTAATCGCTGACAACGGTTCGTCGGATGCTGCGGACGAGGGAACAACTGGCATAACGCCTGTGGCAGCGACATTCTCTTACCTGATTATTGACTGGAATGGTGATGGCACAGCTGATCAAGTTATCAAACTAACTGGCCTAACTGATCTTACATTGGTTTCGACAGCTACGATTGTTGCATAACTAATAGTAGTTCAAGTCTTTGGAAACCCCGCTTCTCAAAAGGAAGTGGGGTTTTTTCTAAACAAAAGTTATAAATAAAAATTGACCTAAACGATTTTGGTCATGAATATCACCGCTGATTCACCAAAATGAAGGAAATAATAGGGGACAGACGTTCGCAGTAACAACAATTTAGCTAGCGGGTTAAAGTCCCGCCCAAGGAGTTGTCCATACGCCTTGGTAGTACGAAGGAGCGGCG
>QVQD01000038.1 GCA_003584875.1 Methylococcales bacterium
GGCTACACAACTTTCACCTACACAAAACTTATAAACAAGAGGCAAATAAAGCCTTGATCAGTTTGTATCAGAAGCTTTTAGATTCGCTAAACCTGCTTTCCCTTTGTGTCGGAGTCAAAACTCACGAGTTTTGTCGCTTTGTTGCGTTTTAACTCAAAATTCGTGAGTTTTGACTCCTTAAATCAGGATGCCTATGCCGGAAACGCTTTGCTCGCTTCGCTCTTAAAGCCTTATTCCGGCCTACAGCCATATCATTTGCAAGCTTCGACCCTTAAACTGCCCACTTAAGAACGATAATATTTTGGCTGTAGGCCGGTGTAAGGCTTAACCATGTACTGTACTGTCTTAAGTTGGTAGCCGTATAAAATATATGATCGTACTATACGACCCTATCACCCGGCTCTTTGCCTGCAAAAAATGCGGCTATATTGGCTAAGACTCGATTACCCATGGCAATGCGGGTTTCATCGCTTGCGCTGCCTAAATGCGGTAATAGTGCGACGTTGTTTAATGCTAAGAATTCAGGGTCTATGGCGGGTTCGCCTTCGAATACATCTAAACCTGCACCGGCTATCCAGCCTTCTTTTAAGGCTTTTATTAAGGCTTTGCTGTCTACTACATCGCCGCGTGCCGTATTGATTAAATGTGCGCTAGAGCGCATGAGTTTTAAACGCTCTTCGTTGATTAGGTGTTTGGTTGCTGCGCCACCTGGACAATGTAAGGATACGAAGTTGGCTTCGGATAATAATTCTTCTACCGTTTCGCAGCGTGTGGCCTGCAAATCTGCCATGATGGTAGCGTCGGGTTGTGAAGGCGCGTAACAAAGTATTTTCATTCCAAAGCCATGATGAGCTTTTTTAGCCATAGCTTGTGCGATACGACCGAAACCAATTAGTCCTAAGGTTTTGCCCGTGACTTTTTGGCCGATGAGTTGTGTCGGTGTCCAGCCTGTCCATTGTTGATTAAGAATCAGGCGTTCTCCCTCAGGTGCGCGGCGTGCTGACATGAGTAGTAATAACATGGCAATATCAGCGGTGCAGTCGGTTAACACATGGGGTGTGTTGGTAACGATTAAGCCTTGTGCCTTTGCGCTGGTAATGTCGATATTGTTATAACCTACGCCAAAGTTACCAATGATTTTGGCGCGTTTATTTTCTACGCTGAGTATGTCAGCGTTAAGCACGTCAGTCACTGTTGGTAATAAAGCATCGGCTGTTTGCAGTGCTAGTTTAAGCTCATCAGCAGTCATGGGAATATCAGACTCGTTGAGCTGAACATCATAAAGTTCTTTTAACTGGGCTTCGACTTCAGCAGGCCATTTTCGGGTAACGACGATTTTGGGTTTGTTCATTTGATAATCCTCACAATGGGTTGTTATGGATTTAGATGTGAAAAGCTAAGAGGGGCAAGTTGCGATAGTGTTATGACTATCGCAACTTGTGATCAGTTATTAAGCTGTTGCGCGATAATATTCGATGGCTGCTGCTACGCCGCTGCCTGGTTTAATATCAAAGCCAGAGTCTAATAGAGCCATTTCAACACCAGCGATAGCACCTAGCATAGAAACGTCATTCATATCACCCACATGACCAATACGGAAAGCTTTGCCGGCTAATTCAGCCAGGCCGCCACCTAGAGAGATATTGTATTTGCTAAACGCAGTGCTAATGACGGTGCGAGCATCTTTATCTTCAGGAACAATCACGGCTGTTACTGTGTTTGACTCAAAGCCTGGATGCGCGCAAATGCTTAATCCCCATGCTGCGACGGCTTTACGTGTGCCTTCGGCTAAACGATGGTGACGTGCATAAACATTTTCTAAGCCTTCTTCAAGCAGCATGTCCAGAGCTTTACGTAAACCGTATAAAATGGGTAGGGCTGGTGTGTAAGGTGTGTAACCGTCTTTGTTAGTGTTTATTTGATCTCTTAAGTCCAAAAAACAACGTGGATAAGTACAAGTTTCACCAGCTGCTAAGGCTTTTTGGCTGAAAGCTAAGAAAGCACCGCCTGCTGGCATCATGAAACCTTTTTGTGAGCCACTGATTGCGCCGTCGACAGCCCATTCGTCCATACGAAAATCTAAGCTGGCAATAGAACTTACGCCATCTACAAATAATAGAGCAGGGTGATTAGCTGCATTCATTGCTTTGCGAACGCCACCAATATCACTGGTTACGCCGGTTGCGGTTTCGTTATGAGTCGCTAATACCGCTTTAATTTGATGAGCATCGTCTTCTTTAAGGCGTGCTTCTAACTTATCAAGAGGAATGCCTTTGCCCCATGTTTCTTGGTGGATTTCAACGTCAAAGCCTAGACGTTTAGCCATTTCAGCCCATAAGTGGCTAAATTGACCAAAGCGATAGATTAATACTTTGTCACCAGGATTTAAGGTATTAGTTAAAGCCACTTCCCAGCCAGCAGTGCCTGTTGCAGGGAATACAAAAGCTTGTCCGGTTTCTGTTTTAAATATTTTCTTTAGATCTTCTAACAGAGGCGTTAGCAATTTAGGAAAAACAGGAGAGCGATGATCTTCCATAGTGACATGCATCGCATTCAGAATTTCATTGGGTACGTTGGTAGGACCTGGAATATATAGATGGTTACGACCAGCCATGGGATTGCCTCTTAGTAAGTGATTAAAAGATTGTTAGATCTGGATTCTGAGAAGAATAGTGTTAGACCCAAAAAACTGATAATCATGACATAGCCATTAGTAATCAGCAAGATTTGATTGCGACTTTGAGTGATTAGTTAGCGTTAAAAATTGACTTTATTGGTGCTAAAAGTAGAATGGGCGATTTATTTGTTTCTGGCACAGTTAACTTTGAGTTCTTAGCTTTTAGCCAAATAACAACTTTAGTTTATTGACATTAGGGATGTACACATGAGTCACACTTTATACACAGCGTCAGTTCAACGAGTTCAACGTTGTGAATTAGCGGTTCCAGGATCAAATCCTGAAATGTTTGAAAAAGCTATGAAGAGTGGCGCGGATTTTATTTTTCTTGATCTTGAGGATGCGGTAGCTCCTGATGATAAGCTGCGTGCGCGAAAGAATATTATTGAAGCTATTAATGATATGGATTGGAAAGGTCATGGTGTGACTGTTTCCGTGCGTATTAATGGTTTAGATACGCAGTATATGGTGCGTGATGTCGTTGATTTAGTCGAGCAGTGTGGTGAAAAAATAGATACTATTCTGATTCCTAAAGTCGGTGTTTATGCTGATGTTTATATGGTTGAAGCGATGCTTAACCAATTGGAAATGCAACAAGGTCTTAAAAATAAAATCGGCATAGAGGCACTTATTGAAACGGCATTAGGTATGGCTAATGTTGAAGATATTGCCCGTAATGGCGCTTTAGGTCGTCTTGAAGCCTTGCATTTTGGCGTTGCCGATTATGCGGCGAGTAATCGTGCTCGTACCACCAATATTGGTGGTTTGAATCCAGATTATCCAGGTGATCAATGGCATGCGGCGATTAGTCGAATGACCGTTGCTTGTCGCGCTTATGGTTTACGTCCTATTGACGGGCCATTTGGTGACTTTAAAGATCCTGAAGGTTTTAAGTTAGCGGCAAAGCGTGCCGCAGCTTTGGGTTGTGAAGGTAAATGGGCGATACATCCTTCACAAATCGAATTAGCCAATGATGTATTTACGCCACCTGCCGCTGAAGTAGAAAAAGCCAAGCGTATTTTAGTAGCCCTGCAAGAGGCTGCGGCTCAGGGTAAAGGTGCAGCGGCCTTAGATGGTCGCTTGATAGATGCGGCATCAGAAAAAATGGCCAATAATGTAGTTAGAGCAGCCGAAGCGATTGCTGCAAAAACAAAATAAGGTTAAAGGTTATAAGGTTAAAGGCGAAAGGCGAAAGGCTAAAGGCTAAAGGCTAAAGGCTAAAGGCTAAAGGCGAAGTTTTTTGCTGATGCGTCACTGTCCAAATTGAGGAATATTTGAACTAATTGTAGGCCGGAATAAGGCTTTTCGAGCGTAAGCGAGTAAAGTGTTTCCGGCATTGGTTCGCTCCTGTGCCGGAAACGCCATCATGAGCTACGCTCAGATGGTCTTATTCCGGCCTAAAAAAATTAATTGTAGGCCGGAATAAGGCTTTTCGAGCGTAAGCGAGTAAAGTGTTTCCGGCATTGGTTTGCTCCTGTGCCGGAAACGCCATCATGAGCTACGCTCAGATGGTCTTATTCCGGCCTACAAAAATTAATAGTAGGCCGCGGAATAAGGCTTTTCGAGCGTAAGCGAGTAAAGCGTTTCCGGCATAGGCAACATTCTGTGCCGGAAACGCCATCATGAGCTCCGCTCAGATGGTCTAATTCCGGCCTAAAAAAATTAATTGTATGCGGAATAAGGCTTTTCGAGCGTAAGCGAGTAAAGTGTTTCCGGCATTGGTACTCTGGGCAGTGACGCAAAGCGTGGGAACGATTTACGATTTATAAAAAATAAGGCGAAGGGCATAAGGCGAAGGGCATAAGGCGAAGTTTTTAGCCTTTAGTCTTGCGCCTTATGCCTTTCCTCATTCACCTTAATTGAAGGAGTTGCTGTGGATATTCATGAGTATCAAGCGAAAGATATTTTAAGTGGTTATGGAGTCAAAATTGCCGAAGGCGGTTTGGCTTACAGTCCAGAAGATGCTGTACAACGTACGCGAGAAATCGGTGGTCATGTTTGGGCGGTTAAAGCTCAAATTCATTCTGGGGCGCGTGGTAAAGCTGGTGGTATTAAAATTTGTAAAACTCATGATGAAGTTCAGGCTGCTGCGAGTGAATTATTAGGTAAACGTTTGGTGACTCATCAAACCGGACCCTCAGGTAAAGTCTGCTCAAGATTATATGTTGAGGCAGGTACCGATATCGCTAAAGAACTCTATTTTTGTTTATTAGTGGATCGTAGCTCTGAACGTATCGTCATGGTAGGTTCTGCACAAGGTGGTATGGAAATTGAGGAATTGGCGATTAATAATCCTGACGCTATTACCAAGATTTATATTGAGCCTGCAGTAGGTCTGCAAGATTATCAAGCTAGAGAAATGGCTTTTGCCTTAGGCTTACAAGCTGAAATACTGAGCCATGCGGTAAAGACTATCAAAGGTTGTTACCGAGCTTTACGTGATCTTGATGTCAGTATGCTAGAAATAAATCCTTTGGTAGTCACGCGTAACGGTGAGTTGGTTGCCTTAGATGCGAAAATGGGCATTGATGACAATGCGCTGTTTAGACAGTTAAAGATTTCTGAGTTACGTGATAAAACTCAAGAAGACCCTCGTGAAATGGCCGCTGCTGATCGTGGTTTAAGTTATGTTGGTTTAGATGGTGATATCGGTTGCATGATTAATGGTGCGGGATTAGCCATGGCGACTATGGACATGATTAAGCTAGCCGGCGGTGAGCCTGCTAATTTCTTAGATGTAGGCGGTGGTGCTTCAGCTGAGCGCACAGAAAAAGCTTTCCGTTTAGTATTGGCAGACAAAGGCGTTAAAGCCATGTTGGTTAATATTTTTGCGGGTATTAATCGCTGTGATTGGATTGCGGAAGGTGTGGTTCAAGCGGTTAGAAAAATTGATATGAAAGTACCGCTAATCGTACGTTTATCGGGTACTAACGTAGAAGAGGGTCGTCGCATCATTGCAGAAAGCGGTTTGCCGATTATTACTGCGGATACTTTGGCTGAAGCGGCTGAAAAAGCAGTGCAGGCTCGTAATGAAGTCGTCGCAAAAGAAGCGGCTTTGGAGATTTAAATGGCAATTTTTATTAATGAAACAACGCGTATAGTTGTTCAGGGTTTTACTGGCAAAATTGGTACTTTTCACGCGCAAGATATGATCAACTATGGATCAAATGTTGTGGGTGGTATTACTCCGGGTAAAGGCGGGCAAATTCATCTAGGTTTACCCGTTTTTAATACGGCTAAAGAAGCAGTGCAACAAGCGGGTGCAGAAGCCAGTATTATCTTCGTACCGCCCGCTTTTGCTGCGGATTCCATTATGGAAGCGGCAGATGCCGGTATTAAATATTGTGTGGCAATTACTGATGGTATTCCTACTCAGGATATGATGACAGTGAAAAACTTCCTGCGTCGTTTCCCTAAAGATCAACGCATGATATTGACCGGTCCTAATTGTGCAGGCACTATTAGCCCTGGACGAGCTATGTTAGGTATCATGCCTGGACATATTTATTTACCGGGTAATGTTGGTATCGTGGGTCGTTCAGGTACTTTGGGCTATGAGGCGGCTGATCAAATGAAACGCTTGGGTATTGGTGTTTCTAGTTCAGTAGGTATTGGTGGTGATCCTATTAACGGTAGTTCGCACCGAGATATTCTTGAACACTTCGAAACCGACCCTGAAACTAAAGTTGTTTTGATGATTGGTGAAATCGGTGGTCCTCAAGAAGTAGAGGCTGGTTTGTACGCCAAAGAGCACATGACTAAACCCGTTATTGCTTATATCGCAGGATTAACAGCTCCAGAAGGTCGTCGAATGGGTCATGCGGGTGCTATTATTTCATCCGCTGGTGAAAGTGCCGCTGAAAAAGTAGCGCTGTTAAAAGACTTGGGTGTTGTTATCTGCCCAACACCTGCAGCTATGGGTGACACCGTAGCAGCAGTATTGGCCGCTATGTAAATAAGAGGCTTGTAATACCATTTAGTGGTTTGCAGGCAAGGTTGTCGTCGTAGTCAAGGGCGATCTTCGGGTCGCTCTTACACCAAGAGCCTGATATGCAAAAATCAAATCGAAGTGAAAAAAACGCTCACGTTAGCAATAATGATTACGCTAATAAAGACGTTTGCCCTCAATGTGGAGCCACTGAACTTAGATTGTCGAGATTGACTAGTCGACATTTATTAAGACGATTGTTTTACAATGCTTATCGATGCAGTGCTTGCCATTTTAGTGTCTGGAAATTAAGTCTGTTACGCCTAGGTCTTGGTGTCATTGCTGGGTTGGTAATGATATTTATGTCGGTGATTTTTACTTTAGGCTATAAACATCAAGATACTGCCTCTAATCCTGAAGATATAACGATCGATGATAATCTTGTTAAAACAGCTGAACAAGGTGATGCAAACGCTCAATTAAAACTGGGGCTGCGTTATGCTTTTAGTCCTTGGAACACCAAGGATGAAATGTTAGCAGCTCAGTGGTTTGCAAAAGCAGCCGAACAAGGTCAGCTTGAAGCCGAATATCGTTATGGCTTTGCCTTACTTAAAGGCTTAGGTGTGGTTCAAGATTATAAGACGGCTTTTTTCTGGTTGGAAAAAGCAGCAGGCAGTGGCTATGCTGATGCTCAATTTGTTTTAGGCGAAATGTATCAGTTAGGACTTTCTGTGAATAGCGATAATGAACGCGCTTATTTATGGTTTAATTTGGCAGCAGCACAGGGTGTAAAAGGTGCAGCTTCTTCTCGTGATTTATTAGTGAAGCAGTTAAGTAATAATCAAATTACTCGCCTTCAAGCTGAGGCGGGTGTCATTAGTCGACATCAGCAATCCCAAGTTAAGTAGAGCTAAGTCACGACCTGTCCCACTTGGGGCATAGGTATCTACACAAATAATTGTTAGCATTCCCACCCGCGAACGATAATATGTGGTGAAGATCGTAGGGGCGTATTGCATACGCCCTTATAAAATAAGCTCT
>QVQD01000070.1 GCA_003584875.1 Methylococcales bacterium
GCTGACTACGTTACTTTGGGCAGTGACACGGAGCGTGGAAACAATATAAATCCCGCGCTATCCGTATTACTACGAATGTTTTTTACTGATTTTCTTTGCTTTAATAGCCGCTGTCGATTTTTAGCCGTTATTAAAATTGACGACACCCCAAACAACTCATCACAGCGGAGCAACGCAATGTCTATTAAAGTTAAAAATACCCAAGCCAATTCTGATGTTAGTGCTATTAACGATGTTATATGTCTACCTGATCGCGATGCTAAAGTTGCAGAACTTGCCTATTACAAAGCCGAAAGCAGAGGCTTCGAACCTGGTTATGAACTAGAAGACTGGCTAGCCGCTGAAGGTGAATGTTCTCTATAAATTATCCGCATAAGCAAAATCTAAGTAGTGTGTAGGCTGGGTAGAGCGGCAGCGAAAGCCATCATTATGCGATGCTCTGATGGGTTTCACGTTGTTCTACCCATCATTCGAATCTACCGTACCAGAGGTAAATCAAGCTTTTAACGTTACTATTTTAATGCCCTAAACTGGACCTCGACCCAGCATTAGGGCATTGAAACTCATAAGTTATAACTCCATAAATCAGCCCATATTTTTCAATGCAGACCCTAAAACTGTAGGCCGGAATAAGTCTTTGCTAGCGTAAGCGAGCAAAGCGTTTCCGGCATTCATATCGATCGAAGTGCAGTGTGTAGGATGGGTTAGCGATAGCGTAACCCGACCCACATAAAAGCTTGACTTTGGTCTGTGACGCTAAGCGTCACTGCTCGCAGTTAAGGGAAAGAAAAAAGAGTTTCAGTTGTAGGGGCGACAGATTCGCCCAGTAATCCGATGTTCCAAGATACAGGGCGAATCTGTCGCCCCTACAAATGCTTAACTTTGCGCAGTTAAGTAGGTCGAGTTAGCGATAGCGTAACCCGAACCACATAAAAGCTTAACTTTGGTCTATGACGCTAAGCGTCACTGCTCGCAGTTAAGGGAAAGAAAAAAGAGTTTCAGTTGTAGGGGCGAATTCATTCGCCCAGTAATCCGACGTTCCAAGATACAGGGCGAATGAATTCGCCCCTACAACTGCTTAACTTTGGTCTATGACGCTAAGCGTGGGAAAGGCTTATAAACAAGCACTTTTATCGTGAGTTACCCAACAACAGGAATACCACTATGCAACAATTATTAAAAACACCGACGGGCATTAATGGTCTGGACGAAATTACCGAGGGTGGCTTGCCGCTCGGTCGGCTTACGCTAGTCTGCGGAGGTACGGGTTGCGGTAAGACCTTACTGGCGATGGAATATCTGGTGCGGGGTGCTACGCAATTTAATGAACCTGGCGTGTTCATGTCTTTCGAAGAGAAAGCTGACGAGCTATCAAAAAACTTCGCCTCCCTAGGTTTTGATCTTGATGAACTAATAGATCAGAAACTACTCACCATCGACCATGTGCGTTTAGAGCCTGCAGAAATCGAAGAAGCGGGGGAATATGACTTAGAAGGCTTATTAATTAGATTAGGCTACGCGATTGACAGCATAGGTGCAAAAAGAGTCGTGCTAGATACCATTGAAGCCCTATTTTCCGGACTCTCCAATAAAAACATATTACGCTCAGAACTACGCAGATTGTTTCACTTTTTAAAAGACAAGGGGGTTACCGCCATTGTCACTGCCGAACAAGGCGAGCTTACTTTTACACGCTTTGGGCTAGAAGAATATGTCGCCGATTGCGTCATATTCCTAAATCACTCCGTCTATCAACAAATAGCCACGCGACGTATACGTATCGTGAAATATAGAGGCTCAGCACACAGCACCAACGAATATCCATTTTTAATCGATCAGCAAGGCTTTTCAGTGATGCCGATCTCCTCGCTCAACTTAGATCATAAGACTTCTAGCAAACGCATATCTACCGGCGTTGAACGCTTAGATACTATGTTAAGCACTCAAGGTTACTTCCGTGGCAGCAGTATCTTGGTTAGCGGTACGGCGGGTACTGGCAAATCTAGCTTAGCCGCGCATTTTGTCAACGCTGCTTGTACTAGAGGCGAACGCTGCCTATATTTTGCCTTCGAAGAATCGCAAAATCAGATCATACGCAATATGCATTCCATAGGTATTGATTTTTCGCAGTGGGTAGAGCAAGGCTTATTACAATTCCAAAATGCTAGAGCTACCCAATATGGGTTAGAAATGCACTTGGTGGCCATGCACAGAATCATTGATCAATTCAAACCTACCTGTGTTGTTATTGACCCGATTTCCAACCTAGTTGCCACTGCCAATGTAGCCGAAGTCAAATCAATGCTGTCGCGGCTAATCGACTATCTGAAGATGAAAGAAATCACTGTACTATGTACTGATTTAACAACACCCGATGACAGCACTCTAGAACATACTGAAGTCAACATTTCCTCATTGATGGACACTTGGCTGTTGCTAAAGGCCTTGGAGTGCAACGGCGAGCGTAATCGTGTTCTCTATATCATTAAATCCAGAGGCATGGCACATTCCAATCAGATTCGTGAATTTATATTCAGTACTAAAGGTATAGATCTTCGAGATGTTTACATTGGGTCTTCCGGCGTTTTAACGGGCTCAGCTAGAGCTAATCAAGAAGCTAAAAATTTAGCAGAAGCTCTAGACTGTCAACAACAAATTGAATTCAGAGAACGTGAGATCGAACGCAAAAAATTGGCCATAGAAGCCCAAATTCTCGCTTTAAATACTCAATTTGAAGCCGAGAAAGAGAATTTAATACGCCTTATCAACAAAGAACAACAACGTAATCATACCCTGCTTTTAGATCAACAGGCGATGATCAAACTCAAGCAGGCAGACACCCCTTCACCCCTAGACAACGCTTTAGCCGACACTGAAAAAGGTGACGTCGAATGACCTACTCAGAACACATCCCAGAAAACGATAAGGTGATATGGCTACTCAGGCTCTATGTTGCAGGCCAAACCTTTAAGTCACTTAATGCCTTTGCTAATTTAAAAAAGATTTGTGAAGAACAGTTAGAGGGTCGCTACCAAATTGAAATTATTGATTTGTTGATAAACCCGACCCTAGCCAAAAATGACCAAATACTGGCCTTACCGGCACTGGTACGAAAACTTCCAGAACCTGTTAAGAAAATCATCGGCGATCTTTCCAATACTGAACGTGTGCTGGTCGGTTTAGATATAAAACCCCTACACCCAAAAAAGGGTCTAGTAAATGAGTTCCAATAACCACACCGATAGCGAGCAACCTGCACTACAAAGTTCGACTAAGGACTTTGAAAAGGCGCTGTTAGATGAAAACCATCAAAACTATTTTTTCAAACTTTATGTGGCGGGTATGACTCCCAAATCACAACGTGCTATCACTAATCTGCACATGATTTGCGAGACCCACTTGCAAGGCCACTATGAACTGGAGGTTATCGATATTTATCAGCAACCTCTTTTAGCCAAACAAGATCAGGTTATTGCTGTGCCAACACTAATTAAACAATTACCGTTGCCGTTACGTAAATTCATCGGAGATTTATCACGCACCGAGCTGATTCTCGCTGGGCTAGAGATCATTAAGAAGCCTCTTTAGTCGAGTTTTTTTAGGGGCGACAAATACTCAAAATATTTAAACTTATTGTAGGCCGGAATAAGGCTTTACTAGCGACAGCGAGGAAAGCGTTTCCGGCATTCAGATTGCTCCTGTGCCAGAAACGCCACCACGCGCTGCCCTAGCATGATCTTATTCTGGGCTACAAAAGCTTAACTGTGAGCAGAGGTGGTAGGTATGAATAATTAAGATGACGATCGTAATGTAAGGACAGGTCGCGATCGGCCCCTATAGTGTGAAATGTAACGATAATGCGAATTTACTTGTGAAGATAACTAGGCTCCAGCCCACAAAATTAAGACAATGAACCCAGACCAGCAAAGCCTAGAACAACTATTAAACGAAAACCAGAACCTACAACTTCGTCTTAGCGAGGCTGAACAGACGCTGGCCGCCATACAAAATGGCGAAGTGGATGCTCTTATTGTTTCTCTTCCGGATGGAAATCAAGTTTTCAGTTTAACAACGGCGGATCATTCTTACCGCGTTATGGTAGAAGCTATGCATGAAGGTGCGGCTTTTATAGTGAGCAGCGGACATATTTATTATTGCAATCAACAACTGGCGACTTTATTACAAATACCGCTGGAAAAATTAATGGGCTCGTTATTTATTGATTATGTATCAACGCCAGACAAAGCACTGATCACTGAGCGCTTAAAGAACCTTACTGTTCCTCAAACTCATCACGATGAAATAACGCTTATTACCTCAAAACAACAAGCACTTACCGTGCTACTTTCTTGGAGCAAAATTGAGCTAACTGACGGACTGGGGCTGGGGCTGGGGCTGGGGCTGATTATAACTGACATCAGTGATCGAAAATATGCTGAACAACAAATAAAGCGCCTCAATCGGCTCTATGAAGTTGCTAATGCAATGGCTATGGCCACCATCCACACTAAAGATCGTAACGAACTATTTCAGGCATTTTGCCAGATTGCTGTGACGCAAGGTAAGTTTCGTATGGCTTGGGTAGGCTTAGTCAACCCTAACACCGGCATCATTGACATCAGCTCAACCGCTGGTGAAAGCCATTTTCTTGAGGGCTTACACTTAAATATACATACTAACTCAGATGCCAAATTACCGACAGCGGTCGCTATTCGCACGGGCAACTATTGCCTCTATAATGATTTTTTGGGCGCAGCAGAAACCCTACGCCTACATGAAAAAGCCCGACACTATGGCCTGCTATCTTCGGCGAGTATAGCCATCAAAGAAAATGGCATTATCATCGGCGCTCTATCTTTATATGCCGGTGAAAAAAACTATTTCGACGAACAACAAATAAGCTTGCTTAAGCAAATGGGTGCTGATATTTCTTTTGCTATAGATAATATCAACCAACAAGCTAGATTAAATGCTGCCAATCTTGCATTATTGCAAGCTAAAGAACGCGAATCCACTGCAGAGTTACTAAACGAGAAAGAACGTTTATTATCAGAATCCCAAAGTATTTCTCATATAGGCAGTTGGAGTTATGACTTTAACAATCCGATTATTTGGTCTGATGAAACTTATCACTTATTAAGCGTATCAGCGGATAGCTTTATTCCTACACCCGATTCATTTATTGATCTTGTGCATGTCGATGATCGTTTAGCGATGCGAGATTATATAGCCGCTTTTGAGGAGAGCGATAACCCAGGCAAGATAATGTATAGGCGTATCTTGCCTGATGGCACGCTACGTTATCTAAGTGCTAGTGGCGAACTGCTTCGAGATAAACAGGGGCAGGCCTTACGTATAGTTGGCACAGTATACGATGTCACAGAACAACATTTGAACGAAGTGGCTATGCTACACAGTAAAGAGCGACTTAGACTAGCCCTGGATGCCGCCAAACTCGGCATTTTTGACCGGAACATCCTTAACAATCAGGTCACCATATCTGAACGCACTGAAGAAATATGGGGCTACGCTGCGGGCGAGTTTAAAGGCCATTTCGAGGAATTTGCAAGTCGTGTACATCCAGAAGATCTAGCTAAAATCGATACAGAAATGAAGCGCAGCCTGACAGATCAAGATCAATATAACTCTGAGTATCGTGTCATTTGGCCTGATCAGAGCGTGCATTGGCTTTCAGTCATTGGTGAGTTTTACATGGACACTACGGATTATAGCCCGCATATACGCGGCATCATTGAAGATATTACCCCACGTAAACTCACAGAAAATAGCTTAAAACTGGCTGCAAGTGTATTTACACACTCCAGAGAAGGCATAATGATTACTGACGCTGCCGCTCATATTATTGATGTTAACGATGCCTTTAGCTATATCACCGGCTACTCACGCGCAGAGGTTATAGGTTGCGACCCGTCTTTATTCAAATCTAAGCGCAACGAAGCTGATTTATTTAAAAAAATGTGGAGGGCTCTCATTACCAAGAAACACTGGTATGGAGAACTATGGAACCATCGCAAAAATGGCGATGAATATGCCATTATGCTTAACGTTAGTGCAGTCCTCGATAATCTAGGAAAAACTCAGAGTTATGTAGCGTTATTTTCTGACATTACTGCCACTAAAACCCATCAGCAACAACTTGAGCACATAGCCAATTATGACGCACTCACCGGCTTACCTAATCGTCTTCTGTTGGCTGACCGACTAGAACAAGCCATCATCCAAGCACAACGACAAGGTGATTCTGTAGCTATCGTCTATCTGGATTTAGATGGCTTCAAAGCCATCAACGACCAGCATGGACATTCGATAGGTGATGAGTTGTTAATTACAGTCTCGCAGCGCATGAGGGATATGCTACGAGAAGTTGACACCTTGGCTCGTATTGGTGGCGACGAATTTGTAGCGGTGTTAGTGAATTTATACGATCAGGAAGATTGTGAACCACTCCTTAAAAGGCTATTGCGAGCAGCGGCTGATCCATTGCTGATTAACGACCTTATATTACAGGTCTCTGCTAGCATTGGTGTAACCCTATACCCTAAAGATGACAGTGATGCCGATCAATTATTACGCCATGCTGATCAAGCCATGTATGCGGCTAAACAATCAGGTAAAAATCGTTATCTGTACTTTGATCTGATTCGAGATGCAGCAATCAAAATTGAACAGGAAAGTCTAGCTAACATTCGCAACGCCTTAGATAAGGGTGAATTTATACTGTTTTACCAACCCAAGGTGAACCTGAAAACTGGCCAAGTAATTGGTGCCGAGGCGCTAATACGCTGGCAACATCCTGAGCTAGGCTTATTATTACCCGCTAATTTCTTGCCTAGCATTAAAAATCATCCTTACGATATCGAACTAGGCGAATGGGTCATAGACAAGGTATTCACCCAATTAAGCGAATGGCAACAACAGGACTTTACCCTGCCCATCAGCGTAAACATTGGCGCTCAACATTTGCAGCAAAATTACTTTGTATTAGGTTTATCTGAACGCTTTAAGGCACATCCAAAGATACGCCCCCATCAAATTGAATTAGAAATACTGGAATCTTCAGCATTAGAAGACATTATCAATGCCTCTAATATCATGAAAACCAGCTGTGATATCGGCGTGCATTTTGCCCTAGATGATTTTGGCACAGGCTATTCTTCGCTCACTTATTTGCGGCATTTACCCGTCAATATGCTGAAAATAGACCAAAGTTTTGTGCGTGACATGCTAACCAACTTAGAGGACCTCTCGATAATAGAAGGTGTGATAGGACTGGCCAGAGCCTTTCATCATCAAGTAATTGCCGAAGGTGTCGAAACCACAGAGCATTGCGATCGATTGTTAGAACTGGGTTGTGATTTAGCTCAAGGTTTTGCAATCGCAAAACCGATGCCAGCAGAGCAACTACCAGACTGGGTAAAAGATTGGCATCAGCAGTCGGGTAGTTTGGTTGGAGGTTGAGGGGCTCAAGGCTCAAGGCTCAAGGCTCAAGGCTCAAGGCTAAGGGCTAAAGGCTAAAGGCTAAAGGCTAAGATATGGTGCCTGAACCCTGAACCCTGAACCCTGAACCCTGAACCCTGAACCCTGAACCCTGAACCCTGAACCCTGAACCCTGA
>QVQD01000145.1 GCA_003584875.1 Methylococcales bacterium
TTCGCCGATTCAACATTGAATTTTGAAAATTCGAAATTAAATTTTAGTTTTATCAAAAGTAATTCTGAATTTTCCAGAAATAAATAGCAAAAACCTTTAACGAAAAAGCTATGTTTTAAAAGCAAAACCAACTTTTAGTTAAAGAGAAATATAAGTTATTAAAATAACGCTAAAACTTACTCTTTAAAAAATAGTTAAATTAAAATGATTTGACGTTATAAGAGATTAGCTTTAGATATCTGGCGAGTATTTCAATAAACATTATCAATAACCGCCTTAATTCGTTGAATAAATGACACTTTTCTAGATTATCTATCTAAAGAGCATAAGCAATACAAGCAGTTAGAATTTAAAAGCCTATTTACAAGAAGCTAATTTTCAAAGTTAAAATAATCTATAAGGGCCGTACCACGATTTAGGCCATAAAGCAGATCAATACTGTAGAGTGGATTCGGAGCCGTAGGGCGGTTTAATCTGTACACAATATTCGCGTAGGGTGGATTCGCGATAGCAATCCACCAAATACGGAGCGATAAACTAACCTTCACTTGGATGCTCAATCGTGAGGTTTTTTTGTTCGATTGTTTTCAAGCTTACGAGTGTGCGGTGGTTTGCTGGCGCGAAACCACCCTATGACTTACGGACTTAGGGTTGTAGGCTGGATATTAAACATAAAGTTTTGGTAAAAAAGATTTTTGTTGTACAAATAAGAAAATAGCGTAAATTTAACCGTTGAGACAACTGCACTGACAATTTTCCGTATTAAGTGCTTAATTATTGCCCCAATATTTTCAGTTACAAAAATAGATTATTTCTAACTTAAAAACAGATATGAAAACATTAGAATTTAAATGCCTGCTTGGTGATGAATATCGAAGTCCCTATGAATTAAGTGTTGTTGAATTTATAGTGAAAGATTCTGAAGGTAGCTTATTGTTGGATGAGTTTTTAGACTTGTATGAAGCAATAAAATATGAGTTTTCGTCACCTGGTAACTCAGATACGAGACGATTAATAAACGATTTAAATTGGTATTATTTAGATAATCCCGCAGGTAGTTGGACTTATTTAAATAATACCGAAGCTAGAACGCCAGATTTTCATATTATATCTAAGGGAAATGACTTGCTAAACAATGATTATGATAGGCTGATGATTAAGCTTTTAGCTAAAGCAGCGACTTATAAGTTTAGAGTGCTAAATGATGAACAACTTCAATTGCTCAGTACTATTGATATCACTAAAGGTTGCCTCTTGACATCATCTAAGCTTAATAAGGATGGTATGAAGGTTGTGCTGAATAGTTTTACTAACATGCCATTGGGGTTAATGGATATTCTTTATGTTGAATAATGCGGCTTTACTAATGTGTAGATTATCGAATATAGAAATAATAAGAGAAATAATAAAAATAAGAAAGACAATAAGGGAAAGACAATAAGGGACAGACCACGGTTTATAAAGAGCTACCTAACTTCGGCGACACCGATTATCAATTAGCCGCTTATGCCGCAGCACTTAGAGTCATGACTCAATACGCCAACATTGAAGGTATTAATATTGAAAACGAACTCTATCGGGAAAAGCAAAAAAATCAAAAATCAGCATTTGAAAAGTTGATAGACCAAGCCGTAGAAATCGCTTGTAATCATCTTATTCCCGCAGGTATTGATGAGTTTCAATGGAAAGGTTTGGCGGCTTCTGAACGCTTATATTTAAAAGGTCTGGAACTTGAAAAGCACGGCGAATTGCGTGCCGGTGCCTATCAAGAACTTGCTAAAGGCTTTGGTGTGCGTGAATACACCTTTATGTTTGCCAAGACTAAAGCTAATGAAGTACGCTTTAAAACTGGCACTGAGTTTAAGCGCTATAATTTGGGTGGTGATAATTTTACCGGTACCTTAATGCGTCATGTGCTGTTTGCCTTGCATGAAACTGTCACTAAAGAAAATGTCCGAGAAGGTGTAAATTACCTTGTTGCGGAAGTCACCGATTACTGGGGCAATCGTAAAAAGATCATGGAAATCTTGCGTTACTTAAATTGCCTTGCACATATTGATCACATGCTGCATTGGGAAGTTGATGCCGAAGCCGCACAAACGTTGGCGGGTGCCATAGAGAATTTCAACGCTTAACTTGTAAGAGGATAAAACTAATGACTACAAATCTTGCCATTGATGATGATTTAATAAATGAAGCGCTAACCGTGGGACACTTTAAATCCAAGGAAGATACGGTGATAACGGCGTTAAAAGAGTTTATCTCTCGCCGTAAACAGTTAGAAATCATGGATCTATTTGGTCAGTTTGATCCTGACTCAGATTATGATTATAAGCAGGGGCGTCATATTTAAAAGTTTTAAAAGCTGGGGTTCGTGCCTCACCCCAGCCTACATAATAAGTAGGCTGGGATGTAGCCATAGCGGAATCCCAGCAATCGGAGCTTCACAATATTGGGATTCCCGCTTACATAATAAGTCAATTGATAGGATTCAGTCATGCGCAGCTATAAACGCGTTAAAATTGAAGGTGGCTGTTATTTTTTTACGCTTACTTTGGCGAATCGACAAGGAAACGATTTGTTGATCAGGCATGTTGATGAATTGCGCGAGGCTTTTCGGCTAACTCAACGCGACCATCCATTTAAAATCGACGCGGTTGTGATCATGCCGGATCATTTACATTGTCTTTGGCAGTTACCGCAAGGCGATGATGATTTTTCCACCCGTTGGTATTTAATCAAATCACGTTTTTCCCGATCTATTAAGCCCGGTGAATTCATATCTAAAAGCCGACTACGTAAAGGTGAACGAGGCTTGTGGCAGCGCCGTTATTGGGAGCATCTGATCCGCGATGAAAACGATTATTACCGCCACGCCGATTATATCCATTACAATCCCGTTAAACATGGCTATGTGCAAGCGGTAAAAGATTGGCAATACTCATCATTTCATCGTTGGGTGGCGCGTGGATTATATCTGTTGGATTGGACGACAGCAGCGCCCGAAGTTATTGATGCTAATTGGGAATAAGGTTAAATATTTGTGTAGGCTGGGATGAGGCACGAAGCCCAGTTCTAGGGCCTTCGAATGCTGGGATTACGCTATGCTTCATCCCAGCCTACCATTACTAAAAAATATAAACGTGGACGTCCCCTATTTCTTGTTGTCTCCTATTTCTTGTTTACTGCAACATTTCCAAGAAAACAGGATGCCATAACATATGATTAATTTCGCCCATTTTTCCAAGCAAACGTTGTTTATCAATCGTGCGGATCTGGTCTAACAAAACTCTGGTTTTTTTACCTGCTAAGTCAACTTCAGGGCGACAACCCAATGTCTGGCCTTTACTTGTCAACGGCGCGACAATTACACGCGGCAAAGTACCGTTTAAATCATCAGGTGACACAATCAAACACGGGCGCGTCTTTTTGATTTCAGTTCCAACGGTTGGATCGAGATTCACCCAATACACCTCACCACGCTTTACCATTCCCATTCCTCTAAGTCTTCATCAAGCGGTAAAGAGGCTAAAACATCGACATCTTCTTCAACGTTATAGCCTTCAAACCAATTTGCCCTTAGTATTTTTGATGTGGCCGTCATGCCATTTTGCGCGGGTAAATCGGGCGTATTTGATTCTAACGCCATAAAAATAATTTCAATTGGACGATGACGAAATTCGACTGGAACAGCAATAACATCTTGTGGGTCTTCAATAATTTGACGTAGTGCAAACACTTCTTCTTCTCCTAATTGTCGTTTTACCAATCTAATAATCTCTATAGGTCAGGTTAGGCGCTAGCCGTAACCCGACACACATACCTCGATTTGTCGGGTTACGCTGTCGCTAACCCGACGCAACAGAGGGATTTTATGAGGGGGCATGTCTTAACCATAAAAATACATGCGTATCCAATAGTAAGTTCACGGCTGTCCCAACCAGAATTCATCACCTAGTGGGGCATCAAAATCATCGGCAATATAAATTTTATTTTGATACTCACCCACGCTTCTTTTTGATAATTGCTGCTTCAACTGCTGTTTTCTTAAAAAGGCCACAAAATCGAAAACCTGTTTTTGTAGCTCTGGCGGTAAAACTTCAAACTCCTGCACTAATTGTTGAGTATTCATCATCCCATCCTATCTTGTAAGCTTTTACACACTAATATCAACCCTATTCAATCTCTCGATAGCTTAATACCTATCAAAACAGAGAGCTATTTTAACTGTTTACTTATGTGACCAATCTTATAATACTATCTGACTCAATTATAAGAGATTTTTGCGATGCAACGGAGTGGAATAGAAAATAATCGAATCTAATTCCTCGATTCCGTTTTACTTCATCGAGACTACTTGCTTGACTCTGATTATCAATTATCACAATCTGAACAATTCAATATTTCATGGTAAATATCTAGGTCGTAATCGGAAAAACAGCAAAAGATGACTTGCTCTATTTCAGGAGTATCTTTTAGTCTTGCAATAACAGTAGCAACAGCAATTGAAGCGGCTTCTTCAATTGGATAGCCATATACACCTGTACTGATAGATGGGAACGCAATAGTTTTACATTTATATTGCAGCATCAATTCTAATGGCTTCTCATAACAACTCTGAAGTAACAATGGCTCGCCACACTCTCCACCATCCCAGGTAGGGCCAACAGTATGAATTACGTATTTGGCGGGTAACTCATAACCAGCAGTTATTTTGGCATCACCAATATCGCAGCCATTTAATTTTTCACACTCTTCTAATAAGTTGGGGCCAGCAGCTCGATGAATTGCGCCATCAACTCCCCCTCCCCCTAATAGGCTTTCATTGGCAGCATTTACAATAACATCAACTTCTAGTGTTGTGATGTTGGCTTGAATAGCAATTATTCTTTTCTTCATGTGATTCGCGTTTTATTTACAGTGCTTATATTTTAACGTTAAACGATACATTCAGGACAATCCAATACCTCAGGGTCAGACCCCTTTCTTTCTCGTGAGTTTTTTTGTTCGATTGTTTTCAAGCTTACGGGGGTGAGGCGGTTTGCTGTCGCGAAACCACCCTACGACTTACGGACTTTATAGTTTTGTAGGGTGGATAAGCGCCAGCGCATCCACCGAGTATGATCGAGGTCATTTAGTCTACAAACTCGATGCTATTCTCACACAATGACATGTCCTGGTGGATGCGCTAGCGCTTATCCACCCTACAGATCTTTGTTTAAACTTTGTGTAGATACCTATGCGTCTTAAGTGGGTAGCCGACATTTGAAAGCTAGATACTAAACCTGAGTCTAATGAACATGAGCTTGTAAGATGTGCAAACAACTTTATCGTTTGCCCAGCTTTTGTCGATGTGATGGAAGGCAAAAATCGTTGCCCACCCTACTAAAATCATATCCCAATCCAGAAAATTCTAATACAATGAAAACGTTAATCACAATTTTCAGGTGTAATATGGCTATCAAAAGTAGTACTTTTGGGCGTGTAGAATTAAACGGCAGCGATGCCGATAAGTTTTTGCAAATAATGAATGAGAGAAAAAGTAATCCACGAGCTTCCGCTGCTTTAAAGCGTGGCCGTGAAATATTAAAACGAGTCACTGAAGGACAGTCCATAGAATTTAAGCACAATGCTTGATTCAAGCTTTTATATTCGTAAGCTTAAACAAAACGACAATGTTCAAAACTTCAAACTAGGTAACGAAGCATTCTTACCTTTAAAAACATTCTTACAAAAACAGGCTAAAAGGCCGTAAGATGGGTTTCGGGTTAATACAGGCACTACTGTTTCTGATCTAATTGGCAATCACTTCAAGACCTTTTTTTTCAACAATGGACAATAACTTAAGTGTCGCACCCATTGGACGTGCTTTGCCTTGTTCCCATTTTTTTACCGCTCGATCTGATACATTTAAATACGCAGCAAAAACGCTCTGACTTAAACCAAGTTTATGTCTAAGACTGGCAATTTGGTTAGCCGTATAAACAGGAACGGGGGGTAAAGAATGAACATCAAACTGTCTTAATGTTGTTTTATCAATGGCATCTACTGAATAGAGATCTTTTGCCATTTCGCCGAGAGTGGTTTGAATGTTAGTCATTTGAAAGCTCAATTAAATTCTTGCTATTAATCAATATGCCGATTTGCTCGTCAGTTAAATTAAGAAAGGCATCTGCCATAACCTTAAAGCCTTCAAGCTCATTTTTTGTAATATTGTCTTTTTCACCTTTGCCAAAGCCATGGGCAAAAATAACTTTATCACCTTGCCTCATTAAAAGTATAGTTCTGTATGAACTACGTTTGCCTTGGCCTAATCTACTAATCCGTTTCTTATAAACATTACCACCTAAACTTGCATCGCACAGCCCATTTTCAATTTCCATAATGGCATTTCGCAGGTCATCATCTTTTATCCCTTGTCTTGTAGCCCATCTTTCAAATAGGCGATATTTAAATATTTTCATAAAAACTCAGATTAGGCATTTATAACATTATACCCTGCTATTCACTGATTAAAATAGTTGCTAAGAATATAGGGGACGTACCACGATTTAGGCCGTAAAGCAGATCAATACTGTAGAGTGGATTCGGAGCGACAGCGACAATCTACCGTAAACGAAGCAACAAAACTGCCCATCGCTTATATTTTTCCTCACGAGTCCGTAGGTTGGATTTTAGAGTCTCGCCGCATTAGTGGCAATAAAAAATAATACCCTCTATTTTCCTTGTACAAGGCCAGCTGAAAAAGAGGTCACGTTATCAAGGGTGTTCAATGATACTTCTCCTGATTTTTTAATGCGACGCGCACGCCAGTCAACTGAGCGAATTTGATCGCATAAAACAGCACCTTGAATAGTTGAATCGTTGGGCAAAACGACTTCGAAAGGATAGCCTTTTATTTTTGAAGTTATTGGACACAGCAAACATAGGCCGAAACGGTTATAAGCGGCACGAGATAATACGAGTGCGGGTCTTAAACCGGCTTGTTCACTGCCTTTTTGCGGATCAAAACTTAGCCAGACCAGATCACCACGCTCAGGAATGTAGTCACTCATACTTACCACTCTATATTTTCGCGTCCCACTGATACGCCCCAGTCGATTTCTGAATGAGTATTGTCGTTTGTCATTTTTGCGTATAAATGATCAAAATTAACTTCTTTGTTTATTTTTTGGATGATTAACTGCCCTTTTTGTGTGGCAGTTAAATCAACTTGGTCACCTTCTTTTAAGGCCGCTTTTGCGGCCTCAGAAGCTGAAATGCGTACGGCAAGGCTATTACCCCATTTTGCAACTGTGACAGTCATTTTCTTCTCCGTGATGGATAAACAATGTATATACAGCATAGCTGATAAATATAATATGTAAAGCCTCGCTAGAGAAAAATTGTTTCATGATTTTAAATCACTCGCTATTTTTTCTTTACCATTAGATGGCTACCGATTTAAGACGGGACACTTAGCTTAATCGTTAATTTTAGGCAGGGTTCTTCTAAGCACAGACAAACGGCCGTACGGCGGTTTAATCCGTCCACAATATTCGCGTAGCGATAAATTAACCCTCACTTAGATGCTCCCTCGTGAG
>QVQD01000116.1 GCA_003584875.1 Methylococcales bacterium
TGGGATGGGGTTAAAAACTCCGTCCAACGTACGAATCAAAACTCGTGAGTTTTGACTCCAACTTCGACCCGCTGACAGTCGTAGGCCGGAATAAGTCTTTAGGAGCGTAAGCGAGAAAAGCGTTTCCGGCATCGGTGTGCTCCTGTGCCGGAAACGCTACCACGCGCTACGCTTGGGTAATCTTATTCCGGCCTACGGCATTTGTGGGTCGACAGTCGTAGGCCGGTGAAGGCTTTACGAGCGTAAGCGAGAAAGCGTTTCCGGCATAGGTATAGCGAATAAAGTGGAGTCAAAACTCACGAGTTTTGAAGGCAAAAAAAGCGATGCCGGTCGGGATTTGCAAGCCCCGATCAAAATGTATGGGATGGGGTTAAAAACTCCATCCAACTTACGAATCAAAACTCGTGAGTTTTGACTCCAGCCTGCTGACAGCTTAGTAGGGTTCGAAACGTTAAACGTAAGGAATAGAGAAAAGCGTTTCCGGCATGTGCAACGATCCTGTGCCGGAAACGCTTTTTTCGCTTACGCTCATAAAGCCTTCACCGGCCTACGAAGGTTTAATTGTGGGCAGTGACGCAAAACAACTTAGGAGTGACAGATCGCCCTTTTAGAACGAACTTATTTTTTAAGGGGCGTAAGCAATACGCCCCTACGACCAGCATCACAATATTGTTTTTGTTTGGGGACGATTCGTTGCTTAGGATGGTTAGTTGCGCTTGCGAAACCCATCATGTGAGTGTTTGATGGGTTTCACTTTGTTCTAGCCATCCTACGGACTATCAGCATGGCAAGCTTTATCTATTGACTCGGTGTTTGATGATGTCATCTACCACTGCTGGATCCGCTAGTGTGGAGATATCACCTAAATTATCTAATTCATTGGCGGCAACTTTACGCAAAATACGGCGCATGATTTTTCCTGAACGAGTTTTAGGTAAGCCAACCGCCCATTGAATAATGTCCGGATTTGCAATGGCACCTATTTCGGATCTGACGAGTGCGATGAGTTCTAATCTCAATTCTTCTGAAGGTATTACGCCCGCATTCAAGGTGACGTAGGCATAGATGCCTTGGCCTTTAATATCATGTGGATAACCCACGACAGCGGCTTCAGCAACCAGTGGATGTAAAACTAAGGCGCTTTCAACTTCAGCAGTGCCCATGCGATGACCCGATACATTGATGACGTCATCTACGCGGCCGGTAATCCAAAAATAACCATCGGCATCACGATTGGCGCCATCACCGGCAAAATAATAACCGGGGTAGTTTTTAAAATAGGTTTCTACAAATCGCTGATGATCGCCATACAAAGATCGGGCTTGACCAGGCCAAGGGCGACTAATAACGAGTATTCCTGAAGCTTCACCTTCCATGATCTGACCTTCATTATCCATAATCTCAGGGATGATGCCAAAAAAAGGCAGGGTGGCAGAGCCGGGTTTTAAAGCGGTCACGCCGGGTAATGGTGTAATTAAAATGCCGCCGGTTTCTGTTTGCCACCAGGTATCCACAATGGGGCATGCTTCATTTCCGACAATATGATAATACCATTCCCATGCTTCGGGATTTATGGGTTCTCCTACGCTGCCCAGTATGCGTAAACTACTGCGATCAGTGCGATTAACAAAGTCGTTACCTTGTGCCATTAATGCTCTAATGGCGGTGGGTGCGGTATAAAAAATATTAACCTGATGCTTATCAATAACGCGCCAAAATCGGTCAGCTTCTGGGTAGGTAGGTACACCTTCAAATAACAAGGTGGTTGCACCATTACATAAAGGCCCGTAGATCATGTAGGAGTGACCTGTGACCCAACCTATATCAGCCGTACACCAATAAATATCACCGTCATGGTAGTCAAATACATATTTATGGGTCATAGCGCTATATAACAAATAACCGCCAGTACTATGTAATATGCCTTTAGGTTTTCCAGTGGAGCCTGAGGTATACAGAATGAATAATGGGTCTTCTGCTTGCATTTCTTCTGCGGGACAAATGCCTGAAGCTTCTGACATTGCTTGCTGATACCAAATATCACGATGTTCATGCCAGTCTACTGGGTTGCCCGTATTTTTAATGACTATGACTTTTTTAAGTTGTGGGCATAATGACGCTGCTATATCAACATTGGCTTTAATGGCAATCGTTTTACCACCTCGATAACCTTCATCAGCACAAACAACATACTGACAATCAGAATCTAATATTCGGTCTTTTAGAGCTTCAGCAGAAAAACCACCAAAGACAACCGAATGGATCGCGCCTATTCGTGTGCAAGCTAACATGACGCTAGCCGCTTCGCTAATCATAGGTAAATAGATACAGACCCTATCGCCTTTTTTAACGCCTAGCTCTTTTAGAACATTAGCAAATTTACAAACGTCTTCGTGCAATTGCCGGTATGTAATTTTTTTATCATGAGCGGGATTATCACCTTCCCAAATAAGTGCGATTTGATCGGCACGTGTTTCAAGATGTCTATCAACACAGTTGACGCTGACGTTGAGTGTTCCCCCTTCAAACCAACGAATAAATCCCGTGGGATAGTCGTAATTCATAACGGTATGCCAAGGCTTATCCCACTGTAAAAACTGCTTAGCTTGCTCCGACCAAAAGACCTCAGGTTGTTCTACGGACTGCTTATAAAGTGTTTGATAGTTTTCAGCATTAATATGTGCAGAAGCAGCTATCTCTGGTTTTACATCATAAACTTTAATATCTGACATTTAGTAATCCTCTATTAGGCTGAGTGATAGGTCTCATGGAAGTTAGGTGGCGACTATTTCTTTTATGTGAATAGAATCGAGTTATTCTTATGAATTTGTAAGAACTATTATTTAGGGGCGAATTTGTCGCCCTTACAAGATAATGATTCATTTATCAAAGACTAAGATATACATAGAGCTCTTATATTTAATGAGTTTTGGGGTTTATTCTTGTAATTTCGTTATCCACGGATCTTTAGCATAGGGGTCTACATGAAAAGCCAGTGATTCAGGTTTATGTAATAAACCCTCTACTCCAGAAGCATTTGGATTTAATTGCCTCTTTTCTACAAAATCTACCAAGCGCCTTGCGTTATAAATAATCAATACCCGATTGCCGGCATTACTGTGATAAATTTGAAAGGCTACATTGGTTTCTGAAAAAAATGGATTTCTATTGATTAGTTCCTCTAATTGAGCGGGATCGTTTTGGGCTAAAAAACTCAGAATAGAATCATGATGGTTTTTAATCAACAACTCAAAATAAGGTTTTAATGTACCCGCTAGTTGATGCTGTTGTAGATCTCGAACTTCATGATCAGAGAATGAAAAGCTTTCTGCTACTAAATAATGTCGATCTTTTTCGCCATCATTAGCAAATAGGGATAATTTTTCTAACTGTTGATGCTCCAAAGCATTAAAGAAAGATCTAGGTGCGCGTATGTGTTTATCGACTGTTACTACCCAAGGTAGAGCTCTGCCTGTAGTTTCGTAGCGCTCTTTAACACTATCGATGACGTTAGAACGAATCAGTTCATATTCACGATTTTTAGGTTTAACGATAAAAGCATCCACCGCTGTTATTTGAGTCATAAAACCAGCTTCTGCAAATTGCTGAATAATCGTCGAATAACGTGGCTGATAGGGAATGCCGGTGCCATCATAAAGTAAATTAATATGATTCAGTTTGGCATGTTCTGCGACTGCATCTCTTAGTCTATTAGCAAAAGGTTCCACATAAACATAATCGTCACTGTGATGACTAGCGGCTGTGAGTACTTGATAAAGATCACTCTTTTTTCTAAATTCATCTAAAGAAGCGATTACATAATTATCACTGCAATGGGCTTTAGCGATATCTTCAACTGCTGTTTTACCTGCACCCGCGCCGCCCATAGACATAAATAACATGGGCTTTGTAACAGGCCATTTATCTTTGAAAAGTAGTTCTTTTTCGATGTCTAGTTTATTTATAATTTTAGTTAAGCGTTCGTGAGCAATTTCGACAGCCCGTTCTAAGCGACTATCGCCACTGGCAGAGTGGATTAATTGTTCTTTAAGTTCGGGGATTTTTACTAAATCAAAAATGCTAGCTTTATTGCCTTGGCATTGTTTTAGTAATTCAACTAATTCTGTGTGGGCAGGTGAACGCAGTCCAGTCAGCATGTTAATATCTAAACAAAATAAAGGTGCCGCACCCTCTGCATTAATACTGATTCCGTCAATTTCATAGCAACCGGATTGTCTGAGCAATTCAGTGCCAGGTAAATAGCCAATCATAATTTCAGTGGTGCATAGCGGGTAATCGGCTAAATGTTTGCCGGCAAGGAAAAGTTCTTGCTTAATGTTTTCTAAGGGGACTAATCCACCATTGACTGCAACAATGCAGTTAATGCCGTCTTCAGTGGTATGCGATAAAAAAGGGATGCCCGAAATAAAATGTTTGTTTTCTGGCCATTTACCGTAAGCGTTCGCTTGATTTTGCAAGCTTTTACTGCGTGTAGGATCTAAGGCATGTTCAAAAGCTAAAGTAATTTCTCTGAGTGTGCTGTTAGGGGTATGTAAAGCCACCGCATCACAGGTATCGATGCGTCTAAAATCAATGCCTTGTTCATAGACACTTTTTATAGCGGGCAATTTACCTAACATAGTGATAAAAAAATCTAGCGTTAAGCGATTGCCATAACTAAAAGGTCGAACTTCTCGCATCTTTTGATAAAAGCTTCCCAGCCTTTCAGCTATATTATCGATTTTGATAACAAAGCCATTGTTATCAAAAATAGCAGTGTCTTCATTGATATCTTCATCATCTAATACCAAGCGCTCAATAGTTTCACGAAAAGTTTTACGTTTATCTGGATCTGTCATAGTGCCAGGTCGATGGCTGACGGTAGGTTGATCCTTCCAATCTTGGAACATTTCCCGATGGATACGAGAGAACAGAGCGGTTAAATAAGTAACGCGCTTGGTTTGATCATGGGATACCGTACCTTCGGCCTCTTGCTGTAGGGTCGATAATAGTTTTGTGCCTTGCGATATAGCTAATGCACTACGCAGTTTTTTGAGCTGTCTATAACCAGAAACTCTATGGAGATCGAATGTATGTATCATGATAGCTATATTATTCTTATTATTATTTAATCTTGTGTGGCAACTCATAATATTTGTTATGCTACACAAGGTATCAAGTAAATATCCAACTCAACAAAAAGTCTACCCTCAAAAACACTGCATGAGTTATATGGAAAATTTCGCTTATTATAGTTATTTAACAGCCACGGTATCTAATTTGTTTTTACTGTTCTTCTCTTTGAGAGACTTTAAAAAAAATCCGCAAGTCATACCCTTATTGATAGCCGTCTTGTTATCCCTGTTATGGTCTGGTTATATCGCTTATGCTATTTATCATGATGATTTGTTAACCTCCGCGACTTTGCCGTTAGAAACTTTGCGCGATACAGCTTGGTTTTTATTATTGAGATCCTTAATATTGAAACAGCAAAATGACACTCAATTTGATAGTTATCTCTTACTGAATAAGGTCGTATCTTTAATAATAGCTGTTATTTTTATAATAGAAATATATAGTGATTTACGCTATCAGATTCATCAATTACTAGGTCAGGATATTCGAATTTTTGCTCATGTTATCTTTGCTATTTTTGGATTGATATTGGTCGAGCAACTTTATCGTAACTCAACTCTAGACTTACATTGGAATATCAAGTTTTTATGTTTAGGATTAGCTGCATTATTTGGTATAGATTTTATTGTTTACAGTAAGTCTCTATTGTTTACTCAAATTGATTTTTTGCTATGGGATTCACGAGGCTTTCTCAATGCCTTAATCGTACCCTTATTAATGATTTCAGTAAGACGTTTGCAAACCAATGCGAATGTTAGTTTTAAAGCCCCTAGAAAAGCCCTATTCCATACATCAGTACTGATAATCACTGGCTCATATCTATTGCTGATGTCATTGGCAGGCTTTTATATCAGAGATTATGATGGAAATTGGGGTGGCTTTGCCCAGATAATATTTGTATTTTTAGCGCTCATGACGCTAGTAATCTTGCTTGTATCTGGGAAGATTAGAGCTATGACTAAGGTGTACTTTAATCAACATTTTTTTAATTACCGCTATGACTATCGTGATATCTGGATAGAGCTAAGTAAAACGATTGCACAAATCGACACTGTTAATGAGTTATATAGCGTTATTATTAAAACATTAATGGATTTAACTGAAACCTCAGGCGGTGCTTTATGGCTAAATAATTCTCAAAATGATTTTTACTTGGCTGAAGAAATTCACTTGAACCAACAGACGACGCAACTCATTAAAAAAAATAACTCCTTAATTCGCTTTATGATCAACAAACAGTGGGTTATTGATTTTGTGGAATTTTCAAATAAGCCTGAGGTTTATAATGAGGTTGATTTATCTCCTTGGCTTAGTAAAGATTTAAACATTAGTTTAATTGTGCCGTTATTTCGCCAAAACAAATTAGTTGCTTTTGTTGTATTAGCTAAAGCAAAAATTAGTAGGCAGCTTATTTGGGAGGATCATGATTTATTGAAAACCGTGGGTATGCAATTAACCAATGCTTTGGCACTTAGTCATACCAGTGAAGCTTTGTATAGATCACGTCAGTTTGAAGCTTATAACCAACTTTCTGCATTTTTGGTACATGATCTCAAAAATTTAGTCGCCCAAGTATCATTGATTGTAAAAAATGCTGAAAAACATAAACATAAACCAGAGTTCATAGATGATTCAATTGAGACTTTAGAAAATGTTGTTTTCAAAATAGACGCAATTATGGGGCAACTTAAGAAAGGCTGGGTAAAAACCGATTCAGTAGCACTTATTAATCTTAATGAAATTATTAAAGATGTCATTTTGCAGCAACAATCTCATAAACCCACTATTGAATGTATTGTGACCTCAGATCAATGTAAGGTTTTGGGTGAAAAAATTCAACTTACAGCAATACTTGGACATTTAGTGCAAAATGCACAAGAAGCTAGCGAAGATGATAGCACCGTTAAAATGGTGTTAAGTAAAGATGATCAATATGCCATTGTTAGTATTATCGATAAAGGAATAGGTATGGACGCCAAGTTTGTCGCTGAACGCTTGTTCAAACCCTTTGATACCACTAAAGGCAATGCGGGGATGGGTATTGGTGTTTATGAGGCGCGAGAAATCATTCTAAAATATGAAGGTGTAATCGATGTTGAAAGTACTCTTGGGCTAGGGACTACTTTTACCATTAAATTGCCTTTAGCTAAATGATTGTTTTTAGTTAATCTGGTTATGGTAGGTCGGGTTAGCGTAGTGTAACCCGACAAGATAATCGACAAAATGTCGGGTTACGCTAACGCTAACCCGACCTGTCATAGATAAGTCAAGTCCTTAAATATCATCTATTTTCAGGTCTATACCCTGC
>QVQD01000037.1 GCA_003584875.1 Methylococcales bacterium
AAATGTGGCGAATCTGTCGCTCCTACAAACCTTAATACTTCACTTAAGTTGACACACCACGATTATGTCGGGTTACGCTATCGCTAACCCGACCTACATTTTTGATTTTATGTGAACAGTGAAATTATGGCCGTAGGGGCGTATTGCATACGCCCTATTAAATTACTTAGTTCAAATGTGGCGAATCTGTCGCCCTACAAACCTTAATACTTCAATGAAGGTGACACAGCTTGTGTAGGTCGGGTTAGGCGCTAGCCGTAACCCGACACACCACGATTATGTCGGGTTACGCTATCGCTAACCCGACCTACATCTTTGATTTTATGTGAGCAGTGAAGTATGGCGGTAGGGGCGTATTGCATACGCCCTATTAAATTACTTAGTTAAAATGTGGCGAATCTGTCGCTCCTACAAACCTTAATACTTCACTTAAGTTGACACACCACGATTATGTCGGGTTACGCTATCGCTAACCCGACCTACATCTTTGATTTTATGTGAGCAGTGAAATTATGGCGGTAGGGGCGTATTGCATACGCCCTATTAAATTACTTAGTTAAAATGTGGCGAATCTGTCGCTCCTACAAACCTTAATACTTCAATGAAGGTGACACAGCTTGTGTAGGTCGGGTTAGGCGCTAGCCGTAACCCGACACACCACGATTATGTCGGGTTACGCTATCGCTAACCCGACCTACATTTTTGATTTTATGTGAGCAGTGAGATTATGGCCGTAGGGGTGTATTGCATACGCCCTATTAAATTATCTTAGCCTAAATCAGCACTACGTTCGCCGGTGCTAATACGACCACCTTCCAGCATATCAAAAATATAAATTTTGCCGTCACCATGATTGCCGCTTTGCGCTGCCTTCATCAGAGTATCGAAAATAATCTCTACTAAAGCCTCCGGTGCGAAAATTTCTAGGCGTTTTTTAGGCAAGAACGGTTTGTAATCTTGAATATGCTGGGTGCGTTCACGCCCAAAGCCATCGCAATCAATGACGGTCATGCCAGGAAAGCCCGGAATCTCTAATAAAGCCATAGTGACATGGCTGAGTTTGTGGGGCTGGATAAAGGCGCGGATTTCTTTCATAAAGTTCCTTTATGGTTCGTCAGGTTCTGCAAAATAGCGATAAAGTGCCGGTAATAAGGTTAACGTCAACAACGTTGCTGTTAATAAGCCGCCGATAATAACAACAGCAAACGGTTTTGCTGTTTCTGATCCGACACTGGTTGAGAGTGCTGCAGGAAATAGACCTAACATTGCCATCAATGCTGTCATGACCACGGGTCTAAGACGACTGACCGAACCATTGACGATGGCATCATGTAAGGATTGCCCTTCTCGTCGGAGCTTGTTTAATTGTGAAACAAGAATAACGCCGTTTTGAACAGCGATACCAAACAAAGCGATAAAGCCCACGGCTGCCGATACACTTAGATTAATTCCGGTAGCAAGCAGAATGAGAATACCACCGATCATAGCGAAAGGCACGTTCATGAGTATAAGCAGTGCATTTTTAATGGACATGAAAGCCCAGAACAACAATACAAAAATAAGGCCTAAACTAATGGGGACGATAATCGCTAAACGTTTCATGGCGCGTTGTTGATTTTCGAATTGACCACTCCAAACGATATGATAGCCCGGTGGCATATCAACTTGAGCCGCTACTTTTTGCTGAGCTTCTGCGACAAAGCTGCCTTGGTCGCGATCTATCAAATTACATTTGATGGCAATACGGCGCATATTATCTTCGCGGCTAATTCTGGAGGCGCCTTGATTAATTTTAATAGTCGCCAGTTCTGATAAAGGAATACGTTGTCCGTTTGGAGTCATTACAGTGAGGTTTTCTAGTCCTGATACTGAATTACGTGCGTCTGCATCATAACGAACAGTAATATCAAAACGTCGCTCGCCTTCTAAGAACTGAGAAGCCGCTTTGCCGCCCATACCCATTTCCATGACCGCTTCTACATCAGCGATATTAATGCCATAACGTGATACTTTGGCGCGGTCTATATCAACCATGACCTGTGCTAATCCAGCTTGCTGCTCGGCGGCTACATCGGTAGCGCCTTGTATCGAGCTAAGAATTCGAGTCACTTGATCGGCTTTATCTTGGAGGGTTTTCAAATCACTGCCAAATATTTTTATAGCAATTTCTCCTTTGACACCCGAAATAGCTTCTTCAACGTTATCTTGTATAACCTGTGAAAAGTTAGTCAGTATGCCCGGAAAAATAGCGAGTTCCTTATCCATAGCTTGCACTAACAGATCTTTTTTCTTATAACGCCAAGTGTCTTTGGGGTTAAGGTCGATTAATACTTCTAAATTATTAAAACCTTTGGGATCTGTGCCATCTTCAGGTCTGCCTAATTGCGTTAAGACCATCTTAGCTTCAGAAAATTTTTCTAACTTTTCTCGAACTTCACGTTCGATCTCTTTGGCGGTTGTTAATGACACGGGAGTCGGTAAGGTAATAGTTAGCCAAATATTGCCTTCGTCTAACTTAGGCATAAACTCGGTGCCTATTAATTTTACCGACATAAAACTCAATAATAATGTGATCACAGCACTAATAAAAACAGTGCGTGAATGTTTAAGCACCCATTCTAGTATGCGTCGATAATGCAGTTCCATGCTATGAACCATTGGGTTATGGCTTTCAGCTAATTTTGGCCCTAATAAGTAGGTTAGCATGGCTGGCACAAAGGTTAGACTGAACAGCATTGAAGCAACCAGTGCAAAACTTAGTGTAAAAGCCATTGGTGAGAAGATCTTGGCTTCCACGCGTTGAAAAGTAAAGATAGGTAAAAAAGCGGTGATGATGATAGCTTTTGAAAATAGGATAGGTCGCCCCATTTCAGTTGCTGTAATGAGTAGTGTTTGACGCATAGTGCGCATGTCAACCTTACGCTGTAAATCTAAGGTGACCTGTACCATAACGGCTTCAACTAAAACCACGGCACTATCGACAATGATGCCAAAGTCAATGGCACCTAGTGAAATCAAGTTGGCGGAAATGCCGCCTAGATCGACTAGAATAAAAGCGAATAGCAAAGACAAAGGAATGATCAATGTGACTAAAAGCGCTGCGACAAAACGTCTTAGAAACACCATTAGGATGATCAATATGAGTACAGCACCTTCTAGCATGTTGTGCTCAACGGTGTGTATCGTATGGCCCACTAATTCGGTGCGATCATAAATAGGTCTAATTTGAACGCCAGGTGGAAGACCAAAGTCATTGAGGTCTGAAATTCGTTGTTTGACGCCACTGAGCACCTCAACCGCATCTCGACCTTTGATTAATAAGACGATGCCTTCGACGATGTCGTCGCGTTGGTTCATAGCCACCATGCCAGTGCGAGGTTGTGGACCTACACTAATATCAGCAACATCTTTAATGCGTATAGGCACGCCATCATGGGTGTTTACAACAATTTCACCAATTTCATCGGCAGATTTTAATAAGCCTATGCCTCTGACGACTAAGGCTTCATCACCATGTTCTATATAGCCGCCACCGGTATTATTATTGTTAGCCGCTATAGCATCGAATAATTGTTGGAGGCTAATATTGAAGTTTTTAAGACGGTCCGGTTTGGCGGCAACTTTATATTCTTTGACGCCGCCACCGTAAGAGACTACGTCAGCAACCCCTTGCATAGTTCGTATTTTAGGTTCAATGACCCAGTCCTGTAGGGCGCGCTGTTCGACTAAAGACAAATTTTTAGCGTCGATTACATAGCGTAAAATTTCACCGACACCGGTAGATAAGGGGCCTAGTTGTGGCTTAGTATCATCGGGAATATCTGCATTATGTAAGCGTTCTAATACTTGTTGCCGAGAAAAATAATCCTCAGCACCATCATCGAAGGTTAGAGTGACCACCGAAAGTCCAAAGATCGATATCGAACGCATATTCATTAAATGCGGCACACCATTCATTACCCGTTCAATCGGTAATGAAATCAATTTTTCTACTTCTTCGGGTGCTTGACCTGGATATTGGGTAACGACTTGTACAAAAACGTTTTGTACGTCAGGAAAAGCTTGTACAGGCAGGTTTTCAAAAGCAATAACTCCAGAAATGGCGACTGCCATGGTGGCACCAATAACCATCAAGCGTTGCTGTAGACAAAAGGCGATAATACGTTCAATCATTTCAGTATTCTCAGTTTGCTTTGTTGCTAGTGCTTGGGGTTTCGGCTTCGACTTCTTCTTCGGCGCGCAGTGTTAATGCGCCTTCAATGACGACTTGTTCATTAGCTTGTAGTCCATCGGTTATGATGGCTTTATCTTTGAGTCGCAAACCAATATTAACTGCACGTTGTTTGTAATGATGGCCTTCAAGTGCAATAAATACATAATCTGAATCGCCTTCTGTAAATATCGCGGTTAAAGGAAGGACGATGGCTTGATCTGAAGAGTCGCTGTTGACTGTGATCGTAGCGAACATGCCGGGTAATAAACGACCGTCAGGGTTGGGTAGATCGCAACGAACTTGAACCGTGCGAGTGTTTTCGTCGAGTATTTGTGCAATGTATTCTACGCTGGCAGGAAACACAGCTCCGGGATAAGCGGGTACGGAAACAGAAAGCTTTTGTCCTAACTTTATTTTGCTGAGGTTAACTTCAAAAACCTCCATGAGTAGTGTGAGTTTTTTTAGGTCAGATACTATGTAAAGAGGCTTATCAAGATCAGGTCGTATTTCCATGCCAGGGTTAACATTGCGCTCAATGACAGTGCCAGAAATGGGTGAGCGTAAGCTAAAGTGACCGTCACTGTGGCCGGCATTTATATGCAGATTTTTTAGGTGTTGTTGAGAGCGTTGAAGTGAACTACGTGCATCATTAAGGGTGTCTTGTGCTTGTTCTAAATCCTTTTGGGAAATAGCTTTGCCAGTAAAAAGTTCTTGTTGGCGAGCCCATGCTTTTTGAGCCAAGGTGTAATCGGCTTCAGCAGCCGTGTAGTCGGCTTCAGCAGAGGCTGCATCAGGGCTGTCAAGTTCAAGTAAAGTTGAACCCGTTTGTACCTGCGTTCCTAAGGTAATGGGTGTGCTAATAACGCGGCCAGCGACCGGTGAGCTGATACGTGAAGTTAACTTTTCGTTATAGCTAATTTTACCCGCTATCGGCTCTAATAATGGATGTTGGCTTAGAGTTAGTGTCGCGGTTTTGATGTAGTCTTTTTTGGGTGAGTTCTCAGCCAAAAAAACTTCGCCGGGTATGCTGGCTGTTTTGGTGATTACTTTAGTGTTGTCAACTGGATCTGAGCAAGCGCTTAGAAGAGCGGTTACTAGGAGGCTGCATAAGAAGTGTTTTTTTCTTTGTTGTGGCATTGGTTTACTCATTTCCGTGATCTGTGTGCAAGTCTTTGTTAGTTTTGATGGGGTAGCACAACTTAGGGCGCTTTTTTATTGTTATGAGTGACAGGTGCTTTGTCGGTATCTAATGGTATGCCTAAAGCTTTTTCAAAATCATAGTAAGCATTAGCTCTAGCTATCTCTGCCGCATAATAATCACGCATGATATTTTTGTAGGTTCTTTGAGCTTCGATAAAATCGAGTACGCTGGCTGCGCCTTTGCTGTAAGACAGTTCAGAGCTATTTCTAACGGTTAATGCATCATCTAATAAGCCATCTTTAAAGCGTTGCACAATTTTGTTGGTGCTATTCCATGCCGCTAGGGCGCTGATGACATCGTTACGAATGTTAAGTTCGGTTTGTTCTGCAGTCAGTCGACTTTGGCTTAAGTTAACGGCCGCTTTATCGGCTTCACCTTGATATTGATAAAATAAGGGTAAAGGTAAGCTGACACCAACGAAGCCAGAGTTAAGAGCGTTATTACTAGGGTCGCGTGAGTAACCTGCATTGATAGTGACATCTGGGTATTTAAGTTTGCGCGCTAATTCTAGTTGTTTGTCGGCTTGATCTGCACGCAGTTTGTCGCCTTCTAAATCAGGGCGTTGTTGTATGGCTTTGTTGATAGCGTCTTCTTTGGAAAGTGTTTGCTTGAAGTCATTAGCCTCAGGCCATAGTTCTTTAGCTTCAAATTGTAAGCTTTTAGCTGGCCAGCGCAATAACACCGCTAAATCTGCTTGGGCTTGTTCTACAGTGGTTAACGCAGCATCTAATTCTGATTGTGCTCGCATGCCTTCCATTTTTACGCGTAAAAAGTCTGATTCAGATATATCGCCACCTTTCATACGCAGGTGGTTGGCTTTAGATATCCCGGCATAATGATCGACAATTTCTTGTGCTAGCCATGCATTCTTTTGGGTTTGTAATAATTGATAATAGGCGCCCCTAACCATGTTGGAGAAGATACGTATCGCATCTCTAAAATCGCTTTCTGCTGCTTGTGTACCAAAATTGCTGCTTTCTATACGCAGGCCACGTTTGCCAGCAACCTCTATCAATTGACTGAATGAATAATACTGAGCAGGGCCACAAGAGTTTCCTGGTGTAGAAGGGCAGCCAGTTGCGGCGGCATTATTATTGAGATTGTGAGCAAGCTCGAGGATTTGAATGCTGATAGTAGGGTTGGGGATGGCGCTAGCAATAATGGCATCAGCGCGAGCTTGATCAATATTGTATTGGGCGGCAATTAAATCCAGATTACGTTGGTAAAAGATTGATACCACTTCATCGACAGAGATTTGCTGATTTTCAGCCTGGGCATTGCTTGCACACACAGAGCTCAATAGCACTAATGAGGCGATTGCTTTAAAAAAAATAGATTTCATGTTGTTAGCGGTAAATAGCCATTGAGATTATCACTGTTATATGGGTATGACAGTTGAGGCATGGTTTGTTGAGAGGGCATTATCTAATGAAAAAAATACAATAGTGTGACAGTGTTGCTTTGCTATAGGGTATTAGTTCTTATATCGCTATGGATTAGCCACCATTAATGTGGTCGGTATGATAGGTTAATCGGCTAATATCAGGTAGTAATATTATTAGATAAGGGTATCTTACAAATCGACAACTGCTTTTGACATTATCTTAATGCTATTATTGTGCCAAGCCCAGTTATCCTTGGTTTTTCTGGAATGAATGGCTAGTTATGAATTAAATTTGGTAATGATGATGGTTGTATAGGTGCAATTAACCAAAAGAATCGGTTGATTTGCACCTATGCTTGTATCAGTGACTTATCTTATGAGTTTTTAAAATATTCTAATGTCATGAAGAGAGCTGCAATTGAGCGAGCTTCTGTGCATTCGCCGGTAGCGAGCAGTTCGTTGATGTTATTAAGTTTCCAAGGAATCACTTCTAATTCTTCAGGTTCATCGCCGACTAATCTTTCCGGATATAAATCTTGGGCGAGAACAATTTCTGTACTATGTTCCAAATAAGAAGGCGCTAGCGATAGTGAGCTTAAATGATGAAGGTTTCTAGCACCATAACCTACTTCC
>QVQD01000115.1 GCA_003584875.1 Methylococcales bacterium
TTTCGAGCGTAAGCGAGTAAAGCGTTTCCGGCCTACAATGCTGCTCTTATTCAATAACAATTGTTTTGAAATACAACCCTAGCGAACGATAACATTGTGGTGAAGATCGTAGGGGCGTATTGCATACGCCCTTATAAAATAAGCTTCATAACATTGGACTTTCGATGTTGGGCGTATGCAATACGCCCCTACGCTGATTTTTAACGTGTCCACGCCGATTAGAAACTTGTGTAGATACCTATGCCCCTAGGGAGACAAATTCGCCCTGTATCTTTGAACATTGGATTACTGGGCGAATTTGTCGCCCCTACAAAAATGCTTAAGTTAATGGCAGTGACGCTTCGATGTGGTAACGATAAATAACTTTCACTATTGTTTTGTCTCGTTATAAGTTGATAGCCGATAATTACAATAAAACACTTAAATCAACTATACCGCACTATGTCAATCTTCCGCTTTCAGCAGTTTTCAGTCATCCAAACCCAATCCGCTATGAAAGTCTGTACGGACGCGATGCTATTTGGCGCTATGGCACCTATTAATAAGGGTGGTCGAGTTTTGGATATTGGTGCGGGGACAGGCGTACTGTCGTTAATGGCCGCTCAATTGGGAGCTGAGCAAGTGACAGCGGTAGAATTAACGCTAGCTAGCTATGAAGAAGCGAAGCTAAATTTCGGCAATAGTCCTTGGGGCGATCGTCTTGAGGCTGTGCATCAAGATATTCAAGGTTTTGCTATTTCAATTGGTCGTCAATATGATCTTGTTATTTGTAATCCGCCCTTTTTTGAGAATCACAGCAAGACGACAGATTTCCTTAGAAAAGTCGCGAGGCATAACGATGAATTGCCTTTTGCTGATTTAATTAAAAGTGTAGACCAATTACTGTCCAGTCAGGGCTTGTTTTACCTGTTATTACCTATAAATGCGGTAGAAAAATTTGTTGAAGCCGCGTTAATGGCGGGTTTGTATTTAAGCAGGCAAACAGATTTTCGTGGCTATATTCATAATAAAGCCAAAGTGTCTGCATTGACTTTTAGTCGCACAGACGTTGTTTTTTCGAGAGCATTAATGACCATTTACCAATCCGATAGGGTGTATTCACAAGACAGCGAACAGTTCCTGTCACCTTTTCTGTTGCGATTTTCTTCATAGCAAGTCGCTTCGATGAAACGCAGAGGAGACGAGAGTGTCGGTGCCCTGTAAATCCTAGCTTCAACCTTCTTTCTTCGTGACTAAGGTCTATAAACCAATATTTTAAAACGCTAAAGAAAATTTATTAAATGATGCCGTGTTGAAAGATAAGTCATTAGCTGACCTGTATAACTTACCAATCCCCGATGTGTTGGTAAATCACATTATTAAAAATAGGGAAGATAGGTTGGAGAGTTCTAGAACGATGCGCTTCACTATCGATCAACTGCTCAATATTGCCCTGTTTGAAATATTTTAGCTGGCTTCCAAGCTAAGCAACTCCATCAAGCCATTAATAAACTCCAGCTTCTGTTCGGTGTTTTCAAAAGGCTGAATAAACCTAAGTTTATCAACGCCATCAAACTTATAGCGTTGAGCTTGAGTTTGTATCAAGTTAATTAATTGCATAGTATTAATGTGTGGCTCTGCGCTAAAGATAATACGGCCTCCGCCAGCATTGGCTTCTATTTTTCGGACACCTAGTTTTTCTGCTTGCTGTTTTAACTCGGTCACGCTGAATAAAGTTTTAACGGCCTCTGGTAATAAACCAAAGCGATCGATCATTTCTACTTGTAACTCACGTAAGTCTGCTGGTGTTTGGGTATTAGAAATGCGCTTGTACAGCACTAAACGGGCATGAATATCGGGCAGATAATCTTCTGGAATTAAGGCGGCGGTTTGTAAATCAACTTCCGCACCTCTATCCATGGGCGTATCGAGTTCGGGTTGTTTGCCTGACTTTAAGGCATTAACGGCTCGTTCTAATAATTCACTGTACAAAGTAAAGCCAATTTCCTGAATTTGACCGCTTTGATCATCACCCAACAATTCACCGGCACCCCGAATCTCCATATCATTAGAGGACAGCATAAAGCCAGCACCTAAATCCCCAGAGGTTTCTACAGCTTGCAAGCGCTTCAAGGCATCTTTACTCATCACCGACTTAGGTGGCACAATAAAATAAGCATAAGCCCGATGATGCGAGCGACCGACTCGTCCGCGCAATTGATGTAATTGCGCTAGGCCGAGTTTATCAGCCCTATCAATAATAATAGTATTGGCGCTAGGTATATCGATGCCGCTTTCGATAATAGTGGTACACAATAACAAATTAAAACGCTGATGATAAAAATCCAACATGATGCGTTCTAGCTCACGCTCTGGCATTTGACCGTGGGCAATTCCAATACGCGCTTCGGGTATTAAGGCCTCTAATTGCAAGGCCATTTTCTCCATGCTTTTAACATCGTTATGCAGAAAAAACACCTGGCCACCGCGTTTAATCTCACGTAAGCAGGCTTCTTTAACTTGAGAGTCTATCCATTCGGTGATAAAAGTTTTAATGGCATGACGATTAGGTGGCGGGCTGGCAATAATAGAAATGTCTCTTAAACCTGACATGGCCATATTTAAGGTTCGTGGTATTGGCGTTGCCGTCAGAGTCAGCATATCCAGTTCACTGCGCATTTTTTTAAAGTGTTCTTTTTGGCGCACACCGAAACGATGTTCTTCATCGATTACCACCAAACCTAAGGCTTTAAACTTAAGCTCTTTAGATAATAAAGTGTGGGTACCAATGACAATATCGACTTTGCCGTCGGCCAAGTCTGCAGCAATTTCTTTTAACTGTTTGGGCGTAACAAAACGCGACATCACTTCTACGCGGAAGGGCCAATCTGCAAAACGATCACGGAAATTTTGATAATGTTGTTGGGCTAGCAAAGTAGTCGGCACTAATACCGCGACTTGCTTGCCACTTTGTACGGCAATAAAGGCAGCACGCATAGACACTTCGGTTTTACCAAAGCCAACATCTCCACAAATAACCCTGTCCATAGGTTGAGGGCTGGCCATGTCTTCCAAGATGGCTTCAATAGCTGAATATTGATCGGGCGTTTCTTCAAACGGAAAAGCATCGGCAAATACTTGATAATCAAGGCTATCAATATCAAAGGCATGGCCTTGCTTGACGGCTCTTTTTGCATGAATTTCTAAAAGTTCTGCGGCGACATCACGAATTCTAGCAATCGCCTTCGTTTTAAGCTTGCCCCACTGATCGCCGCCCAACCTATGTAGCGGCGCACTGTCAGGATCCATGCCTGTATAACGACCAATTAAATGCAATGAAGACACAGGTACATAGAGCTTATCGTGGTTCGCATATTCCAAGGCCAAAAACTCTGAGGCGATACCGCCTATTTGTAAAGTTTGTAAACCCAAATAACGCCCTACGCCATGTTCTTGGTGTACGACCGGCGAACCTATGGATAGCTCGTTAAGATTATTAACAATATTTTCAAGTTCACGCGCTGCAGATTGTCTGCGTCTTCGGCGTTGCTGGACTTTTTCTCCAGACAATTGGCTTTCGGTAATAATAGCAATGGCTGGATTACTCAGCCATAAACCAAAAGCCATGGGCGCAACTAAAATACACGGTGAAACTTCAGACTTTAAAAAGGCAGGCCAACTATCGACTTGTTTAACACTGATCTTATAAGATCGAAGTTTTTCAATCAGCGCTTCTCTGCGACCTGCTGATTCGGCGACAAACAAAATTTTTCCATCAAAATCATTAATAAACTGTTTTAACGCTTGAGCGGGTTCATGAAGTTTACCATCAATAATTAATTCAGACGGTACATGACAGGCAAAGTTAACACGTTGGCTATTGGCTGCATCAGCTAACTTAGCGTGGTCTGATTCTATGTTAGTTTCTGGATTGTCTAGGCTAATTTGAGCAAAGGATCCCATACTTAAAGCTAAATTTTCAGCCGATAAAAATAAAAGCTCAGGCTTTAGTAATGGTCTGTTGACATCATATTTACGCTGTAAATAACGCTCTTCAGCTTCCGCATAAAAAGCGACGGCCGTTGTATTAAAATTAACGGGTGATACCACGATAGCTGTAGAGGGTAAATAATCAAACAAAGTCGCTGTTTGTTCTACAAAAAGTGGTAAATAATATTCTATGCCGCTAGGCGCAATGCCTTTGCTGACATCAACATACAAGGTGTTTTTGGGTGAAACTTCGGGAAAATAATTACGGAAGGCTTGGCGAAATAGTTTGATAGATTCATCAGTCAACGGAAATTCGCGGGCTGGAAATAATTGTATAGAGTCAATTTTTTCTAAGGAACGTTGGGTTTCTGGATCAAAGGTGCGTATCGATTCAATTTCTTCATCAAACAACTCAATACGAAAAGGGACTTTACTACCCATAGGAAACAAATCAACAATCGCACCTCTTACCGCAAATTCAGCATGTTGATAAACTTGCGATACGCACTGATAACCTACACTTTCTAACTTAATACGATTAAGTTCTAAATTAAAATCATCGCCAACTTTAATGGCAAAACTATTCGCTAAAACATGTTCTCTAGGCGCCAGTCGATGCATCAAAGTCGTCACCGAAACCACCAAAGCGCCACGCTTAATCTGCGGCAATAAGGCCAATGTTTTTAGACGCTCTGAAATAATTTCTGGTAAAGGCGAGAATACATCGTAAGGCAGGGTTTCCCAATCAGGAAAATGTAAAATGGCATGCTCATCTTTTAAGAAGAAAGCCAGTTCATGCTCCAGTCGCAAAGCCGTTTGATTGTCGGGGGTAACAATAACAAATAAACGGTCTTCATTATTAATGGCATTGGCCAAAACCAAGGAGTCGCTGCACCCAGCTAAACCAGTCCATAATACAGTCGTTTCTTTTGAGGTAGGAATCGCGGGGGAAAAAATCGGTGAATTTGCCATTACAATTTAAATGTTCAAGATGAAATCCGTAGTTACAGTCATGATAAACTTCACGCTATAACCTTAATATTAATGATCGAGACCCTATCTGATGCCCGAACTACCTGAAGTTGAAACCACCTGTCGTGGTATCTCGCCCCATATTGTCGGTCAAACTATCAAACAGCTTATAATTCGTCAACCTCAATTACGCTGGCCGGTTCCAGAAACGCTGAATAAAGTTTTATGTGGGCTGGAAATACGTTCGGTCACTAGGAGAGCTAAGTATCTATTATTTAGCACCGATGTGGGTACGATGTTGATCCATTTGGGCATGTCGGGCAGTTTAAGAATTATGTCAGCAGAACAAGTTCATGGCAAACATGATCATATTGATTTTATTTTCAATAACGATAAGGTCTTACGCTTTAATGATACCCGTCGCTTTGGTGCCGTATTATGGACAGATGCTCCGATAGAAAGTCATCCGCTACTTAAAGATTTAGGTCCAGAACCTTTACTAGAGGAATTTAGCGGTGAACTACTTTTCAAACGCGCTAACAATCGAAAGGTACCCGTAAAGTCGTTTATTATGGATAGCCATGTCGTCGTTGGCATAGGTAATATCTATGCCAATGAAGCTTTATTCATGGCAGGCTTATTGCCCTCACGACAAGCTGGCAGTATTTCTTTAGCAAGCTATGAAAAGCTAGTGGAATGTGTTCGAATTATTTTAGAACGCTCTATTACACAAGGCGGCACCACGCTGCGTGATTTTGTTAATGAAGCGGGAAAGCCGGGTTATTTCAAGCAACAACTCAATGTTTATGGTCGTGCCAATCAACCTTGTATTAATTGTTTAGAACCCTTAACAGAAATTAGAATGGCTAATCGAACCACGGTATTTTGTAAGACTTGTCAGCACTAAAAAATAATGGACTCTTTTGTGGGAGCGGCTAAAGCCGCTCCCACAAATTTCTATTGCAGAATAAACTTAAGGCCTATAAGCATTAAAATACAGGCCAAAATGGGACGCAAGAATCTTTCTGGAATCTTTGCGCTTAAGTGACTGCCTATCCAGATACCGGGTAAAGACCCCATTAATAAACTCCCTAACAATACCAAATCTACATTTCCTAAGCTAAGATGGCCTATGCCTGCTACTGCTGTTAAGGGGATGGCATGAGCTAAATCGGTACCCACAATTTTCAGTGTGCTCATTTTAGGATAAAGAAACAACAAGGCAACCGTACCTAAAGCACCTGCACCGACTGAAGATAGTGTGACTAATACACCCAGCACAGCTCCTATTAATATGGTTACGGGTATTTGTAAGCGCTTAAAACGTGCAGCATTCTCAAGCGTAGTCTGTTGATCATCAAGCACTGGTGCATTCGCCGCTCTTTTAATGAGTACGCTACGTACCAATAAAGAACAGGCTGTTAAAACCAGCGCAATACCCAGTGTAAAGGTAATGGTTCCAGTAATTTCTTGCCCTACCGACATCAGGTACTTCAGGACCAATAAGGTCGCTACAGCAAAAGGTAAGCTACCTAAAGCTAGCCAGCCGACAATTTTCCAATCTACTGAACCATGTTTGCCATGATGAACCCAAACGCCACCCGTTTTAGTAATTGCGGCAAAAAGTAAATCAGTACCGACCGCCACTGCGGGTTTAAAGCCGAATAAAAACACCAGTAAAGGTGTCATTAATGAACCGCCGCCCACACCGGTAACGCCTACCAATAAACCTACTGCAAATCCAGAGAATGTATATGCCAAATTCATTAAAGCTAACCTTCTATTGTCACGCTAAAAAACTCGAAATTATAACAGCTAAGCAGCAGTGCTTTAATTTTAATGTGATATGAATAAAGTTTTAAGTCTTAAATCAAGTCACCCGATGAGTTGTTGTTGAAATTGAATAGTATTGGTTACTGTTTTACATTCATTAGGCTTTACATTAATAGACTATATAATAGGCCCATCTTATATTCCTATAAGGAAAGACCATGAAAACTGTAAATGTCAGCGGTTTAAAAAACAATCCTAGTGAAGCATTGCGAATGGCTAACACTGACTTAGTGTTGGTAATGAATAGAAATGAACCTGATGCCTTAATGGTTGGGCTAAAATCATCAAACATAATTGATATGCCAGGCGTCCGTAAAGCCTTAGCAACGGCTTTATTTAAAGAAGGTGATTTATCCCTAGCACGCGCAGCTAAGCTGGCTGATGTGCCCTTGGCTAGTTTTATCCGGATGTCTTTCTAATCATGGTACGTCCCCTATTACTCGTTAAACTACCTCAGTCCCATGCTTTCACAATGTTTCTTGCGATCGGCGAAAGTTCATCCAGTGCCTTTATATTTTCAAGGGCAATAGCTCTAAAATTATCAGACAGTCTACTA
>QVQD01000079.1 GCA_003584875.1 Methylococcales bacterium
GAATCTGTCGCCCCCGAAGCTGGTCGGGGTTTGCAACCCCGACCGAAAGTTTAGGTGCTTCAATAATTTCGAAACCTTAAACGTAAGAAACGGGGTTATAAACCCCGTCCCGCGTAGGCGCACCATGTCGGGTTACGCTATCGCTAACCCGACCTACAAAATTTTTTCGTAGCTTTATACTCTGTATTTAGGATCCTTTATATTAATTCGCCAACATAAATTATAATAGTGTTATAAGTACGTAATTTGTAGGCGGTTTCGTGATAGCAAACCGCATCAAACACCTAAGATGAAAAGAATCGAACAAAAAATTACGTGGAAGCATTTAAGCCAGGGTTATTTTAACGCTTCGTTTATGGTGGATTGTCTCTATCCTTCCGAATCCAGGTGAATGAACTGTATCTCGATCCGCCCTACAGCCGTTTGATGTTATAGCCTAGTAAACTATCAGAAGTATTGCTTATATATCGTTTCGACAGCTCATTACATCCCCAACAAAGCCAGCGTAACCATGCAAGACATAATTTCACAACATATCGCCACAGCAACGGGTCTAGCCTTTAAGGCTCGTTCAGTACTATCATTATCGGGTGGGGACATCAATGCAGCTTTTCGCTACCAAGATGGAAATGCACGTTATTTTGTTAAACTTAATCGTCCCGAATTAGCTGATATGTTTGCGGCTGAATCCACTGGATTGCAAGAGTTGGCGGCCACACAAACACTGCGCGTTCCGAATCCCATTGTTTATGGTCAAACCGATAGCCATGCTTTTCTGGTATTGGAATATCTGGAATTAAGTCGAGCCAGTGTATCTTCAGAGCGTTTATTAGGGCAACAACTCGCACAATTACATCAGTCCGTTCAACCCTATTTTGGTTGGTACCGAGACAATACCATCGGCAGTACCTTACAACTAAATCAAAAAAGTCAGCACTGGCCGAGCTTTTGGTGCGAGCAACGTTTGGGCTTTCAATTGCAACTAGCCGCAAAGAATGGATATGGTGACTGGTTGCAAACTTCTGGAGAACGACTCTGTGATCATTTAGCATTATTTTTTACTGATTACACTCCAACGCCTTCTCTATTACATGGCGATTTATGGGCGGGTAATGCAGCAGCAGATAAACAAGGCATGCCCGTTATTTTCGATCCGGCTTGTTATTATGGTGACAGAGAAGCAGACTTGGCGATGACTGAGTTATTCGGTGGTTTTAGTCGGGACTTTTATGCGGCTTATCAAACGGTTTGGCCCTTGAATGAAGGCTATAAAGTCAGAAAATCACTTTACAATTTGTATCATATTCTGAATCATCTGAATTTATTTGGCGGGGGTTACTTACAACAAGCCAGAAATATAATAGCCAGCTTGTTAGCTGAATTAGGAGTTACTTGAGTGAACTTTATTATCTGTAAACCCTAGTCTTTATAAAATCTTAAGCAACGTAGCAACTTGTTTTAAATTCAATTCAAAACCTCAGCTAGCTTAATAATAAACTAGATATTCCGCCGATACTTAATCAAGCTAAATATTCAAGTAGACGCCCTTTTAGATTTGCAGTTTTAAATAAAACTGGAAAACTAATAATATATTAATGCTCATTGAATATCAGGGCATAAAAGTTAGGCATAAGCACTAGGTATAAATTTTATTTAAAAGCTAAGCCAAGCAAGCTATTGAAAGGAAGGTAAGATGAACATTTATCAAAAAAATCTAGAAGTTTGGGATATTTTAATTCGTATTTTTCACTGGTCATTGGTGGCGAGTTTTATAATCGCCTATTTAACGTCTACTGAAAAAAATGAAATTCATAATTATGCTGGTTATACCGTATTAGGACTTATCATTTTTAGAGTCGTGTGGGGCTTTTGGGGCAGTCGCCATGCTCGGTTTAGTAATTTTGTCACCTCCTTTTCAACTGTAGTGCGTTTTGTAAAAAGTCTTTTTAGTAAAAAGCCTAAGCGTTATATGGGGCATAATCCACTGGGCGGTTGGATGGTGATAGCGATGTTAATAACCTTATTTATGCTTTGTTATAGTGGAATAAAGCTTAATGCACTTCAAGGTGGGGGTGAGCCATTAGCCCTGCAAATGCCGTCAATTGATCTTATTTCCTCCGCTTATGCTAAAGAAGATATTGAGCAGTTTTTAATAAGAGAGCCAGATGAAGTCGGCGAGGATTATTGGAAAGAAATGCATGCGCAATATTTCTATTTGATGCTAATTTTGATCGCTTTACACTTGGCGGAAGTCCTTGTTTCAAGTCTGCTTTATAAGGAAAACTTTGTTAAGGAAATGTGGACTGGAAAAAAGGCGAAAGATAAATAAAGATTTTAGGTTAACTACTTATGACGGTACAGTATAAGATTAAGCTTAGCAGCGTGCCCTATCATAAGTTGATAGCAATTAGTATAAATGGCTTAGTGCTTAAGAATTGTTTAGATTGTGCCAACATTGCTGTATCTACAAACTATCATTTCATAGATCAAGCACTAAGCTCTTATAGTATCCAGTGCTTGATACAAGGTATCGAGTAGTTGATTTTGAACATTAGTCAAACTATTGACCCAAGTTTCGGAAGCTTCTTCATTAGCACCGTCGCTTATATACTTTAAACTTATAAATGGAATAGCCAATCTACTACATACTTTCGCCATAGCATAAGCTTCCATCTCTATTACTGGGAATACATTCTCACCCGTATCAGTCAGGAATGAGTCGCCTGTATAACAGTCATACTCCTGAAATGCATGGACTCGTATTCCAGTCTCATAAGTGACATCCTCGTATAGCGTGTGGTATTTCGGTACACCCAAAGCTGTCACGTCCATATCTCGCTGGAAAAACTTAGTAGAATTGATTATCTTACCTTGCAGTTCTAACATTGTTGTACCCGCTGTGCCTAGATTGATAACGGCATCGATAGGCAACTCGGTCATTTTTCGTGTTAGGGAAAATGTTGCATTGACTTTCCCTATACCCGTTTCCAAATACTGTAGTTGACCCAATTCTGGATTGGCGATACTAAACTCGTGAAGTTGTTGTTCGGATATTTCGTTTTTAGTTGCGACTGCTACGATAATCATTTTTAAATCTTATGTTAAGTAAAACAACATTATCGGATATTTATGACACTGTTCACAAATATTCTTATTTTTGCATTGATATACCCGAACTAATCATCTGCCATTAAAGTTGAACCCTCGCCATAACTAAGACCTAAACGCAACACGCGACAGGTTGGGGTTCTTCGGGGATAGGTCAGTGTTTACCACTATTGTTTTTATCGTAATAAAACCAATAAACGTAGGGTGCAATAGCTTTGGCGTATTGCACCTTGTCCAATCGTATAACATTGGCGTAATACGCTACGCTATTAACGCCCTACAGGTGAAAAGGTTTACTAAGATGCAGCAATATAGGGTCGTAATTTAATGGCAGCGAGGTTTTGGATGTGTATTTTTGAGGTGATTTAGTTGAGCTAACACAGCATAAAAGCGTTCCATCTACAGATTAATATCAATAGCTTTCATCATAAAATTTTTGCTATACATGCTTATATTCACTTGGATTCGAATAGAACAAATCAGCTAAATTCGCTTGGTTCAGTATTTTTACCTATATTTTTAAAAAATTTATTATGTAATACTCTCAAAAAACACTAGTAAATTGACTAATTATTATCTATCGACTTTAAGTTCAACCTACCTAGTTATTTTAATGATTATAATGTTTATCCTTAACAATAAGTCGGCGTATTAAAGCAACTGCAGGACCTACTAAACATTCTTCAGGTTCTATAGTAGCTATTAGACAAGGTACTAAACCTATCTCAAGGCTTAAGTAGTTACAGTAAAACCTGTTAAACATAGTGTAGACCCTAAAGTAGCTACAGTAGGAGCTGTTAAACATAGTTTAGACCCTAAAGTAGCTACAGTAGGAGCTGTTAAACATAGTTTAGATCCTAAAGTAGCTACAGTAGGACCTGTTAAACATAGTTTAGACCCTACAGTAGTTACAGTAGGAGCTGCTAAACATAGTTTAGACCCTAAAGTAGCTAAAGCAGGATCGGTTAAATATTTAGCAGACCCTACGGTAGCTACTTTAGGATCTACTAAATATATACCAAGGCTAAAGTAGCTAAAGTACGACGTGCTAAACATATAACAGACTCGGTAGTATCTTTAACACGACCTACTAAACCTATAGCAGGTCCTATAGTAGCTTTAACACAAAATGATACATGTTTTATTGTTTCCAAGCTCAGCATCACTGACCACCGTTAAGCTTAGCCGGAATAAGACCGCCCAAGCCAAGCGTGCTGGCGTTTCCGGCACAGGGAGGTAGTATCTATGCCGGAAATGCTCTACTCGCATCCGCCCGAAAAGCCTTGTTCCGGCTTACTATGAGTTTAAATGTTCTTTAACTGTGAGCAGTGACGAGGAGCATGGGAACGAGACATATAGCTAGATGTCAATCATAATCTGGAAATTGATTGTATTTTTGGGTAGGTCGCGACCTGTCCTTACGCTCTGACATAAAACGTTAATGCCAATTTACTTTTGTAGATAACTAAACCTTATCAGGGTAAGGCTTTTCTGTGCAGTGTGTTGCTAAATGAATAAGTAATCTCAGTTATGACTAATTACCGTATAAAACACTTATGAAAATCCTACATATACTTGATCATTCAATTCCTCTGCATAGTGGCTACACCTTTAGAACTAAAGCGATATTAGAACAACAGCGAAAACTAGGTTGGGAAACCTTACAGGTGACTTCTGCTAAGCACACAGTTGCTAAAGCTGAGATAGAAGAAATAGAGGGACTTACTTTTTACCGATCAGCGCCGATTAAAGCTTGGCTAGCCAAACTGCCAGTTGTAAATCAATGGGCCATAGCTCAAAGCTTGGAAAAAAGAATAAATGACATAGTTTTGAAACATAAGCCCGATATACTGCACGGTCATTCTTCGGCATTGAATGGTTGGGCAGCTCTTAAAGCAGCTAAAAAATACAACATCCCTTTAGTTTATGAATGCAGAGCTTTTTGGGAAGATGCGGCCGTTGATCATGGTACGGCGAGAGAGGGTGGCCTTAGATATTATTTATCTAAAATGCTGGAGACTTACGTTTTCAAGCAGGCGAATGCCATTACTACTATCTGTGAAGGTTTGCGTGCAGACATCATATCTCGTGGTATAGCGCCCGAAAAAGTGACGGTAATCGCTAATGCAGTCGATATAGAACAATTTACTTTTGGTAATAGTGCTGACCAAGATTTAAGGACTGAATTGGGCTTACAAGACAAAATAGTCTTAGGTTTTATCGGCTCTTTTTATGCTTATGAAGGCTTGGTGTTGTTACTTGAAGCTATGCCACTTATTTTGCAAAGACAGTCAGCAATTAAATTGTTATTAGTGGGTGGTGGACCACAAGAAGAATTGCTTAAGCAGAAAGCTCAAGAATTAGGTTTAGAACAACAGCTTGTTTTTACTGGTCGCATTAGTCATGAGCGTGTGCAAGATTATTATAAGCAAGTTAATATATTCATCTATCCACGCTTATCCATGCGGCTGACTGAGTTAGTGACTCCGTTAAAACCCTTGGAAGCCATGGCGCAGGGTGGGTTAGTGATTGCTTCTGATGTGGGCGGTCATAAAGAGTTAATAGAAGAGGGTGTTACTGGTCGTTTATTTAAAGCAGGTAATAAACATGCTTTAGCTACTACAGTACTCAATTTATTAGAAGCTCCCGAGAGCTGGGATGCCATGCGTAAAGCAGGGCGTTCCTTTGTAGAGCAACAACGAAACTGGCCTCGTAGTGTGAGTTGTTATAAAAATATTTATACCCGTTTGATAGAAAAATCTTAGGAAAAAACATGAAAGTAACGGTATTTGGTACAGGATATGTAGGCTTGGTAACAGGTGTTTGCCTAGCAGAAGTCGGTAATGATGTCTTGTGTATTGATGTTAATCAGCAAAAAATTGATAACTTAAATAAAGGCATTATTCCAATTTATGAGCCTGGCCTAGAAACCTTAGTTAAAGAAAATCAACATGCGGGTCGCTTGAGATTTACTACTGATAGTCAGGAAGCTGTTAATCATGGTGTTTTTCAGTTTATAGCCGTAGGGACGCCACCTGATGAAGATGGCGGTGCAGACTTACAATATGTTTTAGAGGTGGCTAAAACCATCGCCGAAAATATGCATGAATACCGTATTATCATTAATAAATCGACAGTGCCTGTGGGTACAGCGGATAAAGTAAAGGCAGTTATTCTCAAAAGTCAGGAAAGTCGCGGTGAAGCGATAGATTTTGATGTGGTATCAAATCCTGAGTTTTTAAAAGAAGGTGCGGCTATTGATGATTTTATGAAGCCAGATCGTATTATTATTGGCACCGATAATCCAAGAACTGCTGAGTTATTAAAAGCCCTATATGCGCCTTTTAATCGTAGTCATGAGCGCGTTATTAATATGGATGTGCGTTCTGCTGAATTAACTAAGTATGCAGCTAATGCCATGTTAGCCACTAAAATTAGCTTTATGAATGAACTGGCTAATTTAGCTGAATTATTAGGCGCTGACATAGAGCAGGTTAGAAATGGCATCGGCTCTGATTCACGTATTGGTTATTCATTTATCTACCCTGGTTGTGGTTATGGCGGCTCTTGTTTTCCTAAAGATGTTAAGGCTTTAGAGTATACGGCTCAACAAGTGGGCTATAACGCAGAATTACTTAATGCGGTAGAAAATGTTAATGCTCGCCAAAAACAGGTTTTAGTTAATAAAATTCTTAAACATTATCAAGGTGATGTTAAGGGTAAAACTTTTGCCATGTGGGGTTTATCTTTTAAACCTAAAACTGACGATATGCGCGAAGCATCAAGCCGGGTTATTCTTGAAGCTCTTATCAATGCGGGGGCGAATGTTAGAGCCTATGACCCTGAAGCCATGGCAGAGGCTTATCGTATCTATGGTGATAAGCCGGGCTTAACCTTGGTGGAAACCGCAGAAGATGCATTGCAGGGCTCTGATGGGCTCGTTGTCGTCACTGAATGGAAAAACTTCTGGAGTCCTGACTTTGATTTCATTAAACGCACTTTAAAAGATGCAGTCATTTTTGATGGTAGAAATTTATATCAGCCTAAGCTGCTGAAGAAGTTAGGTATTGTTTATTATGGGATAGGTAGGTTATAGATTTAAGTATCTAGCTACACAGTAGTAGTGCCATGCCGGAAA
>QVQD01000067.1 GCA_003584875.1 Methylococcales bacterium
AGTTGGAGTCAAAACTCACGAGTTTTGATTCGTACGTTGGATGGAGTTTTTAACCCGATTCCATACGTTTTGATCGGGCCTTGCAAATCCCGACCGGCATCGCTTTTTTCCCAGCAAAACTCGTGAGTTTTGACTCCACTTTATTCGCTATGCCGATGCCGGAAACGCTTTTCTCGCTTACGCTCGTAAAGTCTTCACCGGCCTACAACTGTCAGCGGGTTGGAGTTGGAGTCAAAACTCACGAGTTTTGATTCGTACGTTGGATGGGGTTTTTAACCCCATCCAAACGTTTTATCAGGGCTTGCAATGCCCGACCGGCATCGCTTTTTTGCTATCAAAACTCGTGAGTTTTGACTCCACCTTAGTCGCTATGTCCATGCCGGAAACGCTTTTCTCGCTTATGCTCGTAAAGCCTTCACCGGCCTAGAGCTATATCGTTGCCAATCTGATATAAAGTAGGGTGTGCAAACAGCTTTATCGTTTGCTCAGCCTTTGCCAATTAAGCAGTGGGCAGAAAAACATTGCACAGCCCACCTAGCTCTTGGCTAAACTTTAATTATTAACACTCGAAATAAAATTAAATTGGCCTTAATATAACTAAAAATAACTGAGTGAGTTAGATGGTTTTTGTTCGTATTTGGGTTCTTGATAATGACCCTAAAAGCCTCGAATTTATTGACATCAACAACCCTAGCTTGACTTGCTTTTTAGCGCGTCCGTATTTTGAAGAGAACAATATGTCGAAAAATATAATTATTAAATTTCCAGAGACACAGCAGGAGCGCTCCAAACGAACGCTAGATGATATCTTGCAGGCTGCCTTCGATCTTGTAGACCAAGCAAATCCAAACAAATTTACAAGTAGAGCACTCTCTGCACGGTCGGGCTATACTCTAAGCACTTTATGTGCTCGCCTAGGCGTTATTGAGAATGCTTTTTTGTGGGTTATTAAACAAGGACAAACCCGACATATTGAAACTATGATACAAAGGTTTAGAGATTTTGATACCAATCTACCTTTGCAGACTTTTATTGAAATAATGGTTGATAATACTTTTAAAGTATTAGAACAAGTGAATCCTAAAGTCATACGCTACTATGAGGAGTGTATTGCTAAACAAAATGCACTGTCATCTGAGTTTTATCATTATGTAGATGCCATGGCAGAGCCTTATGCAGAAACGGCCTTAAGAAACCAAACCAATACTTTTCGCCTGGTTTCACTAGATGAAGCCATATTTCTAATTCGATCATCGCAAACGATACTCGAAAGACCTTTTGTGGAGTTAAACCCGATTGCGGGCACTGAAGTACACCGCAAAATTGCAGTGACTACTTTAGTTCAGATGTTTGGAAAATGAAGCTGTGGGGGTTTGCAAACAGCTTTATCATTTGCCCAGCTTTTGCCGTTTGTGTGGCGGGCAAAAAAACCTTGTCTACCCTACTGGGCTATTTTTTTAATAGCAGAACATGATTCAGTCAATGTAGGGTACAGGTTACCTATTTGATACTATGCAACACAAAGTTTCCAACTTAGAGCCCGTCGAAGTGAGTGCGATTAAATATGTAGCCGATTTTAAACTCTTCTGTAACGTTTATAGCTAGTTTAGAGAGTTCTTTAAGTTCGCCAGCGATCTGTTTGACCAGCTTATAGCCTTCTCTAAGTCCAATAGTGATCAATATAACCAGCTTAGAGTTCTCTCTAAGGCTTTCAGTAGCCTTTATGAGCAAGCTATAGAGTTCTATAAACCTAGCAGAGAGTTCTCTAGTTATTTTAGTAGCCTTACTGAACTGTCTAATAAACGTTCATTTCTAGTCATCATTCGCTCTAAAATGACGATTATTGACTCTATGCTTTATATTAAAACAATTGGCCTTGCGGTGGTTTTATATGACTGGTCTAACAGCGTGAGTATTTCATGTGTTAATGACTGTCGCTTTCGGAGATGCCTTTGCTAATTTGTTGAAGACTCATCTTTTGCATGGTTCTCACGCTCTAGGTGGGAATGATGAAATGAGATGTGTAGAACAATGTCCTCGCAGGATAGCTAGAACAACTTGAAACTCATTCAAAATCGCACTATTTAATAGGGCTTATACAATATGCCCCTAGCCACTATTTCTTCAACAGTCTGATGATTAAATCTAAGCTAAAATACTGCTCACCATACAACCCTACTCTAAATCAGCGCTAAATCTAGCAGTAACCTAAAAGGTAATGCTATACTTTTAGCCATTTTTTGATAATTGAGACCTCATAACATGGAAGAACATTTCGCTAGTATTATTTCAGCCGTCGGTGAAGATTTAAACCGTGAAGGCTTGATTGATACTCCCAAAAGAGCGGCTAAGGCCTTCAAGTTTCTTAATAATGGCTATGATAAAACCTTAGAAGAAGTCCTAAATGGTGCGATTTTTAGCGCTGATTCTGAAGATATGGTTATCGTTAAAGATATAGAGCTCTATTCTTTATGCGAACATCATTTATTACCGTTTATCGGTAAATGTCATGTGGGCTATTTGCCCCAAGGCAAAGTACTGGGCTTGTCTAAAGTCGCTCGTATCATAGACATGTACGCACGACGTTTACAAATCCAAGAAAAACTCACCAAACAAATTGCTGATGCTATTGAATTATCCATTGGCGCTCGCGGCGTAGCGGTGGTGATTGAAGCCAAGCATTTATGTATGATGATGCGCGGTGTAGAAAAGCAAAATTCAGTGATGACGACCTCAGTAATGACCGGTGCTTTTCGTAAAGAAATCAGCACCCGCTCAGAATTCTTAAACCTTATTAATAGATAACCATCCTCATGAGCCATAAAAAAATTGGGATCATACTGGCCAATCTTGGCTCACCGACTGCACCGACCACTAAGGCAGTGCGCCGTTTTCTTAAAGATTTCTTGGGCGATCCTAGAGTCGTCAACTTGCCACGTCCAATATGGTGGGTGATTCTGAATTGCTTTGTGTTGCCCTTTCGCCCTAGCCGCTCTGCAAAAGCTTACAGTAAAGTCTGGCATGAAAAAGGTTCACCTTTAACTTATCTAACTAAACAATTAACCGAAAAAGTTGCCGAACGACTCAATCCTAAGAATATTAAAGTTGATTATGCCATGCGTTATGGCGAGCCTTCTATCGCCACTCAATTGAAGGCTTTTAAACAAGACGGTGTGATTGATGTCATTGTGCTGCCTTTATATCCTCAGTATTCATCAACAACGACGGCATCAATTTATGATGATTTAACCAAAGAACTGAAGCAATGGCGACATTTGCCTAGCTTTGAGTTTATCAGTGACTATCATCAAGACAGTCATTATATTGCTGCCGTTGCTGCCTCTATCGAACAAGCTTGGCGTGAACAGGCTAAAAATGAATTGTTAGTGATGTCGTTTCATGGTTTACCTGAACAATTAACTAAATGGGGCGACCCTTACTTCCATCAATGCCATAAAACAGCCGCCTTAATTGCCGAAAAACTAGGGCTCACTGAAAAACAATGGATGATAGTTTTTCAATCTCGTTTTGGTAAAGCTGAATGGTTAAAGCCTTATTGTGTTGACACCCTAGAACAGCTCCCAACACAAGGTATTAAGGCGATTGATATCGTTTGCCCTGGCTTTGCCGTTGATTGCTTAGAAACCCTAGAAGAAATCGCCATGGAAAACAAAGCTATCTTTATAGAAGCGGGCGGTAGCGAATATCGCTATATTGCTTGTTTGAACGATAGTGATGCCCATGTTGAGGCACTGACAAGCTTACTTGAACTACACGATTAACGAATTATTGATTTTTTGGCGACTCTTTTCTGTAAGCCTAGGTATCTATTGTGGGAGTGGCTAAAGCCGCTTCCACAAAAACCATTTGTACCCAAGTTATTGAGTTACCATTTTTATACATAACTACTTAAGCTTTAGGTCGGGTTAGCGACAGCGTAACCCGACACAATCGTCAACAAATCGAGTTACGGCTAGCGTCTAACCCGACCTACGTAAAAGAGGCTAAACTATGAAAGAAACGCTATTACAAAGCTGGCAAGGACTGTGGCCAGTCGTTAAATCTACTCAGCCTCTAGCTACAGGTGTTGGTATATTAGACGAAAGTGCCTTTAATACCATGGAAGTTGACAAGCTTTTTGATGCGGTTAATCATGCCGAAACTCTGGTAGGTCAAGCCAGCCTATTTCGTTCTTTAACACAACCTTCTGACGATATTGAAGCGCTTCAAGCTAAACAAGAGGCCGTCAAAGAATTACAAGAGAACCCCGAATTAAAAGAGGCTGTAGAGCGTTTGATCATTAACGCCGCTAGTCATGAAAACAATTTTTATACCTTATTATTTGGGACGTTCTTGGGTACTTTTGGAACGGCTAGAGAAGTTCATGAAATTGAAGGCTATGGTTATTTACAATATAAACGTGGCATAAAACTGTTATTAGAATTAGTCGAAGATACCTACCGCATAGCAGAGCCTCAAAGCCCATACTTAAGCGCCATATTCACTAAAATAAAAGCCTACGAAAACTCTCGCGCCTATTCATTAATGGAAGGACCTGCTTATATTTCTGAAGCAGGCATACAATCTAAGCAAGAAAGAGCTAATTCTTTTTCACCCGCCATTATTTTCAAACCGAGCTTATTTAAGCCACTACTTATCAGTTTATTTTTCGGCATAGTTTGGGCTTTAGGGCACTTCTTTCCTACTGATATGTTTAGCATTTCCGTTGAAGCGATACCTACTGCAAGTATTTTCATCGCGCCTTTATTACTGGTTTATTATCCAGTAGTCGGTAGTTTTGATCGAGATAGTTGTATCATCCCGCTAAGGAATGAATATAGAAAATCTTTTGAGGTTGCTGAAACCTTAGATGCACTAGGTCAACTCGATGAGTTACTGTCGTTTATTAAGTTTTCTGTAGCTATGGAAAACCCAAGCGTATTACCCACGCTGATAGCTAGCGATCATCATCGCATTAATTTAAGTGCCGCCAAAAATCCAATCTTAGCTAAAGGCCATACTGATTATGTAGGCAATGATTTCAGCTTAGAGGATGATAAATTAGTATTAATCACCGGCCCCAATAGTGGCGGCAAAACGGCTTTTTGTAAGACCATTAGCCAAATTCAATTACTCGCACAAATCGGCTGTTTTGTGCCTGCAACTGCGGCTAACTTAACGGTTGCTGACAGAATTTTTTATCAAGTCTCTGAAGTCAGCCATTTAAATGATGGCGAAGGTCGCTTTGGTACTGAACTAAAACGCACTAAAGATATTTTTCTCGCCACTAGCCCTAAAAGTTTAGTTATCTTAGATGAACTCTCCGAAGGCACGACTTTTGAAGAAAAGATGGAATCTTCTTCTAATGTGCTTAATGGCTTTTACCGTAAAGGCAATACCACCATTTTAATTACGCATAATCATCAATTGGTTGATGAATTTGCCCGTCAACGTCTGGGTATCGCTAAACAAGTTGAATTTGCTGATGAGGCTCCTACTTACAAATTAATCGACGGTATATCCCGCGTCAGTCACGCTGATCGTGTTGCTAAAAAGATCGGCTTTTCAAAAGAAGACATCGAAAACTATTTGACGGATACAAAATGATTTTAGGCACTCCATTAAGCGGCAATGCAACCAAAGCTTTATTATTAGGCAGTGGAGAATTAGGCAAAGAACTGACTATTTCCTTGCAACGCTACGGTGTTGAAGTGATTGCGGTAGACCGCTATGAAAACGCCCCGGCTCATCAAGTCGCTCACCGTAGTTATGTAATCGACATGACCGATGCAGTCGCCGTCAAAAAATTGATTACTCTTGAGCAACCGCACTTTATTATTCCTGAAATTGAAGCGATTGCCACTACAGCGCTCGCTGAAATTGAAGCCGAAGGTTTATGTACCGTCGTTCCTAATGCCAGAGCTATTCAATTAACCATGAATAGAGAAGGCATCCGGACTTTGGTCGCCCAGCAATTAAAGCTGCCTACTTCAGACTATGCATTTGCAGAAAGTTTTGAGGAATTACAGGCGGCAGTCGATGCTGGCATTGGTTATCCGTGCTTTATTAAACCGACTATGTCATCATCGGGCAAAGGCCAATCCATGGTCAAAGAGCCTTTGCAACTTAAAACCGCTTGGGATTACGCTAAAGCTAGCGGTCGAGTGGATACCGGTAAAGTCATCGTTGAAGCCAAAATTGATTTTGATTTTGAAGTCACTTTGCTGACAGTACGCGCCTTAGATGCCAATAAAGTCATACAAACTTATTTTTGTGCGCCTATTGGACATCGACAAGAAAACGGTGATTATAGAGAAAGCTGGCAACCGCAGATCATGAGCGATGCATCTTTAGCTTTAGCACAAGATATTGCTTTTAAAGTCACCCAAGAAATCGGTGGCTTAGGCTTATTTGGTGTGGAGCTATTTATTCAAGGCGATCAAGTATGGTTTAGTGAAGTCAGTCCTAGACCTCATGATACTGGCATGGTCACGATGGTCACCCAGAAACAAAATGAATTTGAATTACATGCCAGAGCTATTTTAGGCTTGCCTGTCTCTACAAGCTTGCAACAAGCAGGTGCCAGTGCAGTTATTTTAGGTGGCGTTGATGCTAGCGGTGTTAGCTATGAAGGCCTAGAACTTGCCTTAACAGTGCCCGATAGCGAAGTAAGATTATTCGGTAAACCCGAAGCCTTTACTCAGCGTCGAATGGGAGTGGCTTTAGCCAGCGCTGATAGTGTTGATGAGGCTAGAAACAAAGCGGTCAAAGCCGCAAATTATGTGGTGGTTAAAGCATAGCTTGTTATTGAAGTTTATTGTCGGGTTACGCTATCGCTAACCCGACCTACTACTTTGATACGTGGCGAATTTGTCGCCACTACAGTATGATTTCCGCGGTGACTTTGTCGGGTTACGCTATCGCTAACCCGACCTACGACTACAAACCTTTGTAATGGAGTCAAAACTCACGAGTTTTGTTGCTTGGCGTAGCGATAGCGTAAGCCAAGCATTTCCTGCGCATCCTGTCGGGTTACGCTATCGCTAACTACTACAAAGGTTTGTTATAGCTAAGGTTAGTTGTTTAAAAACCAAAATACAAAAAAATAAGCATTACACTGTAGGGGCGAATGCATTCGCCCAGTACATTCGACCTGTGATACGTGGCGAATGAATTCGCCCCTACAGTATGATTTCCGCAGTGACTTTGTCGGGTTACGCTA
>QVQD01000152.1 GCA_003584875.1 Methylococcales bacterium
CTGCTGCTATTCAGAGCTTGCTGGGCACCGCGAAACTGAATGGATTAAACCCTGAGGCTTGGTTAAAAGATACTTTAGAAAAACTGCCGACTTGGCCGAATAGTCGTATTGATGAATTACTGCCGTTTCCTGCTGCATCGCTAGATGCTAAATCAAAGGATGAAAATTAAGGATAGGCGGTAGCGCTAGCCGCTTACGATAAAAGCACGGCTTTTGTCGCCTAATTTGGGTAGGCTACGTCTATCTGCTGTGGTTAAATCGATTAAAAAAGGAAGTTTAGTTTGTATCTCAATGATAGTTTGTAATAGAGCTGTTTGTTGATCTGAAGGCAATTCGCCCTTGATAAGATTGTTAATCATAAGTACCTCTTAAGCTGAAAAAAATCAAAGAATAGAAAAATCAAAATATAACGCTTATAAAAGCGCGTATGCGATTTAATAAAATAACGGATTAGCTAATAGGTAGAGGCGGAAACTTCGCCGAACAGATACTAACACAGTTAATTAAAAGAGAATAACTTTTAATGTTAGTTTGATGGTTTACTAAGCTGTTTATTTTGCTTTGAGTGAGAATAAATGTTGAACTGGTATTACAAATTGCCGAATTCGAAGAATATCCAATTTAGGTATTGTTCGATGAAAAGTATTTATGCACTCACTAGGTCTGAATAAGGCTTTTCGAGCGTACGTAAAATTTGCCTAGCTGTATTGATTGAGTACACATTCGGATGAAGCCTAGGTTAGGCTGTATTGGCTATGTGTTCTTTAAGAAGTGTTCGGTTTTTAAGCAAAAATGTTAGATTTCTATTAAACAACTAATAAGATATTTATTTTATAGTTAATTCTATCAATGGTTTATGTCAACTGATTTAGTGCTAGTTTGTTTTAAGAGTTTTGGTAAGCTTTAAATGACAAATAGTTGTTGATTTATAGAAATAAATAGATAGACTCAAGCCTCGTTGTTGATGTCTTTAAAATAAATACCTATTTATAATTGCGGAGTAAAAGATGGCCATACAAGATGAGATTCCAAAATCAAGATTAACATTACGCTATAAAACTGAAGTAAATGGACAGCCTGAAGATTTGACTTTACCTTTAAGGTTATTAATTACAGGTGATTTTTCGCAAGGATCATCATCTGATCGTGCTTTTGATTTAGATGAGCGCCGCATACGTAATTTAGATGGTACTAATACCAACACTCTCATGAAAGACATGGGCTTAAGTCTTAACTATACAGTCGATAATAAAATCGATCCTGACCGTGAAGAAGAGTTTCAAGTTTCACTTGTTATCGATTCAATGAAGTCTTTTTCTCCAGATCAAGTCGCTCAACAGATTCCTAAATTAAAAGGTTTATTGACCTTAAAAACTTTGATTGGCGAAATGCAGTCTAATGTGGATAACCGCAAAGAATTGCGTAAATTGCTAGATGAGCTTATGAGCAATCCAGAAAACCTAGAAAAAGTGTTGGCTGACTTAAAAGGCTTTGAAAGCTTTAAATTACCCAGCGTAGAAACTTCTGCTGAAACTACTACCATTTAGACTATTAGGAGCACTATTATGGCTGATCAAGATGAAACAACTACAACTGCTGTAGCGACTACGGCTACAGAATCTGCGGCAAGCGAGACCTTAGATTTAAAACGCTTTTTATCAAGCATGAGACTAAATCCAGATGTCACTGAACCAGTTCCTATGGTGACTAATTATTTAGAAACTGTTGCTGAAGATATTGGTGAAGAAGATCGTTTTATTTCTGGACTAGCGGCAGTACTTTTAAATATTGACGGTACCTTAGGAAAATTTGATAAGGGTGAAGTACAAAAGTTGGTCGCTCACATTGATGATTTAGTCAATGCGCAGTTAAACGAAATTATACACAATGAATCATTTAAAAAAATGGAAGCTGATTGGACTTCATTAAATGATTTAGTACGTACTACAAATTTCAAAGCGGATGTCATGATCGACATCATTGATGTTGCTAAAGATGAGCTTTATGATGATTTTGATAGCAATGCCGTAGACATTACAGGTAGCGCTTTGTTTAAAAAATGCTATACAGCTGAATATGACCAATACGGTGGTAAGCCTTATGGCAGCATTGTTGGTTTATATGAATTTGAACATACGCCAAGAGACGAATTTTGGCTGAAAATTATGGGCAAAATTGCCGCAGCCAGCCATGCTCCTTTCATAGGTGCAGTGTCTCCTAAATTCTTTGGTTGCCAAACCATCGAAGAATTAGCGGCTATTAAAGATGTTCAAGGTTTGATGAATCATCCGCGTTATGGTTCATGGAATGCTTTAAGAGAGTCTGAAATTGCTGCCTACATAGGTTTGACTTTACCACGTTATATTTTACGTCAACCTTACGATCCAGATATTAATCCTTGTTCAGGCGGAAACTTTGTATTCAAAGAAGAAGTTCGTGGCGATGATAATGCTGATTATCTATGGGGTAACGCGACTATCTTGTTTGCACAAAACATGATTCGTTCTTTTACCACTTCAGGTTGGTGTCAATATTTACGCGGCCCTAAAGGCGGCGGTTTAGTGAATGGCTTACCCGTGCACATGTTTAACATCCGCGGTGAAGAAGAAATGAAGATCCCCGTGGAAATGGTTATTCCTGATTACCGTGAACTTGATTTTGCTAACGCAGGTTTCATGCCATTGATTTACCGTAAAGGTACTGCGGATGCTTGTTTTTTCAGTTGCCAATCATTGAAAAAATCTAAGAAATTTAAAGATGCTAAAGATTCTGAGAACTCACAATTAGTGACTAATCTGTCTTACACCATGTCTATTACTCGTATTGCACATTATGTAAAATGTATTATGCGTGACAACATTGGTAGCAGTGCAGATGCGGCTTATATAAGCACAACATTGAATAATTGGATGTTTCAATATGTAACGACTATCGTTAATCCAGATGATTTAACCTTACGTTATTATCCATTTAAGGCAGCATTTGTGGAAGTCACAGAACAGCCAGGTATGATCGGTTGGTATAATTGCACTATATCAGTATTGCCACATATCCAATTTGAAGGTATGGACGTTGAATTGCGCTTAGATGCGCGTTTATAACATTGAATTTATCAACCAATTACAATAGAGAGAATTAAAATGGCTTCTTCACATTATAGTTGCAGTATCAAGCAAGGTTACAATTTCGAAAAAGATAAACAGGTGCTCGTTGGGCATTTGATGAGTATGACTATTGGTGGTGTTAAATTGGAAGCCGATACTACTGTAACATCACCGACTGATTTAAAAAATGAGACTAAATTGGTAGGTGTTATTTCAGAAATAAGTTGGCACGGTGGTTATGCCGATCCAGTACATATTCATTGTAATGTTAGTAACAGTAATCAAAAATTGTTGCAAATCATGAAGCATACTAATTTGTTAAAGACTGACGTGTTATTTCAGTTTAATGTGTATGCCTTTGATCAAGTCGCTAAAAAGTATTATTTAGCATTTCATGACAATGCAAAAGATAGTAAAGGACTGGTTATGAAGACAGGTGGTGATTTACATTTAGAAATTGGCGAACGTAATGATCCTACCGTACCATCTCCTTTGAACTTTAATTTTGCTATTGGCATTATGCCGCAAGAAGAAGCTCAAGTTCTTAATTTCGCAGTGTCTGATACTGATAAGTTTGTTAAGACCTGGGGCGTTACATCTACTGGTAAGTAATGCTTAATTGAGTGCCCCTACTGTTGATAATTAATTAATTTATGTCTAATCGTTTATCTAGAGTTTTATGGGCTATGGGGCAGGCTTTATTGCCTGCCCATTTACGAGCACTTGAAGAATCTTTATTGGCTGATAGTTCATTACGTTTTAACTTACATTCAGTACCTAGTTATGGACTTTATAAGTTACGTTGGAATGAAACCTTATTAGCAGAGGGTGTTTTATCTTTAGAAGCTATGACCTTAGTCATGGCTTCGGGATTATTGTTAGAATTAAAGGCTAATGCTCAAATTACGCCATTGAATCTTAATATTCCCGGCACTAGTTTACTCTCAGTTTATGTTCATGTACGTACCTTGCCTGAAAATAGTGGCTTGGGAGATTCAGGACAGAAAATAATTAAGCGTGATAGTGTTAATTGTTGGCTCTGGCCATTAGAGTTATCAACCGAACCAGAACATCCAGATACTCTGGAGAGTTTTCGTTTGGCTGAATTTGAGAAACAACCCAATGGAGCTTGGCGGCTTTCGACTCGCTATATTCCTCCTTTGGCTAATTTGGGATCCGTGCCTTTTCTTAAAGAAGAGTTAACAGCACTGGCCCATAAGTTAGAAGCCTATCATTATCAGGTCAGTCAAGAGATAACCGCTATTTATTTATCTGGTTCAGACTTGGTTAATGCTAAGCAATGTCTAAAAAGTGTGGTTAAAATACAGCGTTTTCTTGCTAATTTATTAGCACAGATAACGCCACACCCTTATGAGGTGTATGAACACTTAAAGAACTTTTATGTGGATTTATGCTTTTATCATAATGAAAATCCTCAATTTGCGATAGCACCTTATCGTCATGAGCAATTAGCCGAAGTTTTTCGTGAAATTCTTGTGCCTTTAAATGAGCAAATAAGGTTTAGTCAAGCTCGTTCGCCTTATTTACCCTTTACAGTTTCTGGTGATTTAGTCACTGCTAATTTGCCTGCAACGATACGTGAGGCAAAAGAGATTTATTTATTGGTGCAAAAAGGCGCTGTAACTCAAGCCATTAATTTAGATGGTTTTAAAATAGCTGCTGTCACGCGCTTGCCGATAGTTCACAAGTTTTATTTACAAGGAATTCCTTGTAAGCGTTTGGAAAGACCGCCGTTTCAACATTCTTTCGGTCCTGAGGTAGATGTTTACCAATTAAATACAGGAGAAGAATGGGATTACGCGTTGAATGAATTGGCACTGGGTTTTTATATTAATGCTAAGTTGTCTGATGCTAGTTATTTCTTGCATTGGAGATCTGTTTGATGTCTTTGATGTCTCAATTAGCCGGTCATAAATTAGAATATATAGAATATGACATTAAGAGTATTGTAGCTAATATTAATAATATTCTTAATTGTACACGTGATTACGGCTCTTTTTTGGATAACTTCGGTGTATCTGATTATAGATATTTGAGCACTCAAGAAGATATTGCTAAAGCTATCATTGAAGAAGTTGATCAAAATATAGCCTTATTTGAACCTAGGGTAGTAGTTAATGAAATTACCTTTGTCGAAGAGGATAAAGATTTACGTTTATCTTTTATTATAAATGCAGTGTTACGTAATAATGGTCAGCCTTTAAAGTTATTTTTGAGTCCTGTTGCTGATCGTTTACAGGTAAGGCTATGACACGTTTTACCGAAGACTTAGCCACCACCTTAACTTTAACTATTAGCGGAAAAACTTACTCTATACCCGAGGGTAACGTAAAGTCATTAGCGCTGGATTTATATCCTTATGGCTATCAGGGTGAAGTTAGTTTTGTTGTAGATAGTGAAAAATCCAAAGATACACTATTAGCTCCGCTTACAACTAATGATTTGATTGAAGTGTCGTTGACAGTTGCAACCTATGTTAATAATACTCAAGGCACTCTCACTCCACTTAGTCTAAAAGGACTCGTAACGAGTCGTTATTTTACTGAACAACTGTTGCATTTGCCTGCTGGTAAAGACATCATGTTACTTCGACATTATCATTTGGTTTTTGCTGACCCTGCACAAGTATTGTGGAAACAACATTATCCTTGTGATTTATTAGTCGATTCAACTTTAAAAGCTTTAATTACAGCGCATACTCCTACACAAATCACCATGGTTTATAATTGGGACGCAGTATTGTCTGTTCATTATCCCGTGCTAAGTTTGTCTTTGGGTACAGCCATCAATCAAGCTAGTTTTTATGATTATTTAATATGGTTGGTCGATACTTATAATGGGGTTTTTAGTTATGACTATGCTACTCATAAATATACATTAAGTGCTGCAAAAATTAAGTCAGGTACAGCTCTGTCACTCGACCATGAAGAAGTTGCTGGTTATATCGTTGATTATCCAGAAGTGCATCGATTTCAGCCTAATGTTTTAAATGCATATTCTGAAAACCCGCAAACTACTGCCATTACTAACGCGGCAGTGACCACTAAAATACGTCGTGATTATATTGCTAGCTATCCAATAGCAGCAGATATGCAGGCGCGAGTCACTTTAGAAACAGCTAGATTTAAGCAACATTTACATGAAGTGCGTTTGGAGTATCAGCATTTTCAGTTGCAGGTAACGCCCCCTGGTAAGTTGGTTAATTTTAAAGGTAGTATTTTGTGGAATAAATTATTATATATTCAGGCAAAAAATTATCGCGTTAAAGAATGGCATTTAAACGCACAAGTAACTGAGCAAGAATTAACCATGGATATGAATATGGCTTATAGTCATTACGATATGGAGTGCAATCTTACTTTAGAAAGCGTGCTTGAAACTTTCGTCCCGCTACCTACATATACTCTGCCTAGTTATCCAGTTTTTGTTGAAGGCAAGATAGTCAGCGAAAAGGGTGCTGATGATGATATGACTTATCAGTTTTATACTGATAGCGATACTTCAGCTAATTATTATAAAGTGAGTATTCCGTTATGGACAAAACAGAAAGTGCGTGCCGATTACCAGCCTAATCAAGATGGCGGTCAATTTTATTTCCCTCCCTATAAAAATGCGAGAGTGTTAATTCGTTTAGAGTTCAACAGAGCTTATATAGAGTCTTTTCTCGACTGGGGGACAGGCACTGCTTTACCTTTAGATTCTCAAGGTAATCAGTTGGTTATGGGTACTTCTGCAACTAGTCAGAATATTATTAAACATAACTATGTAGATAGTAAGCCAGAATTGCAAATTCAGCGTACACAAGATAAAGATGTTGAGTTATTGCAATTTTCTGATGGTTATATCTTGTTACAAACGCAGCAAGACAAATAAGAGTCTAGAAGATGGCTTCAAATACTGATGGAAGTGGAGACGAGGAGCTTGATAAAGATTCATTGAATAATGAATCTGCTGAAGAAACCCCTGCGCCAGCGGAAGAGAGTCCTGCAGCTGAACCAGCCCCTGCTGAAGAAACCCCTGCGCCAGCGGAAGAGAGTCCTGCAGCTGAACCAGCTCCCGCTGAAGAAACCCCTGCGCCAG
>QVQD01000112.1 GCA_003584875.1 Methylococcales bacterium
TTTATAAAAACAAGGCTCTATGTGAATTATAATGCTAATTCATGTGTACTCTTATACAGCATAGGTATTTACGCAATTGAAAGACTTATTATACCGATAAGGATAGTGCTGGATTTAGTTGTATCCCATCGTTTTCAGGTTCCTGAAGTTCATCGTTCCCATGCGGAGAGTCACTGCCCACAGTTAAGCTTTTGTAGGCCGGAATAAGACTTTTCGAGCGTAAGTGAGAAAAGCGTTTCCGGCATCGGAATGACTACTGTGCCGGAAACGCCACCACGCGCTGCGCTTGGGTGGCCTTATTCCGGCCTACAATAAGTTCAAATATTCCTTAACTGTGGCCAGTGGCGGTGAGCGTGTGAATCGCTTTGCTCTCCCCCCTTCAAAAAAGGCATAGGTATCTACACAAGTTTCTTATCGGCGTGGAAACGATAAAAAACACCGTAGGGGCGTATTGCATACGCCCAACATCGAAAGTCCAATGTTATAGAGCTTATTTTATAAGGGCGTATGCAATACGCCCCTACAATCTTCACCACAATGTTATCGTTCGCGCGTGGGAATGCTAACAGTTATTTGTGTAGATACCTATGCTAAAAAGGGGGAAGCTAAAATCATAATACTTTCACAGTCTCGATTGCTTGCGCCTCTAAGGAGATTTTTAAGTTGATAGGAAACTTGTGTGGATAGCGATGCTTTTAGTGACTAGCTTTAATCAAGCAGCTAACTTTGATTTATTACAATGGTAATTTGTTGTGTTTAAAGCCCTATCGTTTTTTTGTATTCAAATAAGAAACAATCTATAAATCTATAGTGCTATTGTCAACAATAAGAGACTTCGATATAGTTTACTCGCAGTAAAGTAAAACATTAACGTAAATTAAATGAGGATTTTCTTATGACCGACATCAGCAAAGATATTGCAATAGCAATATTAGTTATTATCGCCTTGGTAGGCTTTATATCAGGGGAATTTATTATCTCATCAACGCTGTTTGCAGCTACTACCATAGTCAGCAATCTTAAAGCTAACCGTAAACGCACTCGCGACGGTCAGCTTTTATGGGATTAAGACGTAAAGCATCATAAAGTCTTCCTTGGCAACAGCCTTGGAAGGCTTTTTGTTGTTAGTTGATTTAAGAGACTATTAAAACTTTTTATAATTATTCGCGTGATTCCAGCTTTTCAAAGACCTTTTTATACATGCCGCATGGCAGTTTACCCAGTCATATTCTCTCTTTAATCCGGAAAACGTTGAGCGATTTCTCGAAAGCATTCGTTTATTTCCAAAAAGGCATCTGTTATGTCTGGATCAAAATGCGTTCCTCGACCTTCAGTGATGATTTGAATCGCTTGTTCGTGGGTCATTCCTATCTTATAAACACGTCGAGAGATGAGAGCATCATAAACATCAGCTAGAGCCATGAGTCTGGCAGAGATAGGAATATTGTCTCCCGATAAGCCTTGTGGATAACCAGAACCATCCCATTTTTCTTGATGGCTATAAGCAATTTCTTTAGCAAATTTCAAAAAATCAACTTCCATACCTAGATGTGATTCAGCTTGGGTAATAGCATCACGTCCAAGCATGGTATGCGTTTTCATCACTTCAAATTCTTCTGGAGTCAAGCGTCCAGGTTTTAACAGTATGCTGTCTGGTATGCCAACTTTGCCAATATCATGTAATGGTGCGGATTTATACAATATATTAATAGCGTGATCGGTAAGAGCATCTTTAAAGCGTGGATGAGTTTTTAAATATTCAGCCAACTCTTTGACATAAAATTTGGTGCGTAAAATATGATTGCCAGTTTCGTTATCACGCGTTTCTGCAAGTGAAGCCATTGCAAGAATGGTTACATCCTGAATAGCAGCTAGTTCTTTGGAGCGTTTGGTAACTTCTGACTCAAGAAAAGAACTCTTGTCTTTTAAAAAGTCATTGGCTGCTTTGATCTTTAGATGATTTTCGATTCGTGCCAATAATACAGGGGGGCTGATGGGTTTGGTAACATAATCCACCGCACCTAGTTTTAAACCGCGCAACTCATCATCAAGATTAGTCATAGAGGTTAAAAAAATGATGGGGATATTGGATGTGCTGGAATCAGCTTTTAATTGCTCACAAACATCGAAACCAGAGATGCCAGGCATCATGATATCAAGTAAGATGAGATCTATGGAATCGTCACTCTGTGCAACTTTAATACCCTTCTCACCATTATTTGCTGCTTTGACTTTATAATTATTTTTAAGTAGACCTGATATTAGATTAATAACGTCAGGACTGTCGTCTATGATCAAAATTACTGGTTTTAAGTTAAAGTTCATTGGTAAAGTAAGCTTAGTGTTATTTTGATGCTGATTATCAGTCAAAACTTACATTTAGAAAATGTATTTTTACTGTCTTAGCTAAATTTATACGTATTTGATTAGCTAAATAGCGAAAATATAAAAAGAACTTGGTGTAGTTCTTTTTATAAGCAGTCAATCTTTAGGCTAATGCCTATATTAGTATTCATTAGCTTGTGGTATTTAGCTATTGATAGGATAGATTTCGATGCAATGATGAAAAAAGTTCAGTAACTAATTGTTCAATAGCATAAAAGACTGAGCGCTTCGGTAAGCGGCAATAGCTGCTAATATTAAAAAAAATGATCCGCTGATTTTATGTAGCAATACTAAAGGTATCTTTTTTAAAAGACTGCGACCAGCGACGATGCCTAAGGCTGAGGTTCCTGCTAGTGCTATTGTTGAGCCTAACCATACAGCTATTGGAGCAGCTGTGCTACTTAAAGCTACTACGGCTAATTGAGTTTTATCGCCGAATTCAGCGACAGTAATGAGAAAAAAAGTGGTAAAAAATAAATGGCTACCGTTTTTTTCAGGGAGAGGTTCATCTTCATCTTCAGCTTTAATTCTTAAAGACTGTATTCCAAAAATAGCAAACAATAATGCTACGATACCAGAGATAATGGGCTCAGGTAACTGATTTGCTAATAGTGCGCCAAAGATGACGGCTAGTGTATTGAGTAAAGCAAATGCAGTTGTCGCACCTAAAAACACAGGCCAAGCTCGATATCGAGAGGCTAATATCATGCACATCAACTGACTTTTATCGCCAAACTCGGCTGCAAAAATTAATATAAAGCTGGTTGCTGTAGTCGCTGATAATTCTGAGAGTGTAGCGAAGTTCTGTAAAACTTGAAGTTTCTGTAGAGTCATTTGATAGGCATTAGCCACATCAATGGTATTAAATGAATTGAATAGTTCGAGCAGGGTCATCATGAAGTGATAGCAAAGTTGGGTATTGAGAGCGCCAAGCCCTAGCTTGGCGTTGGAGTAAAATTTAATAGTTGTGTCGTTGAAACCAAATATAGGGACTTCGAAATGTCGGGTTACGCTAGCGCTAACCCGACCTACACTAACTCGCCGAACTGGGGCTCGGCGCTCCTAAACTAGCCCAGCATATTATCTAAGATCATCATGATGATAAAGCCACCTAATAAAGCAAAAGTGGCATAGCGTGAGCGGCCATTGGCATGGGTTTCTGGGATAATTTCTTCACTGATGACAAACAGCATTGCTCCTGCGGCAAAGCCCATCGCTAAAGGTAGTATGGATTGAAACAAGCTCACCATAGTAACGCCCAATAAACCACCAATGGGTTCAACTAAGCCTGTTAAGGTAGCAATACCCACAGCTTTCCATTTGTTATAGCCTAAGCCAACTAAGGGTAGGGCAACGGCTAAACCTTCTGGAATATTTTGTAAGGCGATTGCAATAGCGAGTACCAAGCCATTATTTAGATCACCTGCTCCAAAACTAACACCGACTGAAAGGCCTTCTGGAAAATTGTGAATAGTGATGGCGATAATAAATAACCATACTTTTTTTAATGAGGTGAGTTGTTCGTCAGCTAAAGCATCAAAATGCACATGAGGCAATTGGCGGTCGGCAAAGTGTAAGAAACCTGCGCCTATTAACATACCAACGGCAACAATATAAATACCATGACTGGGCCAGATTATATTGCCGTAAGAAATACCAGGCACTAGTAATGAAAAGGCTGTTGCGGCCAACATTACACCAGCAGCTGCACCTAAGAGACTGTTAAATAAATTCTTCGATATATCTTTAAAAAATAGCGCGGGAAGAGCGCCAATGCCGGTAGCTAAGCCGGCAATAATGCTCGCAAAAAAACCAACCACTATGACTTTGCCAAACAGGGTATATAACAAACCAAAGATGATAAGTTGCGATGCTAAAAAATACAGTCCTAGTGTCGTCCAGCGTTTAGTTGGAGTCATGTTCTGTAATGCTTGATAGCTTTGGCTGGAGCTTATTTTTTCTAAGAATTGTTCAATCGTATATTGTATTTTAGATAGTGCTTGAGTGGTAATAGTCATGAGTGTTTACATTCCTGTGGGTAGTGTTAGCCGTCGTATTATCTCAAAGAGAGTTCGTTATGAAAGTTAGTTTGAGGCTAACCCTAGCCATTAAGGGTAAATAACTCTGGGTTTGAAATTGGCTGCGGGATATTTTGGATCAAATGCTTCTTCGCTTTGATTGGAGGCTTGTTTGTCAATGAATATCACGCTTGGTGTGAAGTTTGATGCAGGATATTTAGGATCATTGGCCTCTGAGATATTTTCTTTAGTGGCACTGTTGGGAGCTAAATAAATAACGGAAGGTTGAAAATCAGCAGCAGGATAGTGAGTATCTGTTGCGGCTGATGTAGTTAGTGGGTTTAAGGTAAAGCCGATCAATGCCAGTCCTAATAAAAAAGATTTTCTCATCGCGTGTTAACCTCTATTTAATTGTAGTTGTATTGAGTAAGTCTATTATTGTTAAAAATAGACTGTCCAAAGTATCGAATATTTTAAATGATTCTGCAACTAACTTAGTTTAGGCGAAATGCAAAAAGTTAAGATTAGCATCTGTCAGCCTGAAGTGCATAAATCATACTGTAGGGGCGACAGATTCGCCACGTAAAAACATACTAATGTACTGGGCGAATTTGTCGCCCCTACAGATTAAACACCTTGATGCCATAGCTAAAGCCATAAAACGGTTATTTAAGCTACATCTTAATAAACAATATTTTTTTCTTTCAATGCACTATAAATATTATCTATTGTAAGTTATGGAAATCATACTGTAGGGGCGACAGATTCACCACGTAAAAACATACTAATGTACTGGGCGAATTTGTCGCCCCTACAGATTAAACACCTTGATGCCATAACTAAAACCATAAAACGGTAAATTTAAGCTACATCTTAATAAACAATATTTTGTTCTTTTAATGCACTATAAATATCATCAATTGATTGCTGGTCGGTATTAAAACTAATGTCAGCTTGATCAGCACTGACATTAACGCATAAACCTAGTAAACCAGCATTCTTAATCGCTAAAATTAATGCGCTGTTGGGTGTTTCTAATACCGTCGTAGCATGACCATTATCAAATAATTTTCTTTCCAATAAATAGGCGTTGTCTTTACTCGCTAATCCAATTAAGGCGATGGATGTTGGCTTTTGGCTATAACGAGCGGCACGTTCTTCACTGCTGACTGGATTACGGCTTTGTTCTTCACAGACACCTGTAATCATGCCAGCACCCACCGTGCTATTACTTAAACGATCAATGATAATAAACGCGCCAGTGCCTTTATTGGTTTTATAGGCATCAAATACCACCGGAGCATTTACATTAACCGTGCATGAACCGATTTCATTCAGTTGCAAAGCCTGCGCGTCATGATGTTCTAAGGTATTGACATCAATGCGATGATGAATCAAAGCCACAGAACCCGATACGCTGCGAGTTGCAAGTTTAATGATATATTGACGCCCTGGCGTTAGGGCTTTTTCGGTCATCCAAACTATAGTCGCTTTAAACTGATCGGCAACGATAGGTGCTTGCTGTTCTGTACCGATGAGCATATCGCCACGACTGATATCAATCTCGTCTTCTAAGGTTAAGGTGACCGCCATTGGAGGAAACGCTTGATCTAAATCACCATCATAAGTGACGATAGATTTAATTTTGCTGCTTTTGCCAGAAGGCAGTGCGGTTATGAGGTCGCCTTTACGAAATACACCGGATGCTACTGTGCCGCAAAAACCACGAAAATCAAGGTTAGGGCGGTTAACATATTGCACAGGGAAACGAGCATCATTGAAGTTATGATCGTTAGCAATCTCAATGCTATTAAGCGCCTCCATTAACGGCACACCGGTATACCATGGCATGTTTTCACTGGCATTAACGACGTTATCACCATCTAAAGCTGACATGGGGATAAAGCAAATATCATGTAAATCTAGCGTGCTAGTGAAGTCTAAATAAGTTTGCTTAATCTCATTGAAAGTCGCTTCGCTATAATCCTTTAAGTCCATTTTATTGATAGCAACAATGATGTGTTGTATGCCCAATAAAGAGGCGATAAAGCTATGGCGTTTAGTTTGAGTTTGAACACCGTAACGCGCATCAATTAAAATGATAGCTAAATCACATGTCGAAGCACCGGTAGCCATATTGCGGGTATATTGTTCATGCCCAGGTGTGTCGGCAATAATAAATTTCCGTGTTGCAGTAGAAAAATAACGGTAGGCGACATCAATGGTAATGCCTTGCTCGCGTTCTGCTTGCAAACCATCAACCAACAAGGCTAAATCTATTTTTCCTGCGCCCGTGGTACCAGATTTAACACTGTCAGCTTGCACAGCAGCGAGTTGATCTTCATAAATCATTTTAGAGTCATGCAGCAAGCGACCAATCAAGGTACTTTTGCCATCATCGACATTTCCACAGGTTAAGAAGCGTAATAGTTCTTTGTTTTCATGCTGCGCTAAATACGCATCTATATCGGTACTAATTAAATCGGATTGGTGGGACATAAGTTCGGTTTAAGATAATGGTGAAGGTCGAAAGGCTAAAGGCTAAAGGCTAAAGGCTAAAGGCTAAAGGCTAAAGGCTAAAGGCTAAAGGCTAAAGGCTAAAGGCTAAAGGC
>QVQD01000230.1 GCA_003584875.1 Methylococcales bacterium
AATCTACAATCGAATCACTAAAATTCGTACACTAACTTTACGCACTAGCGTACAATCGGCCGAAGTTTAAATCCTACAGCAAACTTAAGGTAATTTCCTTTCACTGGTTTCATTTCAGGATGGTCACATGCAACATCAACAAACCGTTACGATAGACGGCAATCAAGCCGCTGCAACTATCGCTTATAAACTTAATGAAGTTATCGCTATTTACCCTATTACACCCTCCTCGACCATGGGTGAATGGGCGGATGAATGGGCGTCACTCGGCCAACTTAATTTATGGGGCACTGTTCCTCAAATCACTGAAATGCAAAGTGAAGCTGGTGTTGCTGGGGCTATTCATGGAGCTCTGCAAGTCGGTTCTATGGCGACAACTTTTACCGCTTCTCAAGGCCTGCTATTAATGCTGCCTAATATGTACAAAATTGCGGGTGAGTTAACTCCGACTGTCTTTCATATCGCTGCACGTTCTTTAGCTTGTCAGGGTTTATCAATTTTTGGTGATCATAGCGATGTCATGTCAGCGCGAATGACTGGCTTTGCGATGCTGTGTTCTAATTCACCCCAAGAAGTCATGGACTTCGCTTTGATTGCTCATGCCGTCGCCTTGGAAGGTCGTGTGCCGCTATTGCATTTTTTTGACGGCTTTCGTACCTCGCATGAAGTCGCCAAAATAAATACTATTGATGATAGCGTGATACGCGCCATGATTAAGGATAAATGGGTAAGCGCTCATCGTCATCGCGCCTTAACCCCAGATAAACCTGTAATGCGCGGGACTGCTCAGAATCCTGATGTCTATTTTCAGGCTAGAGAATCGGTCAATCCTTTTTACCTTGCACTACCCAATATTGTGCAAACCGCTATGAATCGCTTTGCCGCATTAACAGGCCGCTCGTATCAATTGTTTGATTATTCAGGATCAGAACTTGCCGAACGCGTCATTATTATCATGGGCTCTGGTGCAGAAGCGGTCACAGAAACCCTGACTTATTTAAATCAGCAAGGTGAAGCGGTCGGTTTGCTTAAAGTACGTTTATATCGACCTTTTGATGCACAGAGCTTACTTGCCGCGCTCCCTAGCAGTTGTCAAAAAATTGCCGTTCTCGATCGTAGCAAAGAACCAGGCTCTGATGGCGAACCTTTATATAAAGATGTACTCAGCGCTGTCGCTCAGGCTTATAGCCAAGGTACTAGTAAATTTAAGGCATTTCCTAAAGTGGTCGGAGGACGTTACGGCCTGTCTTCTAAAGAATTTACCCCGGGCATGATTAAGGCGATCTATGACGAGTTAAAACTAGCGCAACCCAAAAATAATTTCAGCATTGGCATTAATGATGATGTTACGCACAGCAGCTTAAACTGGGATGCTAGTTATCGTACTGATGCCCTAGCGGATACTTTTCAAGCGTTATTTTATGGCTTAGGCAGTGATGGTACGGTTAGCGCTAATAAAAACACCATTAAGATTATTGGTGAAACCACTGAGCTATATGCTCAAGGTTATTTCGTTTATGATTCGAAAAAATCGGGCGCGATGACGGTCTCGCATTTACGTTTTGGCCCCAAGCCCATCCATTCCACTTATTTAATAAGCGATAATGATGCTGATTTTATCGGCTGTCATCAAAGCCACTACTTAGAACGTTCAGACCTGCTCAGTAGTGCAGCAGATCGGGCGGTGTTTTTGTTGAATACGCCCTTATCAGCCGAGCAGGTTTGGGCATCTCTGACTTTAAACATGCAAGAACAGATGATTAGTAAACAGATTCGTTTCTATATCATCGACGCTTATGCGGTAGCCGAAAAAACAGGCATGGGGAAGCGCATCAATACCATTATGCAAACCTGCTTTTTCGCAATCTCTGGGATATTACCGCAAGAACAAGCGATATCCGCCATTAAACATGCGGTCGAAAAGACCTATGGCAAAAAAGGCCAGAGCATGATCGAGCTAAACTTTAAGGCCATTGATGAAACCCTCGCTAGCTTACAGTTTGTTACTTTACCCGATCATGCCAGCAGTCTGAACGAACTCAAAGCCACTCTACCTGATAACGCACCGGATTTTGTTAAGCGCGTAACAGGTGAAATTATTGCGGGTCGTGGTAATGCCCTACCCGTTAGCGCCATGCCTAACGACGGCACCTTCCCTACTGGCACAGCTATTTATGAAAAACGCAATTTGGCGCAACAAATTCCTGTATGGGAAACCGACTTATGCACGCAATGCGGCAAATGTGCGATGGTTTGCCCACATACAGCGATACGCAGCAAGATTTATGTAAATGAAGAATTAACCGCTAGCCCTGCAACTTTCAAACACGCTGACATGCTCGGTAAAGACTTTGCTGAGGGTTTGGTGATTACTTATCAAGTCGCCCCCGAAGATTGTACCGGTTGTAGTTTATGCGTGGATATTTGCCCGATACGTGACAAAAGCAATGTCAGTCGCAAAGCCTTAAATATGCGTGAACAAGCGCCGCTACGTGAAAAGGAGCGTGATAACTGGGCGTTCTTTTTATCGATTCCTGACTATGATCGACGTTTGTTAAAAACTAATACCATTAAAGGTTCGATGGCGCTGCAACCTTTGTTTGAGTTTTCGGGTGCTTGCGCTGGTTGCGGTGAAACGGCTTATATTAAATTAGCCTCACAATTATTTGGTGATCGTATGGTGGTCGCCAATGCTACGGGTTGTTCATCCATTTATGGTGGCAATTTACCGACCACCCCTTGGACTAAAAATACTGAGGGACGTGGCCCAGCTTGGAGTAATTCTTTATTTGAAGACAATGCCGAATTTGGTTTAGGTATGCGCATCGCTTTAGACAAACAACAAGACATGGCTAAAGAGTTACTAATTTCTTTAAGAGAACCTTTGGGTGATGAACTCGTTGATGCGATTTTAAATGCCGATCAATCTGACGAAGTAGGTATTTATGAGCAACGTGTACGAGTCAATGATTTAAAACAACACCTAAAAACACAAGCTCAGTTTTGTGCGTTTAATAACGAAAGGTCTTATGTCACTAGCGCACAACACTTATTAGATCTTGCCGATAGCTTGTGTAAAAAAAGCGTCTGGATTATAGGCGGTGATGGTTGGGCTTATGACATTGGCTTTGGCGGCGTTGACCATGCTTTAGCCAGCGGACGTAATGTTAATATTTTAGTGCTAGATACTGAGGTTTATTCGAATACCGGCGGCCAGACTTCAAAATCCACGCCCTTAGGTGCAGTCGCTAAATTCTCTGCTGCTGGTAAAGCAACGGCTAAAAAAGATTTAGCCTTATTGGCGATGAATTACAGTAACGTCTATGTCGCTCATGTTGCTTATGCAGGTAAAGACATTCAAACCTTAAATGCCTTTTTAGAAGCCGAAGCGCATGATGGCCCGTCTATGATTATTGCTTACGCGCCGTGTATTGCTCATGGCGTAGATTTATCTAATAATCATCATCAACAAAATCTAGCGGTTAAAAGTGGTCATTGGCCGCTGTTTCGCTTTGACCCTAGCAAAGCCAAAGCGGGAAAGAATCCTATGAAACTAGATTCAGCAGAGCCCTCCATTCCTTACCAAGATTTTGCAAAAACCGAAACCCGCTTTAGTCAGTTGTGGCAAACCCATCCAGAAGCCGCTGAGCGTTTTCTAGCCCAAGCCCAGCAGGATGTTAAGAATCGCTATGCTTATTATAAGCAACTCTCTGAGCTTGAATGGACAGCGAATACATCCATATCGAGCGTACAGGCTCAACTTAAAAATGATATTGAGTGATGTGCCGGAAACGCTCCAGAGCCAGAAACGCCACGTATCAATAAACGAATGCACAGTTTTGTAGTATTGGGCGAATAAATTCGCCCCTACAGAGTAATGCTTATTTTTTTGTATTTTGGTTTTTAAAGAATCAACCTTAGCTATAACAAACCTTTGAAGTAGTAGGTCGGGTTAGCGATAGCGTAACCCGACAGGATGCGCAGCAAATGCTTGGCTTACGCTATCACTACGCCAAGCAACAAAACTCGTGAGTTTTGACTCCATTGCAAAGGTTTGTAGGCCGGAATAAGGCTTTAAGAGCGTAGCGAGTAAAGCGTTTCCGGCATCGGCAGCGCTCCTGTGCCGGAAACGCCATCATGCGCTACGCTTAGAAGGTCTTATTCCGGCCTACAATTTTTTGCCAAGCTGAGCTTGGCGCTCCCAAAATTCACTCACAACAACAGCATAAACTGCTCGATGGGTACTGGTTTGCTAAACAAATAACCTTGGTACAGTTGGCAACCATATTCGGCTAACAACTCACGTTGTGCATGTGTTTCTACGCCTTCGGCGATGACATCCATTTCCAAGCTTTTAGCCATTGCTATAATAGCCTTAACAATAACGACATCATCTTCATCGTCACAAATATCTCGGACAAAACTCTGATCAATTTTGAGCTGATCAAAAGACAGAGACTTTAAATTGGCCAGCGATGAATAACCCGTACCAAAATCATCCATAGAAAAACTGATACCTAACTGTCCCAGTTCGTGCATCTTCTCACGAGCATCATCAAGACCTTTCAATACCAAACTTTCGGTTAATTCAAGTTTAAGCCGAGCAGGATTAAATGACCTATCCTTTAGTAATTGATGAACTTGCGCTACAAAATCGGCTTCATAAAACTGACGCATACTGACATTAACCGATAATTGCAAAAACTCGGTGCGTTCATCAGCAGCCCATAGCTGCAACTGGTCGCAAGCCTTTTCTAGCACCCAACGACCGATAGGCAAAATCATACCCGTACTTTCTGCCAAGGGTATAAAATCCAGTGGTGATATAAAACCCTTGTCTGGGTGTTGCCAGCGTATTAACGCTTCTGCGCCCACAATCTCTTGCAAACCATTCACTTGCGCTTGGTAAAACAGCATAAATTGCTGTTTATCTAGCGCCTTTCTTAAACCCGCTTTTAATTCTAAACGCGCATTGATACTCACCTGCATTTTAGGATCAAAGAAACGTAAACTATTTGTCCCTGACTGCTTAGCATGAACCATGGCAATATCGGCTTGTTTCAGTAGCTCATCTATCGACACTTCCTGCTTACCAAACATGACCACACCTATACTCGCAGTACAACGATAATTACGATGTTCTAATTGACTGATGACAGCCAAAATGACCTCACCTAGATCTTCAATCTGAGCAGCCGCTTCCTCACTCTGCTCACTCAACCCATCCATTACCACGACAAATTCATCAGCCCCTAAATGAGCCACGATATCGGATTTACGAATACACTGCAAAAGTCGCCTAGACACTCGTAGCAGCAACTGATCTCCGACCTCATGACCTAAGCTGTCATTTATGGCTTTAAAATCATCTAAATCAATAAACAATAACGCCCCTAAGCAGCCACTGCGCTGACTAGAAGTTACGACTGGCTTTAACAATTCATAAAGCAGACGTCGATTAGGTAACTCAGTCAAGGCATCAAAAAAAGTCAAACGATGAGCCTCATCTTTAGCAGTCTGAGTTTCAGTAATATCAACGAGTTTGCTAACATAATGACTCACTTGGTCGTAGGCATCTTTCAACTGAGTAATCCTCAGTCTAGCCAGATAGAATTCATGGTTTTTACGTTGATTCCACAACTCACCTGACCAAGAACCCTGCGTTACGATAGTCTCCCACATGTTTTTATAAAACTCTGGAGATTGCCGTCCAGAACTAAAGATTCGTGGATTCTTACCCAAGACATCGGCTGCGCTATAACCGGTAATATTCGTGTAACTGCTATTGATGCGTAAAATTTCACAGTGCGCATCAGTGACCATAATGCCCTGTTGAGACTCAAAAGCGACGGCAGCAATACGTAAATCTGCTTGGGCCTTAATGAGCTCGTCAATATTGATCAAAGTAATAAAAAGCACCGATTCATCATCGACATCTAAACCCAGCACTGCTTCCAAGCTCACCCAATAGTAGTGATTATCACTGGTCACGACTCGTAATATTAAACTTTGCGTGCCCTCCGATCCCTTAAACCTCGCTATAAAATCATAATAACGCGCCAGATCATCATTAAAGATATAAGACGAAAACAAACGACTCTTAGGCGCACCCAGCAACTGAGCGGCAGCCAAATTGGCCTGAGTAATAGAATCAGAGCTATTGACGATCAGATAAGCAACCGGTGCTAAATCATAGAGATCAAAATAACGCGATTTTGCCCTATCCAACTCCACCTGCTTTAAGCGCAACTCATCATTTTGCAGTTTTAATTCAATCTGATGCAACCTGAGCTCTTGAACAAGCGTTAATAGGGCTTCAGGTGATAAATCTTCAAATTGCTCTAAATTAGTGACCTCATTAGCTAGCAAGCTTTCGGCTTGTAAGCGTAAATTAGCATTAGCTGTATTAAGTGCATCCTGTTGATGTTTCATAAGCAATTACCAGTGGTAGTATGGGCTCTTGGGCTCTTGGGCTCTTGGGCTCTTGGGCTCTTGGGCTCTTGGGCTCTTGGGCTCTTGGGCTCTTGGGCTCTGCGTGGGAATGATAATTTTGATCTTGTAGGGGCGAATTCATTCGCCCTGTACATTCGACTTGTGATACGTGGCGAATGAATTCGCCCCTACAGTTTAATTTCCGCTGTAGGTGTCTTTGTCGGGTTACGCTATCGCTAACCCAACCTACTACGCTGATAGCGCCAAGGTAATTGCAATCTTGTAGGGGCGAATTCATTCGCCCAGTACATTCGACTTGTTGATACGTGGCGAATCTGTCGCCCCTACAGTTTAATTTCCGCTGTAGGTGTCTTTGTCGGGTTACGCTATCGCTAACCCAACCTACTACGCTGATAGCGCCAAGGTAATTGCAATCTTGTAGGGGCGAATTCATTCGCCCTGTACATTCGACTTGTTGATA
>QVQD01000170.1 GCA_003584875.1 Methylococcales bacterium
TCTTCGTCATGAACTTGCTGGTACTGCTCCGGCATTTTTTTGTGCCTGCAATTGTTCTACGCTATACCAACAAATTCTTCAAATTTTTAGTTGAAAAGGCAATTCGGAACATTACATCGTCGGTCAAGTTAAGCACTAATCGTTATTCGATTGTGGGCTTCTGAGTTTTTGAGTGAACTCTAGTTAACTTGACTTTTAATTTACCCACTACGATTCACATAGAACCAAAGAAAGGATTAAGCCCTTCATAATGCCTACTAAGGCCAAGATTGGGCAATTAAAACTTCGCAAGCTCAATTAACGCAATATTTTAAGGCAAATCAATAAGTTTTAATCCTGGTGGTAAGGCCTCACCAAAAATCAACTGTTCTTCTTTTTCATCGAGTTGTTTAACTTGCTCAAGCATGTCTATCCACGAGGCAGGTGCTTTGCTAAGTTTAAGTTTAGCGATGATTTGTTGGCGTAGTGTGTCATCAATATCACGCACTCTATCTCCACTTAGTCGAGCAATGAGGGTTGCCGCGAAGCCTGCTTGCGGTATTTTTTTCCAATCGACAGCTAGCATTTGAGTTAACCAGTCTGCGACTTTGTCGGCGGGAATGACATTATGGCTGCTGCCATAGAAAGGTTGTCTGGCTCCAATGCGCCCAACCGCCCACCAAGTTTGGTTAGGCTCGCCAGTTTTTTGTAAGCGCTTTAATAGCCACTCGCCCAGTTGAATTTTTTTATCGATGGGTAAGCGTTCTAAAACGCCAGCAAGACGTACCATGTCATCATAGCCACGGTTTTTTATAAGTTTGGCAACACCTGCCTGTCTGGCGGCGGCTGGGTTGATGAATTTAGCAATGTCTGCAAATAGCTGTTCTTGGGCTGCGCTTGATAAGCCGCCTGCAATGCGTCTCCAGAGTGTCCACCATTCTGTCCAATTTTGAGTGTCATTAACAAACTGTATGCTTTGACTGTAAGTTTTCCAAAGTTGCTCTACTCGCCAGTCATCGAGTGGATAGCCAAAGCCAGGGCGTAAGCAAAATCCGGCTAGACTTAACCAGACGCGTTCGTGACTTTCTGAACGTCTACGATATTTTGAGCCTTCTAGTAAGCTGGTAAATAATGCTCTGAGTAAGGGCGTGTTCCATTCTGTACGTGCGCAGCCTAGTTGTTTTTCTAAATCAGCACGTAGATTTTTGACGGCTTTGGGATCTATATCTTTAGATTTTGAGCCGAAAATGCTTTGTAGGGTGGCAACGGCAGCATCAAATTGGGGAGGTAGGCTGGTATCTTGAGGTAAACGTGATCGGCCTTGTTTACGGATTTGAAATTCTACATCCCAGCGTTGTTCATTATTGTTGATCGCAACACATTGTATTTTAAGGGTACCTACTTCGGTTTGGGTGACTGCTAATTGTACTAACACCTCGGTATCCTGAGTATTGCTGTCGCCCTCAAGCGCTACAGCCAGTGGCGGCAAGGAATGAAATAAATCATTGATCTCAGTTACGTCTCCGGCTTTGAAAGCATCATCACTGCTGATGGACGCAAGGTGAAAGCGGACAGGCATGCCTAGGCGCAAGGCAAAATGCCGATCTTTTAAGATAACTTCTTCGCCTTCTTCACTGCCTCTAGGTAATATGCAAATACCTTGTTGAGCCGCGTTGTGCTCGGTATCAATGATTAAAAAATAACTGCGTGCGCTACCACCACCAATTTTGAGTTGTTTATCTCGTCGTGCCATTGCATAACTTACGGCACCGAAAGCGACGGCTAGTTCAGGATGTTTATTTTCCAGTAAAACCGGTGCTTTGGTACTCCAAGAATTCAATAACTGTATTAGGCGTTGGGTGATGGGCTGGCTACGAAATACACCTCCGTTAAGGAGTAAGGCGTCTGGCACTCTGCTATCACCTTTTAAGGCTTCAGTGGAGGCTGCGGTATGCAGCTTTAAAAACGCGGCGATATGTTTGCTGACGGCTGGTTCTGCTGCATAAGGCAGGCCAAATTCGACAACGCCACTACGCTTACGGTCAGGTAGGTCGTCTAATCCAGATAAGGGGAAAAAGCCATCTAAGGCAATGCTTCTGACTTCGTCTCGTGTTAATACGACCGAACGGGAGCCGCCTATGAGTTTGGAACCTCCACCTAGTAAGGTTACGGTCATTTGCTCTGGAGCATCTTCAGCGAGTAATCGTTCTTTGGCGCAACGACACTGTTCTAATAGTTGTGATAAATCAGCGGCTGATAAACGTTGCTCACCATTAATTAAGCGCTGTTCTGCTAAATGCGCTAAGGCTAAATCAATATTATCGCCGCCCAGCATTAAATGATCGCCAACACCAATGCGCGTTAGTTTGGGTTCATCTATACCTGGTTCTATTTTAATCAGTGTTAAATCAGTAGTGCCACCACCTACATCGCAAACTAATAATAAAAGGACTTCTGCTAAGGCTTGATTAATAGTGTTGCTATTGCGTTTTAGCCAGTCATAACAAACGGCTTGCGGTTCTTCTAATAAGCGAACTTGCTTAAGACCGGCCATGCGAGCGGCTTCCAGTGTTAATGACCTAGCAGATTCATCAAAAGAAGCAGGTACCGTAATGACTAGAGTTTGTTGCTCTAAAGGTGCATTGGGAAATTGATGGCCCCAAACAGTGCGGATATGAGCTAAATAACTGGCACTAGCGGCAATAGGTGAGACCTTGCTAACATCATCAGCGCTGCCCCAGGGTAAAATGTCGGCACTGTGATCAATAGACGGATGTGATAACCAACTCTTAGCGCTAGTCACAAAACGACCTTTGCTTTTCGCACCTAATAACCGTGCAGCTAGCCCAATGATGGGCGTTTCACCGACTATTTCTGTTTCTTGATGGTAGCTCGGAAAGGCTATGTCAGCGGCTGATAGTTCTCCAGCGGCTGGATGGTAGCGCACAGACGGTAGTAAGGGTTGAGCAGAGACTTCGCCTAAGGCGATTAGTTGTTCAATATGAAATAAATGGATATCCGTTGCCGATTTTTCAGTACTGGCATAAGCGACTACAGTATGGGTGGTGCCTAAGTCGATACCGACTAAATATTGAGGAGCTTGATTTTTCACGATTTAGAGTTATGTTTAAGTCATTAAATTGGCTTAGTCGATAACCTCATCGCTAAGTCGATGCCGACTATAATCTCAAAACCACAAGCATAGGTAAAGCTTAGTGTTGCTTTATAACGAGCTTGTATTTGTTTAGTTCTGCTCTTTGGAGGGCTGATAAAGTTCATAAAAGACGTAAGTTTTTGTAGGGTGGATAAGCGCCAGCGCATCCACGGAGTATATTCGAGATCGTTTAGTCTACAAACTGGCTACCTACTTAACACGGGACAACGCGCTTGCATAGTTACAGTAGGTTGGGCTAACGGCTCTATCGTTAAGCCAACATTGATGCTTACAAACTCGATGAGTGTTGCACACACGGCTATGTCTTGGTGGATGCGCTAGCGATTATCCACCCTACAGCGCTATGCTCTCCCTGCCGGAATGACGGCATAAATAGTGTGTAGATAACGATACAATTGTTGTGCGACTGACTTGAGTAGAGAAAATACACTAAGCAAGGCTGCTTTAAACTGCGATATATGCGATATCGAATGATGCTTTTAACGTTCATAAAAGACTTAAGTAAACTATTGCGTTAAAATAGAAAAAATTAATAAATAATCCGCTTTGGCGGCGTCTCATTCTCAACCGAATGTTATCTGAGGAAGTTTGTATGCGTAAGAAATTTATTACCTATGTCGGTGCTACTGCACTGCTCTTGATAAACATAGGAAGTCAGGCAACTACTGACTTGCCTCCTTCAATCAAGGTTGATGCTGGGCCGATAGAAGAAGTTTGTTCAGAATTTACAGATCCGGCTTGGCGTAAAGCACAATCGATAGATGGTGTCGCTATACAAGAATCTAAGCTTTGTAATCCAGATAATCCAGCAGATATTGCCGCTTTTGTTAAAGGCACCAATGGTATTTCTATGGATACCTTAATGCAAACGCAATTGGCAGCCGATGCGGTAACTGTATCCGACGATATCGACGGTGATGGCGATCCAGATAAAATTGTTATCAAGTTAGAAGTTGTGGAACTTAATGGTCATACGCCTGACATGAAAGATCCGACCACGACCTATGATATTGCTCCAGGCATACAGCCGACTTTTTGGGTTTATGCGCCTAAAACTCGTGATATGTCGACTAAAAGTTTATATGAATTGGAAGCTAATCCGATGTTACGGGTACCGTCCCCCGTTATTCGTGTTGAGCAAGACGATGTGGTTTGGATCATTTTAGAAAATACCCATTATCTGCCGCATTCTATTCATTTGCATGGTATTGATCATCCTTTTATGAATCACGGCGGGGCTGGTAATGATGGCGTCGCACAAACCAGTAATATGGATACCATGCCTGGCGAAAGTAAAACTTATGTGATTAAGCCTAGGCAGCCTGGCACTATGTATTATCATTGCCATGTTCAGCCACACACTCATATTCCTATGGGTTTGCAGGGTATTTTCGTCGTTGAAGAAAATCGTCCTAATAATTGGGTACAAACTTTAAACGTAGGTGCAGGTCAAGTACGTCATCCGTCTGTGGCTGTGCTTGAAAAATATGCCAGAGAATATGATTTGCATTATCAATCTGCTGATAAAGAATTACATGAGCTAGTAGCACGATCAGCGAATGATCCTCGCTTGGTTGCCAAGCATATGAATACTGAATACAAAATCACTAATGCCACTGATGATTATTTCATGCTTAATGGTCGATCTTTTCCTTATACTTTAAGGGAATCTTTGATACACATGGAAGAAAATCAAGAGGTTAAACTTCGTGTTTTAAATGGCCATACCGAATCATTAGCAATGCACATTCATGGTCATAAACCGACTATTACTCATTACGATGGTGTTGATAATGGGCCAGGTTCTTACATACAGCGTGATGTCCATGGTATGGTTCCTGCACAACGTATTGATCTATCCTTAAGCGGTGTTGATGATGGTTTAAATAGTTATGGTCAAGGTATCTGGATGTTTCATGATCACGTTGAGAAATCATTTACTACCGATGGCCATGGCGAAGGCGGTGATATTAGTTTAGTGGTTTACAAAGGCTTTGTAGATGATAAAGGTATTCCTTCAGCACATGGAATGAGTTTGGCTCCCTACTTTTCCAAGTCTTTATGGAAGGGTAAGTACCCGATTTGGCAAGATTATGATTCATGGGGTAGTTTAGGTTTGCCCGATTTAAAAGCTGAATTCAAGCCCTCTAAAGTTGCGTTGCAAGCGGCGCCTGTTAAGCCATCAGAAGCGGCTGCTGCCATTGTTGCCCAGCAACAAGCGCCCTCGGCATTCTCTCGCTTATTTGATGGCTTAATATTAGGTTTGATGGCTTACCTTATTGTCGTTAAACGAAAACCATTGCTGGATTTTGCAATGAAGTTAGTTGATCTTATCCGTAGTAAATTGCTTAAGAAATAATTCTAAAGTAAAAATTGTGTCATATAGGCAAAGAGGGAGTGGGGTGTGTATTTCACCCCTCTACCTTCCTCAGCAGTTTGTATTGATGCTTGGTAGGGGCGTAGCATACGCCCTAATAAATTAGGCTATATGGATCATATACAAAGCGCAATAATTGAACTAGCCAGACAAACTCAGATATTGTTATTGTCTGGCTTTATGGTTCTCGCAGTATAGGATCAGAAAATATTAATAGTGATTATGATATCGCCGTCGCTTTTAAATCCTTCATTAAGAACGATCCCCTAGAAAAACGCTTAAGACCTGAATGTTTGGCATTAGACTGGCAACAAGCGCTAGGTTTGCAAGACTTTAAGTTATCTATTCTTGATATTAATGAAGCACCAATCCCTTTAGCATGGCAAATAATCGCACCGATGGTGCAGGTTAAAAATCATACGGAATAAAAGTCTGCTCGTTTGTATCGCCAAGTTCTCCCTCAATCACATAAAACAAACTCTTGTAATTGACTAGCCATCGGCTGTGTTCATTGATTCTAACGGTCGCTCTTTTAGGGTTAAGGCGAATTACTTCACCAAATAGATCATTGTTGTTTTTATCTTTAAATCCCACTTTGGCTCCGACTTTTAAAGAGCTTTTTGGAATGCCGACAGCATTGTTTGCCGCTTGAATATCAGTATTTACATCATCGATATTTAGATAATAAAAAGGTAGTGTCCAGGCTTTATTGTCTTTTACGTTGCTTACCAAGCAGCGGGTTTTTTGAATTTTTAAAATAACTGCATCAATCAGATCATTTTTTTGCGGATCAAAGTAACTAATGGATTGGCCAATTTTTAATTGGGCTTTAATTAGATTGTTGCGCTTTGGGTTCGCTAATTCTTGATAAATAGCCGACTGTAATCGATGCAGATCAAATAAGGATGCTTGATTTAATTCTTCAAGTATTTGGGTGTAGTCCATTGTGTGTTCCATTAGAGTTAATGAAAGTTAGGGAGATTGGTAAAAGTTGTTGTACTAGCCAATAGCCTCATTGCATCCTCTCGATTTAAATGAAGTATAGGTTGAATTATAAATGAGACTAAGTATATTCAAAATATGTTGCATATGATTAGCGGATTTTTAGTCATTTAGAGCATTGGTATCTACACAAGTTTCTTATCGGCGTGGAAACGATAAAAACACCGTAGGGGCGTATTGCATACGCCCAACATTGAAAGTCCAATGTTATAGAGCTTTTT
>QVQD01000219.1 GCA_003584875.1 Methylococcales bacterium
GTTGGGGTTATAAATCCCGTCCCGCATTAATATTTGAATTTATTGTAGGCCGGAATAAGGCTTTACGAGCGACAGCGAGAAAAGCGTTTCCGGCATCGGCATAGGAGCCATGCCGATGCCGAAACGCCACCCCACCCTGCGCTGTGCTTGGCTGGTCTTATTCCGGCCTACAAATGCTAATGCCGGTTGGGGTTTGCAACCCCGATCGAAACGTTTGCAGGGCTTAATAGCTTTCGAACGTGAATGGCGGGGTTATAAACCACTTCACGCTTCAGGCGAATACAGTATAAAACCTGGAGTGCTGAGCTTGAGCTATTGCTTTGTAAAACAGCTAAAGCAGTTTTACTCCAACTACACAGATAACTAAATTGGATTTAAACATAACTGACCTATGACAGCAGAAAATAGTACTAAAGAAACTACCCAAGCCCAATTACATAAATTAAAAAATTATATTAATCAGGAGATTATCGGTCAGGATGTGCTGGTCGAAAGAATGCTGATTGGTTTATTGGCGGATGGTCATATTCTGGTTGAAGGCGCTCCAGGGCTAGCTAAAACAAGAGCGATTAATGTCTTAAGCAAAGGCATTCAAGGTGATTTCCATCGAGTGCAATTCACGCCTGATTTATTACCCGCCGATTTAACCGGCACAGAAATTTATCGTCCTCAACAAGGTAGCTTTGAATTTCAAAAAGGACCGTTATTTCATAATCTAATTTTAGCTGATGAAATTAACCGCTCACCTGCAAAAGTGCAGGCTGCTTTGCTGGAAGCGATGGCCGAGCGACAAATTACCGTGGGTCAGGCCACTTATCCTTTGCCGCAACTATTTATGGTTATGGCTACGCAAAATCCTATCGAACAGGAGGGTACTTATCCTTTACCCGAAGCGCAGTTGGATCGGTTTTTGTTGCATGTAAAAGTCGATTACCCCAAAGCCGAACATGAAAAAAGTATTTTGCATTTGGCACGTAGAGAAGCACGTTCAGAAGCATCAATAAAATTAGATAAATTTGAACCTATCAATCAGAGCACCTTGTTTGAGGCTCGTAATCAAGTGCTAGACATCTACATGGCAGAAAGCCTAGAAGATTATTTATTACAAATTATATTAGCAACTCGTAATCCTGCTGCTTATGGTGCAGATTTAGCTTCATGGTTGCAATACGGAGCCAGTCCAAGAGCTAGCATCGCCTTAGATCGTTGTGCTAGAGCTAAAGCATGGTTGTCGCAACGAGATTTTGTTGGACCCGAAGATATACAAGATATAGCTTATGATGTTTTACGTCATCGTTTGATTTTGTCTTATGAAGCCGAAGCCGAAGGCATTACCACCGATCACTTCATTAAAGAACTGATAGCTAGGATTGCCGTACCTTGATGTTAGCTAGTAAAGCCCCTGAGCCTGCTAAAGACCTCATTTCGGTCTCGTTAAAGACTTTGATCGATTTGGCTAAACCCGCCAGTCGTTTAAATTTACAGCACAGTCAAAATCGAGCCCAACAAAGTGGCGCGTATGTATCGCGCTTTAAAGGCCGAGGCATGGAGTTTGATGAAGCTAGGCTTTATCAACCGGGTGATGACATACGCAGTATTGATTGGCGAGTAACGGCGCGTACGGGTAAAACCTATACCAAAGTCTTTAGAGAAGAGCGAGAACGGCCGGTATTTATTTCCGTAGACGATCGAATGACTATGCACTTTGCCACACGAGGTGTTTTTAAATCGGTATTAGCGGCAAAGCTAGCCGGCTTATTAGCGTGGGCTGCCGAGCATAATGGCGACAGAATAGGTGGTCAGCTTTTTACAGAACAGGCTTGCCATGAATTAAAGCCACAAAATGGTAGGCATGCGGTGCTGAGATTTCTAAATGCCTTGGTTAATCCACAAAAATCTACAGATAAATCGTTCAGCTTGTCTCAAGTATTCGCACGCTTAAACCAACATGCGCGTCCAGGTAGTTTGGTTTATATCGTCAGTGATTTTCGGGGTATTAATGATGAATCCGAGGCGTATATTGCTAAGTTGTCTCGACATTGCCAGGTTGTGCTGATATTCATTTATGATCCTTTAGAAAGCAGTTTGCCGGTTAAAGGTCGCTTTAGATTCACTGATGAACTCAAAGATGTCGTCGTCGATGCCGGTGATCAAAAAGGACTATCTGATTATCATCAGCGTTTTATAGAACGCCAACAGCGTATAGAATCATTAGCCAAAAAAACAGGTTTAGCGTTCATTCAATGCAGTACACAAGATGATCCTGTGCAATGTTTAAGATGATGATTGACATATATTGCTTAATGGCGACACGGAGTTTCTGTAGGGACAGGTCGCGACCTGTCCTTGCGATGATTTAAAACAAACCTAAGTTCTTATCCTAATCCTGCTGTAATTAACTGAATAAAATGCAAGAAACTGAACTTCCTCTTAAAGACATACATCTGCCTGATGCGATCAGTTGGTGGCCTCCGGCTATCGGTTGGTGGTTATTAGTTCTGTTGATTCCAACATTGTTAGTGTTCTCGTACTGGCTTTATAAACGACTGACCCGCAAAACGGCGCTAAAAACAGCTAAAAAAGAACTCGCTGCTATCAAAATTAATGCAGAACTTGATAACACCCAAAAGCTACGTGAACTCTCTATGTTACTAAGACGTGTCGCTGTGAGCTTAGCACCTAGAGCAGAAGTGGCAAGCTTAACAGGGCAGTCATGGTTAGCGTATCTTGATCAATCATTAACGGGCGCACCTTTTTCAGTAGGGGCTGGCCAATTACTGATCTCCGCGCCTTATCGTAATGTTGCACCTAGTGATGAAGAAATAAACCTATTCATTAGTCTTTGCGAAGACTGGCTTAAAGCTCAAACTAAACCTGCCAAAAACAAAAAAACATCATGATTCATTTTGCCTGGCCTTGGCTGTTAACCGTATTGCCTTTACCTTTATTGATACGCTGGTTGCTGCCTGCTCAGCATCCAGTAGAACAGGCCGCTTTAAAAGTGCCGTTTTTAGCGGATTTTTCCTTAGGTCAAACGACGGTTAGTTCTCAAGCTAAGCAATGGCCGTTATTACTAGCAGCTGTCGCTTGGTTGTTATTAGTGTTAGCTTGCACGCGTCCTCAATGGTTGGGTGAGCCCATAGAACAAGCTGTGAGTGGTCGAGATTTAATGCTGGCGGTCGATTTGTCAGGCAGTATGGAAGAGCAAGATTTTATGATCAACAATAAGCCGGTCGATAGGCTTACGGCTAGTAAATGGGTGGCGGGTGACTTTATTAATCGACGAGTAGGTGATCGCATCGGCTTGATACTGTTTGGTACTCAAGCTTATTTGCAAACCCCGTTAACCTTTGATAGAAAAACCGTGCTGACTTTATTGAATGAATCGGTGATCGGTCTTGCGGGGGAAAATACCGCGATAGGTGATGCTATTGGTTTAGCAGTTAAGCGCCTTAAAAACCAAGCCGCCAATAGTCGAGTTTTAATCTTGATGACCGATGGCGCTAATACCGCTGGTGAAATTGCACCTTTAAAAGCTGCAGAATTAGCCGCCGCGAGCCATTTAAAAATATATACCATCGGCATAGGGGCAGATGAAATGATGGTGCGTAGTTTTTTTGGTAACCATAAAGTCAATCCATCCCGCGACTTAGATGAAAACACCTTAGTTAAAATTGCTGAAAGCACCGGCGGTCGTTATTTTAGAGCCAGAAATGCCGATGAACTCAGTTATATCTATATGTTGTTAGACAAACTGGAGCCGGTAGAAAAAGACAAGCAATACTTTAGACCTCGAAGTGAATTATATAGTTGGCCATTATCACTGGCCTTGGCTTTGGTCGCCGTTATCTGCGTGTCTCGTTTGAGGTTGTCATGAGTTTATCTGAGTTTCATTTCATTAGACCCACTTGGTTATTAGCGCTAGTGCCTTATTTAGTCATTGTCGTGTTAATGCTCAGAAGCAAACTGAGTCGTGGCAATTGGTCAGCGGTATGTGATGCAGAATTGTTGCCTTACTTACTGCAAGAAAAGGCGGTACAGAAGAGTCGATGGCTTTTGAGTTCAGGGGCTTTTGCTGCGTTTGTAGTTATTTTTGCCTTAGCAGGTCCTAGTTGGCAGCGGGTACCGTCACCGGTCTTTAGAAATGATTCGGCTTTAGTCATCGCCTTAAATTTATCGCACACTATGGATGCTGAAGATATTAAACCCAGTCGATTGATACGTGCGCGTTACAAAATTGCCGATATTTTAAAACGGCGTAAAGATGGCCAGACAGCCTTGTTGGTTTATTCAGGTGCTGCTTTTACCGTCACTCCTTTAACAGATGATACTGAAACCATCGATAGTCAGTTAACAGCTTTGACTACCGATATTATGCCCAGTGAAGGCAATGATACTGAGCTAGTGCTTAAAAAGGCCGTAGATTTGTTTAAGCAGGCAGGTTTACAGAAAGGCCAAATACTCTTAGTGACTGATAGTAATGATGCTGATAAAACTAAACAAGCTCTCACGGCATTGGAAAATTACAGTTTATCCATTTTAGGAGTAGGTACCACTGAGGGTGCGCCCATCGCCTTAGCTCAAGGTGGCTTTTTAAAAGATGAACGAGGCTCGATTGTTATTCCTAAATTAAATGCAACTGACTTAGCAAAGTTGGCGCAGCAAGGTGGCGGGGTGTATCAAGGCATCAGCACTGATGATAGTGATATACTGGCTTTGTTATCTGCCTTAGAGCAACCAATACAGCAGCAAGGCAAAGAAAATAAAAATCTATTATTAGATCAATGGGAGGATAAAGGGCCTTGGTTGTTATTGCTAGTCTTGCCATTGGCAGCCTTAAACTTTAGAAAAGGTCTGTTAACGATCGCTTTCGTGCTGTTATTGCCCTTACCTAAAAACAGCTATGCGCTTGAGTGGAAAGACCTATGGCAGAACAAAGATCAGCAAGCCGAGCAGGCTTATAACAATAAGGAATTTGATAAGGCAGGGAATTTATTTGAAAACCCTGAGTGGAAAGCAGCGGCTAACTACAAGGCAGGCGCTTACGATAAAGCGTTGGAAAATTTAGCGCCTAAGCCCGACGAAAAAAATGCCAATGTTTTATATAATCAAGGCAACGCCTTAGCAAAATCAGGTCAATTAGAACCCGCTATCAAAGCTTATGAAAAAGCCTTAGCGCTCAATCCTAATGATGCCGATGCCAAATACAATAAAGATTTGGTAGAAAAAGCTTTGGAAAAACAAAAGCAGGATAAGAAAAAGCAAGATCAACAAAAGAAAGACGATAAGCAGGATAAGCAAGACCCGTCTGATAAAGATGATCAGCAAAAAAAGGATGGCGAACCTTCAGACAAATCAGAGCAACAAAAAGCCTCAGAACAAAAGCCAGAGCAATCAGAAGAAAAGAAATCTCAACAGCAACAAGCCGATGAGCAAGGAAAGCCCGATAACAAAGAGCCAGAAAAACAACCCGAAGCTGATAAAGCAGAGCAGACCCCAGAACCTAAAAAAGCCGAGGATAAACAGCAGTCCAAACCAGCCTCAGAATCTGTTGAGCCTAGCGATGAGCAGAAGCAAGCTAATGAGCAATGGTTGAAAAGAATTCCTGATGATCCCGCTGGTTTGCTAAAGCGTAAATTCAAATATCAATATGGTCAACAGCGCGGGCAGTGAGATACATAAAGATGAAGCTTAATGTAATGATTGTTCCCACACTGTGCGTCACTACTCACAGTTAAGTATTTTTCGGGTTAGCGATAGCGTAACCCGACATTTCGTAGGTCATTTTGTCGGGTTACGCTAACGCTAACCCGACCTACTTGAATCCAAAATGAATAATACTTATCTCTTTGTTTACGGCACCTTGCGGCGAGAGACTAATAGCGAAATGTTTAAGTTATTAGCAAAGCATGCAGACTTTGTCAGTAATGCAAGCTACCAAGGCAAACTCTACAAAATCGATAATTACCCCGGTGTAATACCCTCACCAAACCCAACAGATATTGTAAAAGGTGAAGTCTATCAGTTACATGATCCTAATTTAATTTTGCCACAATTAGATCAATACGAAGAATGTGGCCCCGGATTTGCTGTGCCAACCGAGTATATGCGAGAACTCTGGGAAGTAAGATTAGAAAATGGCCAACTTATTCAAGCTTGGCTTTATAGATACAATTACCCTACAGTAGCCCTTGAGCTGCTGTCATCTGGTGATTTCCTAAAACATATTGATTAAGTGTGCCGATTGCCGGTCAGGGTTTGCAACCCCGACCGAGACGTTTAAAAAAGCCTAAGCGTTTTAATATAATTCAAGGAAGGAATCTAACACAGCAGTTCTTTCAAAGATAGT
>QVQD01000139.1 GCA_003584875.1 Methylococcales bacterium
TACAAATCTTAGCTTAATAGCAATTAACGATCACGATGCTGGTCGGGGTTTGCAACCCCGACCGAAACGTTTAAATGCTTTAATAGCTTTCGAAACATTAAACATTAGGAACGGGGTTGCAAACCCCGTCCCGCTGGGGGGCCTAATCCGACATTTCGGAGACCATCCTGTCGGGTTACGCTATCGCTAACCCGACCTACAAAAGCACTGTAGGGGCGAATTAATTCGCCCCTACAAATCTTAGCTTAATAGCAATTAACGAGAACCTTTGGAAAAATAAGTTATCTCGTTGAGTAAGTAGTTATTATCAAAGTGACCGCAAGAAAACCAACAAAGATTGCTGATCTTGAGGTGTCAATGATTTAAAGTTTTGAATCACAGCATTAGCTTCTGAACCAGGGCTGGCGTGTTGGCTGATAGCTTGAGTTAAATCAGTAGTTCGGCCATCATGCATAAAGAAAAGTCGCTGCCCTACACCCCAAAGAGGAGCGGTGCGAAATTCTTGGTTATTTGCTGTGCCTTGGGTAACGCCATCGGCTAAGCCTGTCCCCATTGCGTGAACAGCAAAATCACTGTAAGGATTAAAAGTGATGTTATTCTGAGCGCTAAAAGTTGATTTATCAGTAACTAGAGTAGGTGTGTGGCATAGTTGGCAACCAATTGAGTTAAAAACGGCTTTGCCCTGCACTGACACATTAGTTGGCGGAGCAGGTTGAGGCGCGGCTGATAATCTTGAGAATGCTGCGAAGTTAACAATGTCACTAGAATAATCAGAGGCTGGGCTACCGCTGTTGTTAATGCCTGATAAATCGGTCGTATCTTCGGGATGATGATTATATTGGCAATTGGGATCTGTTTCACGCTCGTTAGGAAATAGATCATTAGTCACGCCAGTTTCAACATTGTAGGCTTCACCTGCAAACATCAACAGTGACTTGTTTTGTGCCTTCCAGCCAAATCGAGTGATAGTGCCATCATTACCATTTACATTGAAATGCCCGCTAATGCCTAATTGGGCTTTTAATGGCGCATTTGACGCTAAAACATTCTTGAGAGTTTGCTCTGAGACATTCTCAACTAAACCTAGACCAAAAAGGGGTGTTGGGATGCGGAAGACGATATTGTTATTGGCAAGTTGTGCATCGAAATTAGGTTGAGTTATTTTACAGCCCGGTGCATCACTACGGCCAGTAATGACGAAAAGATCATGTACTCCGCCATCAGCAGTGCCATCTGGATTTTTTACGAAACGCGCGACTCGCACAGGGCCATTTAAATTGATGAAAGACGGTATGCTATTTTGAGCGCCATTCGCATTCGCCATGGCTATCTGAGGGTTACGTGAAGGACTGGAGCCACCAACGGAAGGCCATGCATGGCAAGTAGAACAACCAGTGCCGTTATATCTTGGGCCTAAGCCATTCTGTACGGCATCAATGTTTTGAAAGCGTTCTCGACTACTGCTGAAAAATTTCATTTCAAGTGGGGTAAGACCTGGAAGCGCTCCCCCAGCTCTGGCTTGACCATTTTGAACGCCAGGATCTTTTATGCCTTGATTCTGAGGTGGTGGCGGTGGCAATGCTGCCAAAGCAGAAAAGCTGAATAGACAAGTCATCGTGAATATGACACGTGCATTGAAATTTATTCTTTTTGGCATAAACTAAATTCCTCAGTTTAGGGATTGGGGACAAATTTGCTAAAACCACATATAATGTATTGTTTTTATTACAAAACATCTGTTCATAGATAATATCTGTTTATTATTTTATTTCAAGTTTAGTTAAAAATTGGTGATTAATGACAGTTATGATAAATTCTGCCGTATATTAATCTATATAGTTGAGTTTGTGATTGCTTTGATAATAAATACGACTAAAACATCCGCACAGACGACAAAACATTCTTGCTGTAACTTTACCTATTTAGTTATACCTCCTATCCCCACTGTCGATGAAGCTGAACCCCCTGTGCAAAGCACAATGAGTCTGTTTGTTGCAGCTTATCAAACAAAATCAATCCTGGATCAACTATGAGTTTATCTCGATCAAAATTAACCCTAATGAGTGTCATTGTTATTGTTGTATTAGCCATTGCACAATATGTCTGGTTGGCGCGAGGACAAGAATCTACTGATGATGCGACGCTTAATAGTCATACAGTTACTTTAAGTCCCAAAGTTGCTGGTTATGTAAAAGTATTAAATATGACTGATAACCAGCGAGTTAAAGCGGGTGATGTGTTATTGGAGATAGATCCTACCGATTATTTAATTCGAAGAGATAAGGCACGAGCCGCTTATGAAGCTGCAAAAGCTGCAGCTTCCGCTTCTCACAGTAATATGGAAACTACTAATATATCAGCACCTTCAAATCGTGATGCCGCTCAGGCTCAAGTTGAGTCGGCTAGTGCTAATTTGGAAAAGGCAAAGCATGATTTGTATCGCATGCAGAAAATGTCAAATGAAGCACGTAGTCAAGAGCAACTTGATTTAGCTATAGCGACAGAAAAATCTTTACAATCATCCTTGATTGATGCCCGAGCTAAGTTGCGGACTGCCGAAACAGCACCTAAAGCAATGGCGGCAGCAAGGGCTTTGAGTGAGCAATTAAGCGCTCAATTAAATCAGGTAAAAGCTGATTTAGCCCAAGCGGATAATGATCTCGCTAATACCAAATTACTGGCAACTATGGACGGAATTATCACTAATCGTGGCGTAGAGCAGGGGAATTATGTTCAAGTTGGCCAGCAATTAGGTTCGTTGGTTGGCACAGAATTATGGATTACCGCTAATTATAAAGAAACTCAGTTAGAGCATATGCGTGTAGGCCAGTCAGTCACGGTGACTATTGATGCATTTCCAGAACTCAGTTTAAAAGGAAAAGTAGATAGCATACAGGCAGGAACTGGGGCTTATTTTTCAGCTTTTCCACCGCAAAATGCGACAGGGAACTTTGTTAAGATTGTACAGCGAGTACCAGTAAAAATAGTCTTTGATACACAACCCGATGGGTTATTGCCATTGGGGCCGGGTATGTCGGTAATACCGACCGTTGATACCTTAAAACACTGAACATGACAACTGCTTCCCCTAAATCAACTATTATTAATCCCTATATTATTGCCGTTGTAGTCAGTATAGCGGCGTTTATGGAAGTGTTAGACACGACCATTGTCAACGTAGCTTTGTCTCATATTGGTGGCAGTTTTGGTGCGAGCCCTAATGAAAGTACTTGGGTACTCACCTCTTATTTAGTTGCGAATGGCATAGTGCTGCCTTTGTCTGGCTGGCTTGCTGGGGTAATGGGTCGAAAAAACTATTTTTTATTGTGTATCTTTGGATTTACTGCAACTTCATTGGCTTGTGGTCTTTCTGTCTCTTTACCAATGCTAGTCGTGTTCCGCTTATTACAGGGTGTAGCAGGAGGCGGCTTACAGCCTATACAAATGTCCATTGTTATGGATGCTTTCCCACCCGAAAAACGCAGCACTGCATTTGCTCTTACGGGTATGACTATGATAGTCGCACCGATTTTAGGCCCAACCTTAGGTGGATTTATTACGGATAGTTTTAACTGGCGTTGGATTTTCTTTATGAATGTTCCAGTGGGTATGCTAGCTTTATTTCTGGTACGTCGTTTGGTTGAAGATCCCTTACATGCTAAAGCTAAAGGCTTATTATCTATAGATTATGTAGGGCTTATTTTGGTTGTCATAGGCTTTGGTGCTCTTCAAGTTGTTCTGGATAAAGGTCAAGAAGATGATTGGTTTGATAGTCAGTTTATTATTGATTTTAGTCTGATCAGTGCAGTAGCGTTGCTTTTTGCAATTGCTTGGTTATTACGCCAAAAAGATCCAATTATTGATATTAGACTACTTGCCAATCGTAGCTTTGGCATGGCTTGTTTAATGATCTTTTTTGTTGGATTTGTGCTTTATGGTTGCAGCACCTTATTACCTTTACTGGTGCAAACTCACTTTGGCTATGATGCTACTTTAGCAGGACTAGTGCTTTCACCTAGTGGCATGATCTTAATCGTATTAATGCCTTTTGTAGGCAAGTTAGCTAATAAAATAGATGCGCGTTATATGATCGCTTTCGGTATGTTGATCGTCAGTATAGGCATGGAAATAACGTCTTTCATTACGCCTCAAACCAATTATCAAACCTTTGTAATAATGCGTATTGTGCAAGTGATAGGTCTACCTTTTTTGTTTGTACCTAGCAGTGTCATGGCTTTTTCAAAGATTCCTTTAGAAAAAAGTAGCAAGGCCTCAGCACTTTATTCATTGTTACGTAATTTAGGGGGGAGTGTCGGTATTTCTTTATTACTCAGTAATATTGCAAGGCAACAACAAACTCATCAATCGATCCTTTCAGAACATCTTAGTCCTAGCAACAATGCTTATAGTGCTTTGTTGGCCCAATATACTCATAGCATTATGAATGCAGGACATGCGCAGATCGAATCAGCACTCATCGCTAGTGCCAAAATTTATCAACAGTTAATCAATCAATCAGCCATCTTGGCCTATGCTGATGCCTTTAGATTTTTGGCTACCATTACTTTGGTCTTGGCTGTTATTGCTTTAATGATGCCCAGTAATTTAGTGGCTGGCAAAATATCAACAGCGTCAGTTGCTGACCATTAACAGGATATTATGAAAATAAATCATGATCTGAGACAGTTCTTAGTGTTATCAGTATTACTAAGCAGTCTTTTTCAATTAGGTTGTATGGTAGGGCCTGATTATAAAAAGCCTGAGTTGCCATTGCCTCAACATTGGCAATCATCAGCGCTTACTGAAACTAGCACTGATAAACTGTGGTGGCAGCATTTTAATGATCCGATATTAAATCATTTGCTTGAAAAAGCAGGGCAGGGCAACTTAGAGCTTAAAACTGCTGAAGCACGTATTCTAGAAGCAAGAGCCTTGCAAGCCTCTGCAACTTCGGCATTATTTCCTACTGGCGATTTAATGGCAGGTGCTAATCGTCAGAGTAATCTGTTTGGTTTTCCTGGAGGGGCATCAAACATAGCGCAACAATTTAAACAACCTTTTAATATATTTAAAACCGGTTTTGATGTGAGTTGGGAGCTCGATTTATTTGGTGGCCATAGACGCTCCGCAGAAGCTGCTAAAGCCGAGTTTGAAGCCGCTAATCTCACGCGCGATGATATTTTAATTACTACCTTGTCTGAAATTGCTAGAACTTATATCGAAATACGTCAGTATCAGCATCAGCATGCTATCGCGCAACAGATAGTTGATGCCGATAAAAAAACCATAGAATTAACTCAGCAGCGCGTAGACATCGGCAGTAATGCTGGAATTGATGTCATCCGCTTTAAAGCACAACTAGAGCATGATGATAGCCAGCTTGCTTATTTTACAAACTTAGTTACGCAAGCTGAATTCCGCTTGGATGTCTTGTTGGGAGAAAAGCCAGGCCTAAGTCATACTTTAGTTAGGGTTAAAGCTGAAATTCCTTATACCGACAAAATGTTTGTATTAGAGGCTCCTGCTGTCGTTATAACTCATAGACCTGATGTTCGTCATGCAGAACGACTTTTAGCCGCAGCAACCTCACAACAAGGCGTGGCTATGGCTAAGTTTTACCCTGATATATCTCTAACTGGTTTTATTGGTTTGTTTAATACCAATGCCGCTAACTTTTTAAATGTCTCTAGTAAATCTTGGTCTATGGGCGGCAATGTTTTATGGCCCATCTTAAGTTATGGCGGCTTATCCGCTAATCTTCATGCCGCTGATGCCAGACAACAAGCAGCGATGACTCAATATCAACAATCTATGATCAGCGCTTTTTCAGATGTTGAACGTTCCTTAACGGCTTATAGCGAACAGGAAAAAGTTTGGCGATCATTAGTACAATCTAATGAGGCTACTAAGCATGTTTATCAAATTGCACGTGAGCGCTATGAAGCGGGTATATGTTCTTTGTTAGAGGTGCTGGATGCACAGCGCAGTCTTTATAGCTCACAAAATCAACTTATTATTGCTAAAGCACAAACCTCAATTAACTTAATTAGTGTTTATAAGAGTTTGGGTGGCAGTTGGCGATAACTACAAAGATTTAATTTATCGTTTCCGAGCGAAGCGTCATTGCCTAAGGTTAAAAATTAGAAAAACTGTTGTAGCGATAA
>QVQD01000216.1 GCA_003584875.1 Methylococcales bacterium
CTACGCTCTTAAAGCCTTATTCCGGCCTACAAACCTTTGTAAGTGAGTCAAAACTCACGAGTTTTGTTGCTTGGCGTAGCGATAGCTTAAGCCAAGCATTTCCTGCGCATCCTGTCGGGTTACGCTATCGCTAACCCGACCTGCAACATTTCATTCTTGACAAAAAAATGCGCTTCACTCTCGTTCAGCGCATCCTATACACGTATTTCTTGTGAATTTAGCAAATAAAACAAAACTCAATTAGTTCTTAAGCAATCTCTCAATATGCACAGTTAGAGTATCAGGGTCTACCGGTTTCATAACATAACCTTTGGCGCCTGCCTTAATGGCTTGGCGGACCATATCTTCCTGACCGTGTGAAGTGACCATAATAATATTGGCATCTGGAAAATCTTGAATGATCCTGCGAGTTGCCTCTATACCATCCATTTCTGGCATCGTAATATCCATAGTGACCAAATCAGGCATTTCCATGCGGTAATTAGTAATGGCTTCAGCGCCACTAGAGGCCGTTTTTCGTACGTAATGGCCCATTTTTAATAACAAGGTTTCCATTTTTTTAATGGCTAATAATGAATCATCAACTACCATTACATTTAACCTAACCACCTTTAATCTCCATTAATTATTCACTTATAGATAAATTTTCGCCATACAAGTCCGGAGGCGTGATAAAAATAACGTCCAACACTCCGTAACTTGTATTATGACTGATACTAGAAAAAACTGCGCCTTTAGGTCTACGCAATTTACCCGCATCCTCAAGTACAATAGGGGGTGACAAGCCAACCGGATAACCCAATTTCGCCAACGATTTTGTACAATGCCCCAACACTATATTGACCGTTTCGGCAATCATATCTAGCCGATAGAAGTCTTTTTCATCAGCTGGAATATCTAAGCCTTCAGTCTCTATCGCCAGAAGATGATCAGCTAAAGCCAAATCAAAGCTAAAAGCGACTAATGCACTGACCGGCCCAGACATCCCAATAACCGCAGTCAAATTCCTAAGCTTGAGCTCATTAATTTCACCGAAGTCTGTACTAGACGATAAGAACTTAATTTTTAATGATACAAGAAAATGAGACGTGGTTGCTGACATAACAGCATCACATACTCTTACAATTGAATCATCTAATTGCTCACTCATGCTGCAATATCCTTTAAAATGGGAATACGAAAAATAAATTGTGTACCTAAATCAGGAGCAGTATCAACACTAATAGCGCCACCTAAACGCAGCACTTCTGAACGCACAGCAGCCATACCTACCCCACGCCCAGAAAGATCTGTAGCTGTCTCACGACTAGAAACACCATCAGCAAAAACTAAATCCGCCAAGCTTAAACTATCAACATCAGCAGCAAGCGTATTAGACGCACGTGAGCGCAGTGCCGCTTCATTAATACCTGCGCCATCATCTTCTATAATCAGCTCAAATTCATCGGCAATAAACTGGGTTTTACAACGAATAGTACCCGCTTCATTTTTGCCTTTCTCGTAGCGAGAATCTGGATCTTCAATACCATGATCAATCGCATTACGCATGACATGACCTAAAGATAATATAAATTGTCTGTAGATATCTGGATCCAAACGCACGTCATCACCATTAATAGACAATGGCTCTAGTTCTTTTTCCAATTTTTGAGCCGTTTGCTGCAACAGCTTTTCAAAACCAGCCAGTTCTTTATGTAAAGACACGTAACGAACTTGAGCCAATTCTTCCAATATTGGCGCATGCTCCAACTCAACTTGTTTAGTATTGAGCAAATCAAAAGCCAACTGCTCAAAAGCTCTTGCTTGTTTTATTTGAATCGGAATAATACCACCACGAGTAAAAAAATCCTCACCTAAAGCTGATTGCACTATAGAAATATCTTTATTGACAAGTGTTTTCCAATGGCTAGTAAAGACAAGTTGCACGATTCCGTCTGCAGATTTATCACCTAATAAGACTTGCATATTGCACATATCTTGTAGCGTACTTTCAATCGAATGCAATTCCGCCGGCACATGGGTAAAACGAAATTGATTAAAACTACCCTTAAAGGTATGAATAGCTCGGTACAGACTAGCCACATCTTGAGTTAACCAAGGATCTGGCCCTGCAGTATAAAATGATACAAAATCTTCAATAGTAGCCAGAAACTCAGGACCATCAGTGACTGCCGCAAGTATCATAGCGGTATGCTTATTTTCTAATTCGACGTTCTTTTTAAGCTCCATTTCAGCTGTAATGTCACTGAGCACCACCATAAAGCCGGTTTTAATCGGGATATACTGGGCTTTCAAAACTTTATTATTAACTATGAGTTCTGATGGAATTAGGTCTAGAAATATACTCGCTAACGCTGTACCTTCGGTCTGCAAGGCGTCATCTATGCAAGATCGCATTAACTTACGCTTATAATTAACTTCGGTAAGGCGCTTATAACTACCTTCTTCAAACGGAAATAAAACTTTATCCGCATAAAGCCCTGTAGGTATCTGGCCTAACAAACTAACGCATGCCTGACTATATTCACCTACTATTTTTAGATCAGTGCCGAATGAAAAGAAGCCTTGCCCACAATTATTGAGCAAAGTAGCCACCTGATCTAAGGAGTCTGAAACCGAATGATTATGTTTATTTAGCAAGCGAATAAAAAACACTAAGATGGCCATAAATAGCAGGTTTATGGCTCCCACCCCAATACTTGCATAGAAGTTTAGTTCTGATGTTCTTCGAGATTTATTCAGTGTAGTCAAGAAATTTTGATAGCTCACCGCTCTGAACACAACAATGTCTTCGCGCAGATCTCGCAATAATTGATTCATTTGTACCGCTAAGCCTTGCTCATCTTTACCGGCATTGTCTAATTGCATCTGAGTCGTTTTTTCTGCAAAACTAAAATAGTCCTTAAATTTATTTTGCAAAGCAACGATCACATCATTCTGATCAGGATAACGCTCTCGAATTTGATTCAGCAAGTTCTCTGCATGCGCATAAGCTTCATGCGCTTTACTGATTTCTTCAGCTTCACCAGTCATGACCGCCTGAATCATAAAGCCTTCTATGCGATCAATATTAACGATAGTGGCATCAATCTCTTCCAATACTGGAAAGTACACATCTTTTATAGCTGTTAATTGCTGACCACTTTGTACAGATGACCTTAAACCATAGAGAAAAAAACCCGAAAACATGATGATAGCAACAACGATCAACAAAGTGATTTTTCGCATAGATCGCTGGCTCTGAACGGCAAAATCATTGGCGACAGAACCTGTATTATTTGTCTTATTACGACTTAGTAATCTTGAAATAAAACTCATAGGTCCAAGTATGGAAGCAAGCTAAGGTAAATTATTGTGTTGTCGAAGTATAACGAGCAACAGAATATTAGGAGGCGCATTGAAGCAATAATATCTTCAATCTATATAACTAATAAAAGCTAAAGTTACCATATTTACATAGGTATTTTCAACTATAGAACTTCTTTATGCGCAGTTATTTTAACCAACAAAAACAATCTATTCTCTGTCATTAAACTGTCGCTTTATTACAGTATATTTAACAATATTTTTGCGTAACATGCCTTTAGGGCATAAGCTGTTTATGTCGGCAAGGTAACTAAAAAACACTTAAGGGGCGACACATTTAGCCATTATTTAAACGTTCAATGTTTTTATTGAACGCATGCAATACCCCCCTACCGACCTGATTGTTTATGAATGGCAACGGAAACATTTGCTATAGAAGTCGTGAAAGTATTTTTGTGGGAGAGGCATTACTTGATTTAGAATCAAGCGCTGGCTTTATCACTTTTATATTGGCTTACAGACTTAGTCTTTAGTGCTATAACAACTTTAGCATTGATCTTAGTGCTTTTAGACTATATTATTCAATCCATTAAGACTCCCTAAATACTACAAAAAGCAGTAACCATAACACTAAAATGAACCTAATAATGCCGTCCGTTTTGATTTTACAATATAGATTACCTAATACTTATGGCTTTAAATTAGGGCAAATCAGCACTCAAAAAACTTTGGTTTACCCGCTTTTCAAGTACTAAGTTATGAAAAAAATCCATTTTATTCTTCTCTTTTGCATCGCTTTATTACTATCTATAACTAAGGCACAATCAGAACCTGTGGTAGTTATCGTTAGCGCTAACTCACCCGTCAATAGCCTTGACAAAGAACAAGTGGCTAGTTTATTTTTAGGCAAAACAACCAACTTCCCCAATGGCAGTTCCGCCCAACCCATCGAGCAAACTGATAGCACAGCAGCTCATGAAGAATTTCATAAAAGCGTCACTGAAAAAACAGCCACGCAACTAAAATCTTACTGGTCAAAGATGGTCTTTTCTGGCAAAGCCTCAGCACCACAAGAGGCCTCTAGCAACGCTGAACTACTAAAACTACTCTCCAGCAATCCAGCCATGATCGGCTATATCGACAAAAGTGCAGTCGACAAATCAGTCAAAATTATTTTTACACCCTAACTTTTTACACTCTTTGTAAATATTGCCATCAATATCAACTCCCTAACCATAGTCTATGAAAAAGCTACTCACTTTAGTTTCACTATCAGCATTAATTACCTCTCATGCTTATGCTTTAGATTTAGGCCACGATGCCACTCTTAAAGGTTTTGGCACCCTAGGTATTGTTAATAGCAGCACGGGTAATGCTGATTTTGTCACCAATCCATTATCTCAACCACGTGGCGCAGGCAGTACAGAAAGCCTTAGTTTAAACCCAGAAAGTCGAATAGGCTTACAAATGGACTGGAAAGCACTCGATCGCTTAAGCTTTACTGCTCAAGCGGTTAGCAAACAGGACGCTAATAACACCTATGTGCCTGAACTGCAGATAGCTTTTGCTAAATTTAAAATATTGTCTGACTTAGATATACGTGCGGGTCGCATACGCCCACCGTTTTTTATGCTATCCGATTATCTGGATATGTTTTACGCCAATCCTTGGATAAGACCACCCTCAGAGCTTTACTCTTTAGTTCCCATAGCCAATCATATGGAAGGTGTGGATCTAATGTATCGCCCACAAACCGGCCCAGTCAGTTGGCTAATACAGCCCTATTATGGCAATACTAAAGTGGCAACAGTTCCAAATGCCTCATTTACCGGCAATAACATGGCTGGCATCAATATTAATGCTAACTACAGTGATTTTACTTTACGGGGTAGTTATACGCATATGTCTATGAATTATTACGACCCTGGTTTTATCAAATCTGTATATACGCCTTATTTGTCGCCTGCTTGTAACAATCCAAATTATACCTATTATGGTTATAACCTTTATGATCCTGCACTTTGCCAACAACTACAAAACTTGTCCCTGACCAACAGTGATTTCAGGTTTTAGCGCTGGGTGGCACTTGGGATAATGGCGATTATTTTATTAGCGGTGAAGTAGCCAATAAGCAAACCACACAGAGCAACGTTATCGATATGACAGCAGGCTATGTTTCTGGTGGCGCGCGCTTAGGTAAATTTACCCCTTATGTTACTTATTCTGCCTCTGTTAATAACAGCCCAACCACCTTTAGCGGTAGCACAGGATCTAATGCAGCACTTAATAATTATTTTATGACCCTAATATTAAGCCAATTTAACTACATGGATCAAGACACCAAAACCCTAGGGGTCCGTTACGATTTTTATAAAAATCTAGATCTTAAAGTGCAATGGGATCGCATTGATACAAGCACCAAAAACGGTCAGGCTTGGACGGGTATAGGCTTGTTTAACAACACAACGAAAACTTTTGCAAACACCAACAATGCAATCGACTTATTTAGTGCATCAGTTGATTTTATATTTTAAGAACAACAGAACGTAATATAGGTAGAAAAACCTGAAACACATCGCACCATGATGGGTTTCGCTCTCACTTGCGGAGCAACTGTAGGCCGGAATAAGACTTTACTAGCGTAAGCGAGTAAAGCGTTTCCGGCAGACGTATCGATCGAATCGCCGGAAACGCCATCACGCGCTACGCTTGAATGGTCTTATTCCGGCCTACAACTGTAGGGGCGTAATGC
>QVQD01000107.1 GCA_003584875.1 Methylococcales bacterium
ATTTGTAGGGGCGAATTTATTTGTAGGGGCGAATTTATTCGCCCAGTTTGGTCGGGTTAGCGACAGCGTAACCCGACAGTCCCTATAAGCTTGGCTATGGGCAGTGTTACTTTGAATATACGCATGCTCCAAGGCTTGCTATCTAAAGCTTCATTAAGGTATATTAGCCGCTAGATAGCGTATGGACTACAAATTTGTAATAAGCGGGTTAAAACTAACTCGTTTTAAATATTCAAAAGGTCTAGGTGTTTTACCTAGGCCTTTTTTTTTGCTTGTCGTTTACAACTAAGTAAATCATTAACACCTAGGGTTGAGTTTCAACCTGATCATGCTGATTTTCCCCAATGGGTTGATTGCCCAAAGCATATTGCAATCATTTATTCAGTTCTCTTGCCTTTGGCGCATGGGTTTTGATAAGACCTTTATTAATAGAGGCTAAATAGCCATATACTTTTTAACCTTCCGCTCACATAAAGCATAGGAACAGAATATTTTGAATTTAGACAATTATCATTCAGTCGATCGTGAACAATTAGCCAGAGATATCAGCGAAATTCAGCAAAAAGCCATGGCTAATGTGGGCGATGAAGATTTACAGCACCTAAAAAGAATGGAGCGTTGGGGAAAAATTTGTACGCTTATGGGTTATGGTACTGCTTGGATTTTCCCTAATCCTATTTCCGCCTTATTAATTAGCCAAGGTAGTTTCACACGTTGGACACAGGTCGCACATCCTATTATTCATAGAGCCTACGATAAAATCGACGGTATTGACGAAAACTATACTAGCAAGAAGTTTGCTCAAGGCTGGCGACGTTTTCTGGATTGGCCAGATTGGATGACTCATGCCGGTTGGCAGCATGAGCATAATGTATTGCATCATTATAGTTTGGGTGAAATAAACGATCCTAACAATGCACAGCACAATATGGAATGGTTAAGGCAATCAACATTGCCTATGTGGCTACGTTATACGATAGTTGCGCTTTTTTCTGGGATATGGAAACTGATCTATTACACACCAAGAACCCATAAAGAATTACGCTTAAATGCTGCCAGACAACAAGGCGAGCCAGCGCCAGTAATGACAAGACTCGGAGCATGGAGTTTATTTACTGTGCAGGGCAGGGGGTTATGGTTACAGAGTATTTTGCTTTACGTAAGTTTTCGCTTTGTTTTGTTACCTTTGCTGTTTTTGCCTTTAGGTAGTTTTGCCGTTGTGAGTGTATTGCTGACCTCAATAATGGCAGAAATTTTTACCAATATGCACAGCTTCTTGGTGATGATGCCTAATCATGCCGGTGAGGATGTCACGATGTTTGATGAAAAAGCCAGTGGTAAAGGTGAGTTCTATTTACGGCAGATTATAGGCTCGGTTAATTACCCCACCGGCTCTAATCTTAACGACTTTTTTTATGGTTGGTTAAATTATCAAATAGAGCATCATTTATGGCCAGCGATGCCGCTGAGTCAATATCAGAAGGTTCAGCCTCAAGTAATGGCCTTATGCAAAAAACATAACATTCCCTATCTTCAGCAATCTGTATTTAAAAGATTATTAAAAACGGTAGATGTGATGGTCGGTAAAACTTCGATGTTAAGGACTGTGTAAGAGAGCATCGAGGATAAATGGGCGTATGTAATACGCCCCTGCTTTATTTATAAAGTTATCCCCAGAACCTGTGGATAACTCTGTGGAAGACTACTTTATAAAGTAGCTAACTCACTATTTTTTAGTTAAGTTTCTTAGATCGTCCAATTTTCATACAATAGCTTTCTGCAATATAAAATCAATAACTTACGATTGTTATTTGGTTTTTCTATAACAAATTATAGCTAAGTGCTCGATTCATAACTGCTAATATTTAAATGCGAGTAACTTTTTGAAAAGCTCACGGGAATTCTTGAGTTGTCAAGAACATCGAGTTAAATAATCTAGGCTAATCTTTAAAAACAACTACCATAATCTAGCAGTAATTCCTCGCAACCAAAAAATAGGCGGGCGTAATTAAAGCGTACTAAAAACTTTAAGCCGTATTCAAAAAATACCGCTAAGGTTATTAAACGCGCTCCTGCAGCGTAAATGCTTTGAGTGGTGTTTGCGGAACAGCGCCAAATCGCAGTGGTCCACCAAATGGCAGGTAATAACAGCATTAAGTGTACGTCATCCCAACTAGAGACGGTTAATAATCCCGTTTTTGCTAAGGTATCTGCGACATATAAGCTGATATTGAAAATAATAAAGAAGGGCCAGAATACCCAGTGTAGCCTTACAAAACCGATCCAAGCCGAAAATAAATATTGCTTTAAAGACAGTTGGTTTAAATTTTCGGCACATGCAGGTGCAGTTAGAAACAAAACTACGAGTAATACGAGAGTTATCATTAGCAATTCAACAGGACTTGCCCAAACAATGTCAGAGAAAAATATAGGTAAGGTATAAATAAACATAATGGCGCCTATTAAATAGAAAGATAGCGGCTGATCGGTGAGTAGATTTTTTTAAAATTCAATACCCTGTTCTGCTTTAATGCCCTGCTCATAAGCATGTTTTATTTTAGTCATGTCGGTTACGGTATCTGCAACCGCGATGACTTCTGGGGCGGCATTACGTCCTGTCATAATCAAATGTAACCAAGCTGGTTTTTCATTGCTAATAAAATCAGCGATTTCTTGGCCGGTAATCCATTGATAGCTGGAGCAATAGTTGATCTCGTCTAATAACACGACGTCAAATTCTCCTGATAAAATTTTCTGTTTACTCAGTTCCCATATAGCTCGGCTGGTTTTAATATCTTGTTCAGGATTCTTAGTATCCCAAGTAAAACCATCTCCTAAAGCATGCCACTCAATATTATCAAAGCGTTGAGCTGCTTTTTGTTCACCGGTTTGCCATTGGCCTTTAATATACTGAATAACACAGACTTTCATATCCCAGCCTGCAGCACGAAACACCATGCCAAAGGCGCTTGAAGATTTCCCTTTACCTTCGCCAGTATTGACCACAACCAATCCGTGGCGTCTATCTCTTGATTTCATAAGTTGTTCCGTAAGTTGACTAGTTTTTACGCTTTAGCGCATAAATGGTGGTTATTAGTTTTAAATGAACGCATTGAGCTCTTTCAATCTTAGCAAAGTTGTCCTATTCTTTACGCCATTTATTGTAACCTTAAAAAATGATTATGACCGAAGCAACTGTTTTATTTTCCAATGCCAAAAACGTTATTCCTGGAGGTGTTAATTCGCCCGTACGCTCTTTTAGTGGGGTAGGTGGCACACCTGTTTTTATCGATCATGCTAGTGGTGCGTATATTTATGATACTAACCAGAAGCGTTATATCGATTATGTAGGTTCTTGGGGACCTATGATTTTAGGTCATGCTCATCCTGAGGTTATCGAGGCAGTTAAACAAGCCGCCGATAAAGGTTTAAGTTTTGGTGCGCCTACAGAATTAGAAACCTTAATGGCGAATAAAGTTTGTGAGCTCATGCCTGCCATTGAAATGGTCAGAATGGTCAGTTCAGGTACTGAAGCCACTATGAGTGCCATACGTTTAGCTAGGGGATATACGGGTCGAGATAAAATTGTCAAGTTTGAAGGCTGTTATCATGGCCATTCTGATTCTTTATTGGTTAAAGCAGGCTCTGGTGCCTTGACTTTGGGGGTGCCTAGTTCTCCTGGTGTAACAGCGGCAGTCGCGGCCGATACCATTACTCTACCTTATAATGATAGTGATGCAGTGCTGGCACTGTTTGCTGAATTAGGTGAACAAATTGCCTGTATTATCGTAGAGCCTGTTGCTGGCAATATGAACTGCATACCACCAGTCCCTGGTTTTCTGGAAACCTTACGCTTAGTTTGTGATCGTTATCAAAGTGTATTAATTTTTGATGAAGTCATGACCGGCTTTAGAGTGGCTTTGAATGGTGCGCAGGGCATTTATAGCATTAAACCCGATTTAACTACCTTGGGTAAAATCTTAGGAGGAGGTCTGCCAGTCGGTGCGTTTGGTGGGCAACGTAAAATAATGGAATACCTTGCGCCTTTGGGTCCTGTTTATCAAGCAGGAACCCTATCTGGCAATCCGATTGCCATGGCGGCTGGCTTAAAAACATTAGAACTTATTTCCCAAGCTGGCTTTTATGAGTCTGTCAGTGCAAAAACTGAAAAATTGACGACAGGTTTAAAAGAACTGGCTCATCAAGCCGGCATTGCGTTCACTACTAATAATGTGGGCGCCATGTTTGGATTGTTTTTTAGTGAAGATGACCAAGTTGATAGTTTTGCTAAAGTCATGCGATGCGATCAAGAGCGATTTAAGCGTTTTTTTCATGCCATGCTTGAAAAGGGTATTTATTTAGCGCCTTCTGCTTATGAAGCGGGTTTTGTTTCTGTTGCGCATACTGATGATGATCTGAATGAAACGCTAGCGACTGCGGCGGACATATTCAAACAATTATAATCACTTAGCATGGAATTTATTAATAATTTACCGCCCTTGCTTTTGGTTTTTATTGGGTGTTTGCTAGGCGCATTATTAATGCGTTTAGCAAATGCAAAAGACAAAATTACTATTAGCAAACAGGCTACCGACCTTGCCGTATTGTCAGAGAAGTTATCGCAATTTCAAGACAAAGACGCTGAATTCAAACAATTACAACAGCATTATCTTGAAGCCAAAACCCAAGTTGCTGAAATAGAATCGCGTACGGCAGAACAGCTAAAACATGCGGAAGAAAAATTAAATTTGTTAAAAGATGCTGAACTTAGGCTAATTAATCAGTTTGAACAATTGGCTGGCAGGATTTTCGATGAGCGTAACAAGCAATTTACCGAACATAATCAAACGAGTTTAGATCATATCGTTAAGCCTCTGCGTGAACAACTCGGTGAGTTTAAGCAACGCATAGAAACGGTTTATGACAATGAAAACAAAGATCGTATTTCACTGCGTGAGGAAATTGTTTCGTTAAGGCGTGATACCGCGCAAATGAATCAAGATGCGCTTAATTTAACCCGTGCTTTAAAAGGTGATAAAAAAACTCAGGGTAATTGGGGAGAAATGATCTTAGAAACCGTATTAGAAAAATCCGGTTTACGTAAAGGCATTGAATACGAAACTCAAGGCGCATTCCGCGATGAAAATAATAGGCTATTTAAGCCCGATGTCATCGTCCGTTTACCTGAAGATAAAGATATTATTATCGACTCTAAAGTCTCATTAGTCGCTTATGAGCAGTATTGTTCCAGTGATGATGAGGACGAGCGCATTGGCGCTTTAAAACAACATACCGAAGCGGTGCGTACTCATATAAAAACATTGAGTGAGAAAGATTACTCAGGTCTAAAAGGCATACGCTCGTTGGACTTTGTTTTGTTGTTTATGCCTATAGAAGCGGCTTTTATTGCTGCGTTTCAAGCGGATGAGCGTTTATTTTCTGATGCTTTTGAGCATAAGATTATTGTAGTAACGCCTACAACCTTGTTGGCTACCCTACGTACTATCGAAAACATTTGGCGTTATGAACGTCAGAATGAAAATGCGCGTGCTATCGCTGATAAAGCTGGCATTGTTTATGACAAGATTCGTGGTTTTGTAGAAGACTTAGAAAAACTGGGTAAGCAATTGAGTACTGTTCACACTACCTATGATGGCGTGATGAATAAATTAACCTCGGGCAATGGTAATTTAATTCGCCAAGCCAGTAGTTTTGTTGATTTAGGTGTTAAAGTTAAAAAGACGTTACCCAAAAGTATCACTGAACAAGCAGGCCTTGTGCTGGATGAAGTTGATGCAACGCTATCGCCAGATGAGGTTTAGTGTGCCTCTTTAGGCATAGGTATCTACACAAGTTTCTTATCGGCGTGGAAACGATAAAAAACACCGTAGGGGCGTATTGCATACGCCCAACATCGAAAGT
>QVQD01000099.1 GCA_003584875.1 Methylococcales bacterium
ACAAAATTAATTTTTATCGTTCCAATGTAAGAACGATAATATTGTTGTGATAGTAGGGGCGTATTGCATACGCCCTTATAAAATAATTCCAATTGAACGTCTACTAATGCCGGCCGGGGTTTGGCTAAAGGCAAAGAAAGTAGGTCGGGTTACGCTATCGCTAACTCGGCCTACAAAATTAATTTTTATCGTTCCGATGTAGGAACGATAATATTGTTGTGATAGTAGGGGCGTATTGCATACGCCCTTAAGTTTTTTGCCTTTTACCTTTAGCCTTTAGCCTGCTTTTATCACATCGCCAGAATTTTAGCGTGCTGTTGTTCAAGGTTGCTTAACAATGAATTTAACTCAGCTAATTTAGCTTTCTCTTTATCAATAACAGCGGCTGGGGCTTTATCGATAAAGGTTGGATTAGTTAATTTATCTTTAATTCTAGGTAAATCATTGTTGATTTTTTGTATTTCTTTTTCCAAGCGTGCCAATTCAGCATCTTTATCGATCAGGCCTGCCATAGGTATCAAAATTTTCATTTCACCAACTAAGGCAATAGCAGATTCTGGGGCAGTTTCTTCATTTTCTAAGCGTGTTATTGATTCTAAGCGACCAATCTTATGTAAATAAACACTATTAGTCGTTATGAAGTCATGATCATTAACTGAAACATTTTGTAGTAATACCGGTAAAGGCTTGCCCGGAGCAATATTCATTTCGCCACGAATACGGCGTACACCTAGAATAAAGCTCATCAACCAATTTATTTCTGTGATCGCCTTGTCATCAATGAGTGTTTCATCGGCTATTGGATAAGCTTGTAACATGATGGTGTCGGCATGAATGCCCGCCAAAGGAGCAACACGCTGCCAGATTTCTTCGGTGATAAAGGGCATTAGCGGATGGGCTAAGCGTAACAGAGTTTCAAGAACTGTCAATAAGGTTTTGCGAGTGCCGCGCTGTAAGGCCTCATCATCTGATTGTAAGGACACTTTGGCGAGTTCCAAATACCAGTCACAGTATTCATTCCAAGTGAACTCATAAAGCGCTTGTGCGGCTAAATCAAAGCGATAGTTATCTATGGCGTCACTCGTTGTAGTTGTAACTTGGTGGAGCCTGGAAATAATCCAACGGTCAACTTGAGAGTAGGCGCAGGGAGCATCAGATAAGCCGTTATCTTGCTCTTCGGTATTCATTAATACGTAACGCGCAGCATTCCAAAGCTTATTACAGAAATTACGATAACCTTCGGTTCTTGCCGTATCAAAACGAATATCGCGGCCTGTTGATGCTAATGAAGCAAAAGTAAAGCGTAAGGCATCGGTACCGTAGGATTGTATGCCGTCAGGAAAATCTTTGCGGGTTGCTTGTTCAATTTTTTTAGCCAAATGCGGCTGCATCATGCCTGCAGTTCTTTTAGTGACTAGGGCGTCGAGTTCTATGCCGTCAATAATATCAATCGGATCGAGTACATTGCCCTTAGATTTGGACATTTTTTGGCCTTCGGCATCACGCACCAAACCATGTATGTAGACTTCTTTAAAGGGTACTGCACCCTGAAATTTAAGCCCCATCATAATCATACGAGCGACCCAAAAGAAAATGATATCAAAGCCCGTGACTAATACGCTGGTTGGATAATGTTTTGCCAGTTCTTCGGTATTTTCTGGCCAGCCTAAGGTTGAGAAAGGCCAGAGCGCTGATGAAAACCAAGTATCGAGTACATCTTCATCTTGCTTAAGGAGGTAATCAGCGGGTAAGTTGTGTTTTTCACGAATAGCTTGCTCAGACGAACCGACATAAATATTGCCTAAGTCATCATACCAAGCGGGAATACGATGTCCCCACCAAATTTGCCGTGAAATACACCAGTCTTGAATATTGCGCATCCAATCAAAATAAGTGTTTTTCCAATTGTCAGGCACAAATTTAATGTCGCCATTTTCAACAGCAGCTATGGCTGGTTCTGCTAGTGGCGCAACTTTAACGTACCATTGATCAGTCAATAAAGGTTCGATAACACTGTTAGTACGATCACCACGCGGTACCATTAATTTATGGTCTACTATTTTTTCTAATAAGCCCTGAGCTTCAAGATCAGCAACTATTTGTTTACGTGCGGCGAAACGATCGAGTCCACTGTATTGTTCTGGGATTAGTTGGTTTTCGTTTTCATCATTGCTGCGTATCGCGGCATCGACAGTTAAGACATTAATCAAGCCGCCGTGAGGTAAATCTTGAATGACTGAAGTATGACGATGACGTGTCCAGACTTCATAATCATTAAAATCATGGGCGGGTGTGATTTTAACGCAGCCAGTACCAAATTCTGGATCAACATACTCGTCGGCAATAATCGGAATTCTACGGCCAGTTAAGGGCAGTTCTACGAATTCACCTAATAAATGTTTATAGCGATCATCATCTGGATGAATCGCGACTGCTGCATCGCCCAATAACGTTTCTGGGCGAGTGGTAGCAACGATTAAATGACCTTGGCCATTGGATAATGGATAACGGATATGCCACATAGAGCCGTTTTCTTCTTCAGATAAAACTTCCAAATCAGAAACAGCAGTATGCAATACGGGATCCCAGTTAACTAGGCGTTTGCCGCGATAAATCAAACCTTCTTCATAAAGGCGTATAAAAACTTCTTGAACGGCATCGGACATGCCATCATCCATGGTAAAACGTTCTCTATTCCAATCTAATGAAGAGCCCATGCGGCGTAATTGCTGAGTAATAGCGCCGCCTGATTCTTCTTTCCATTGCCAAACTTTTTCTACGAATTTTTCACGACCATAATCATGGCGAGTTTTACCTTCGGCATTACAAAGACGTTCTACGACCATTTGTGTAGCTATGCCAGCATGATCAGTACCTGCCTGCCACAAGGTGCTATAGCCTTTCATTCTATGATAGCGGGTGAGGGCATCCATAATGGTATCTTGGAAAGCATGGCCCATGTGTAGACTGCCGGTGACATTAGGTGGTGGAATCATAATGCAATACGATTCTCCTTCTGCTTTAGCAGCAAAATAACCTTGTTCTTCCCAGTTTTTATACCAGCGTTGTTCTATATCGTGAGGAGCGTATGTTTTTTCCATGGATGCGTTATATGTTATTAAATGAGAGATATGTTAACGGTAGGGGGATGTCCCCTAAGCTAACTGATATTACATGTTGGCTATTATATAGTCTTCGCCTAATTCTGATAACTTTACCTTAAAGGTCTTATTTTCAACCGAAACACCCGCTTTAATGATGCCGCTGACGCGTAGGTAATTAGGTGTATAACCAAAGACCTGCTGACTGCCATCTTCTTGGGCAATGCTGTAACCTTCCCAGAGCACTGGAAGTTCTAAGCCTAGATTGTCCTTGAAAAATGCTAGCTTCATGGTGTTGGCTAATTCATGCAATTGTCGGCTACGGTGTTTTTTAGTTTCCTCGCTAATTTGATCAGGTAAATTAGCGGCTTTAGTGCCTTCTCTTCGAGAGTAAGTAAAAATGTGAATATGGCCAAAACCGGTTTGTTTGATGAAGTTATAGCTATCTTGCCATTCCTGTTCGGTTTCACCTGGGAAGCCTACAATAATATCGGTTGTAATATTAAAGTGAGGAATTTCTGTGCGTAATTTTTGAACGATAGCAGAAAACTCTTCCGTTTTACAGCGTCGTGCCATTCTACGTAATACGGTATCTGAACCGCTTTGCAGGGGTAAATGTAAGTGGGGCATTAGTCTAGGGTTATGAAATAATTCAAAAAAGTCGTCTGGCAATTCCCAAGGTTCTAAAGAACCTAATCTAAGTCTAGGTATTTCGGTTTCAGCTAATATAGCTTTAATGAGATCAGATAAATTAATACCCAAATCACTGCCATAACCACCTAAATGCACGCCTGTTAAGATAGCTTCGGTGATTCCTTGTTGATGCAGTTCATTAATTTCATCAACTATGACTTTTATGGTGCGACTGACTTCTTCACCGCGAGCCACCGTGACAATACAAAAAGTGCAGCGATAGCGACAACCATCTTGTACCTTAATAAAAGCTCTTTGTCTGCCGCGTGTAAATAAGGAGGTTTCACCTGGATCTGTAGCCATGCTGGGCATGGTATCCATGTTAAGTTCGCTTATTGACTTTTCTACTAATCGATCTTTATCTTTGTTACTAACAACCAAATCTACGCCTAATAAAGCCCCAGCTTCTTCTTGGTTTAAAGTAGCATAACAACCACTTACAATTAGTTTTGCTTGGGGATTGTCACGATGAATACGACGTATGAGTTGGCGGGATTTTCTGGCAGCATCTTGAGTAACTGCGCAAGAATTAATAACGATGAGTTGGGCTGCTTCGGCCTGTTTAGTAATGGCGTGGCCAGATTTTTGAAAAGCTTGCGCCCAAGTTTCTAATTCAGCTTCATTAAGCCGACAGCCAAGTGTTTTAAGGTGAATTTTCATTAATTATCCAAAGAACTAGCCGGCAGTGCCAGCAAGATCATCATGTCCAAATTTAGGCTATTATCCCATAGGCGAGTGAGCCATGGGCATGTTTAATGCTGTTGGAATTAAAGTATAGGCAGGGTATGCATTGTGCTACTAATTACTTAAAAACATTGCATCGCCATAACTGAAAAATCGATAAGATTCCTTTATGGCGTGCTGATAAGCGTTTCTAATCTCGTCGTATCCTGCAAACGCAGAAATCAGCATTAATAGTGTTGATTCGGGTAAATGAAAGTTAGTTAATAAAGCATCTACTGATTTAAAAGTGTAGCCGGGTGTGATAAATAAATCTGTATCTCCAAAGCCGGATATTAATTGACCACTAGTAGAGGCTGATTCTAAAGCTCTAACTGCTGTAGTGCCGATGGCAATTACTCGTCCACCCCGCTCTCTAGTCTGTTCTACTGCATCGACTGTCGCTTGAGGCACGGCAAAGTATTCTTTGTGCATGACATGATCTGCTAAGTTTTCTGCGCGTACGGGCTGAAAAGTGCCACTACCGACATGTAAAGTAACGAAGGCTGTTTGTATGTTCAGTGCTTTAATCTTGGTCATGAGTGCATCATTAAAGTGTAAGCCTGCAGTAGGTGCAGCTACTGCCCCTGCTTCTTTGGCAAACACAGTTTGATAGCGAGTTAAGTCTGACACATCATCCGCGCGAGTAATATAGGGCGGCAAGGGTATATGGCCAATTAAGTCTAAAAGTTTCATTAAGGAAATATCTGTAAACTCTAAGATAAATAAATCATCTGCTCGTCCTTGTACGGTGCAGTGATAGTCTTGGTCTAGTTCGATTAAAGCACCTGCTTTGGGCGACTTACTGGCTTTAACATGAGCTAGCGCACGGTGATCATCAAGTAGGCGTTCAATTAATATTTCAATTTTTCCGCCGCTTTGCTTTCTTCCGTACAGTCTGGCTGGAATCACCTTAGTGTCATTAAAGACCAATAAATCTCGGTCATTAATTAAGTCAATAAAGTTGGTGAACTGGCGATCAGTTATTTGTCCTGAGTTTTTATTCATGCATAAAAGACGGCTTGCATCACGTTCAGCCAAAGGTTTTTGGGCAATTAAATTGTCAGGAAGTAGGTAGTTAAAGTCACTTTTTTTCATAGCGGGCGATATTATCAGGTTAATGCAATCAATACACCTTAAAAATAAGCTAGCTTTTATTAAAAACTGTCCTTATAATGTCGGTTCTTTGCCGGGATGGCGGAACTGGTAGACGCGCCGGATTCAAAATCCGGTTGGGGTGACTCAGTGCCGGTTCGATTCCGGCTCTCGGTACCAAATTATGGTTTCGAGAAGTGCAAGGAAACCAATGGCTTAGAGAGCTTTCGTGTTCTCTAGGCCATTTTTCATTGTGGTGCTGTCTACAATG